>JBBPZJ010000523.1:0-20451 GCA_038199395.1 Chitinophagales bacterium
ATTAAGCCGTTACTTATTTGATCATTTAAAGGCAGGAGAAATTATTACAAGCCTTCCACCTACAGGAAGATTCACAATACAACAGCCTGAAAGTGAGGTAGTAGTTTTTATTGCTGCAGGAAGTGGAATTACACCCGTTTTCTCGTTAGTCAAGCATTTGCTTTATCATTTTCAAGACACGAAAGTTTTACTTATCAATCAAAATCATAGCGAGAAAGACAGTATTTTTCGAAGTGAGTTATTAAACCTAAACGAACTGTTTCGAGCGACGTTTACTTTAAAAGAAATTTTTAGTCATCCACATGATCATACAAAATCTGCGCAGCGATTAAATAACAATCTGCTCGAAAACATACTATTACAAAATGTTTCTACTACATCTGTAAAGTTTTATCTCTGCGGCCCTTCATCATTTATGCGCATGGCTCAATTCACGCTAAAAGTAATGAAGTACAACCAACACCAGATAAGGCAGGAAAACTTTTTCGCAACTGCACCGCCGCCACCTTTTTTGGCAGATAAAACTCCTCATAAAGTCACGATAAACTATCATGAAAAAACGCATGTTATTGAAGTTGCCTATCCCCAAAATATACTGGAGGTTGCTTTAAAACATCATATCCAGCTTCCGTATAGCTGTCGAGGGGGCAGGTGCAGCACCTGCACGGCTAAGTGTACTAGTGGCAGAGTGAAAATGAGTATTAATGACGTGCTTACGCCTAAAGACTTACAAGACGGTTTGATACTAACCTGCGTATCTTATCCTGAGACTGATGTAGAATTGACATTTGATGTACCTGTGATTGAAGAAAACATTGGTTAGTATAGCAGAAAAAATCAGGTTATCACAAAGCATTTTCCAGCCTGATAACAAACATTTCTGCAGGCACTTCGCCGGGTTTTAGCTTAGTCAGATTGATCACTGCATCGGTTCCACTTTGTTTCCAGGATAATGCCCGGCCCCCTGCTAAAAGGTTTGCCTTTGTTCCTGCAGGCAACTTTATATTTTTGAGCCTTAGTTCAGGTGAATACGCCGGCACAATACAAAATAGATCCTTTCCTTTTCTTGTAAAAAAGCTTTGAATATACGCCTGCTCTTTTTGAGGTTTTACCATAGCAGCGATATCATATCCGGCCATGAAGCTGGCGCCTTTCTTTTCGGGCTGCTTTCCAGCGCTCCACTGATAAGGTTGTTTCCATGCACTTGTACCATAAATCGCCTCACCATTAACCTTAAGCCAATTACCCATTTCTATCAATCGCTGTTGCATGATAACAGGAATTCTACCGTCAGCAGTGGGTCCTATGTCTAATAATAAATTTCCACCCCGGGCAACCACATCTGTCAGAATCAATATTAAATCTTTTCCTGTTTTATAATCCTGCAATTGCTCATTTCTGTTATAGCCATATGAATGTCCAATCCCCCTGCTTTCTTCCCAGATCACATTGGGATCCATTCCACTTCCATACTCTGAGGTAGTATAGGTTGAAGCAGTATTTTTTCCCCGGGTGTTCTTTCCCCAACGGTCATTTACTACCACTTCATTTTTTACCGGAGATTCATTATACAACCATGCTAACAATTCTTCACTTCTCCATGCCGTATCTGACAGTTCCCATTCTCCGTCAGAAAAAATAACGGAGGGTTTATATTTAGTAACAAGATCTTTAAACTGCGGGAACAAATGCTCAGATACGTACCGCTTTTTATCTAATTTGTACAGGGGATTAAACCATTCGTACAAAGAATAATAATAGCCCATTTTCAGACCTGCATTCCGCACAGCGTTAGTAAGGTCGCCCAGGAGATCTCGTTTTGGTGTACCTGTTACTGCGTTCCACGGTCTTTGCCACGACTTATCTGCCTCAGCACTGTTCCACAAGGCATAGCCTTCATGATGCTTAGAGGTTAATACCACATATCGTGCACCAGATTGTTTAAAAACTTCTGCCCATTGTTTCGGATCAAACAGTTCTGCTTTAAACATTGGTTCAAATTGAGGATATTGAAAATCGCTGCCATAGTTTTTATCATGAAAAGCCTTGAAGTCCTTCTGCTTTTCATTGATGCGGTACCAATACCATTCAGCGTAGCTCAAGCCGCTGTTTTCAATGACTGGAGCATAAGAAGGAACAGAATAAACGCCCCAGTGAATGAAAATGCCGAATTTATCATTGTGAAACCATTCCGGAATTTTCCGTTGATTTAAAGAAGACCAGTTGGGTTGATATTGCTGGCCAATGGCCGAGCAGGCGCAAAGTATCGGAAGTAGAAAAAGCACTTTTTTCATGAGGAAAGCTTTGTAAAATAGCTGAACAACTTTAGAACGATGTTAAAATTAAAAAGAAAAAGCGCTCCATCACCAAGTAGGTTCCTTTTCCGGTTGTAAATCTCCTCTTGATTAAAAAAAAGTCCGAATGTAATAACAACATCCGGACTTATATAATAAACCACTTTTTAACCCAAAACTGATTTCCTAATCATTATTCCGTTCCCTGTTACGCAATGCTTTGATTTCGTCGTGAGAACCTTTTAAAACATGCTTCTGCTTTGAAAGCATTTCACGTAAATAAGCGGGAAGCTCTTCCGTCGATAGGGCGGTATCGTAAGCTTTTTGAGCAGCGTCTTCCCCAAATTCGCAGTTGTTAAGTACAGTTTTTCTGTCGTGACCAGTAAATACTGCCTTAACATCCATCCACGCTTTATATATTTTTCCGCTGTTAGTTGTTGATGTTCCTGATTCCATTTCTCCGCCCAATGCTTGCACTTCTTTACCAAGGGCCATTCTTGCCTGCCTGCTTTCGTCAATCATTCCGGCAAACAAAGTTTTCAAATCGTGGTCACCATCTTTCAATTCCTTAATCGCTTTTTCATAGCCGATTATACGGTCATTATTTATTTCAATCAGGTCGTTTAAAACTCCAATAGTAGCTTTTGTATGTTCCATAATATATTTTTTATTAAGTCTAAAAATCTCATGCCACAACGTATAACTGATGAACAGACACAATTTGGTTCTTGCTCGACGAGCGTAATTAGCCGGTCAGAAGCATCATTTTTAAAAACCATTTTATGCCTATGTGAAACTTTGTTACCGATGGAGGTTTCTTTTAGTGTTTTTTCACGGCATTCTGTCAAAAGGATAAGCTAATTTGATAGAAATCTTTGATTAACGAAATTGCTGCAAACCACTTATATGAACGAACATGCATAGTGGGCTATTCGGGAAGAGTTTCAAGACAAATGCAATTGTTTCAAGAAGTGATGTCAAGTGCATCGAAAACTACACTGACGGGAATTGCATTAAGGAATAACAACGCAGTAGTAAGATTGTATGCTTTCCAAGGAATCAAACGAAAGGCTAAAATTATTTCTGAAGCCGTATCTAAAATATTTAACTCAGATAGTTCTGAGGTTATTACGCTTACTCGTTGTTTTGGAAATAAAAAATTAGTAAGAAGCCTTTTCTTTGACCCCATTATTGAAATGTAAAATAAAGTGTTTGATGAAGGTAAAATTAGCTTTTACAAAGTAAACTAGACATTTATTGAGAGCTTAGATCTTCAGAAGTAAAGCTTAAGGGAAGTAGCATTGCAGCTCTATCAATAATGTAGACCTTTCCTTCAAGTCCACCTAAAATAACCCTTATTGGGTGCTTAACTCTTGATTCATATTCAAGCAGACTTTGGCGGCAAATTCCGCAAGGAGAAATAGGATGATTACTCTCACCGTTTTCATTATAATAACTGATGGCAATTGTTTCTATAGGAACCTTAGGAAACAACGATGCGGCAGAAGCCAACAACACTCTTTCGGCACAAAGGCCAACGGGGAAACTGGCATTTTCCTGGTTACTTCCGGCTACAATCTCACCGTTGTCAAGGCGTGCAATAGCGCCCACCTGGAAGTGTGAGTAAGGTGCATACGCATGTTGGGTTACTTCACGGGCTTCACTTAAAAGCCATGCATCATGTTCCTCCAGCTCATCAATAGAGTCGTAAACTTCAAATGAAAATGTGTAATCTTCTTTTTTCATCATTAATTGTTAAGACAAAAAATCCTTCCCGTCATCGGGAAGGATATTAAAAAATAAAGATAAGTTATTTAATAGTTTTAAACAACCGATTCCAACGAGGGCCATTTTCCCAGCTAAACCAAATGAGAGAAGCCTTTCCCACGATATTTGTTTCGGGTACAAAACCCCAGTACCGGCTGTCCTGGCTACGATGACGGTTATCACCCATCATCCAATAGTAATTGTACTTACACTTATATGTATTCGTTTGCTGACCATTTATATAATATTTGCCATCCTTTTCTTCGAGTTTATTTCCTTCGTAGGTTATAATTAATCTGCGATAAATATCGATGTTGTCGGCAGTTAAAGTAAGCGTACTACCTTTCGCCGGAACAAAGACAGGACCGAAATTATCAGGCGACCACATGTTACCAGCACTGTATGGAAAAGTACTGCCAGGCGTGTTTGAATAGGCAAAGCTTATATTAACCACATTCGGTTGTTTTTTTACCAACTCTGCTTCACCGGGTGTCATATTCAATACGTAAGAATTTGCTTTCCCCTGGTAAGCATAAATCTGATCTTTAGGATCTTCGGTATTTATATGAAGTTGTGTTTGTAAAAACTCATCGTTGAATAGCTGTCCGTTCGTCTCGACGATGTACTCTGTTTGAGACGCTACGGGAATTGGTGCAGCCTTACTATTAATATATACTTTGCCATCTTTTATTAACAAAGTATCGCCACCTTGCGCAATACATCTTTTAATGTAGTTATCCGTTTTATCCATTGGATGAACGAGAATAGGATACTCAGCCATTAAAGCATCTCTGTTACCTTTGAACTGCGTTCTCAGCACATCATAATACAAAACTTTAGAACCAAACTCGGGCAGGTTAATAATGGTATCACCTGCAGGAAAATTAAATACCACTACATCGTTTCTCTTAACATCCCGAAAACCGGGCAGCCTTGTATAAGGAATTTGAACAAGCGTCGTATAAGAAGGTGTAGTTGTGCTAAAAGGCATGATGTTATGAACAAAAGGAAAAGAAATAGGCGTTTGGGGAATTCGAGGCCCGTAAATCATTTTATTAACAAAGAGAAAATCATTTACCAATAATGTCTTCTCCATACTTTCTGTAGGTATCGTATAGGCTTCAAACACAAATGTGCGTATAATAGTGGCAGCAACTACGGCAAATACGGCCGCATCTATCCATTCTCTGCCTGCGCTTTTTTGATACCGTTTAACCACATCGTGCCCAACAAACCTTTCTGACTTTGAATAGCCTAAATACGGAAAATAAATAAAAGGGAAAAAAACAGTTGCGATGTGATGAAAAAGTGAAAACCGGCCAAAATGCATAACAAATATGATCGTAATCCAAATAGTTATAAATTGACCTGCAATGGGTATAAACTGTAGCCAAAACCAGACTTTGCGGATATTAGTTTTATCAACAATGCACCAGGTGTTATAAAATGGAACCAATGCTTTCCAGGGTTCCATACCGGCTTTTTTAAACATTCCATACATTCCAACATGCCATCCTATCGTACCAATAATAAAAATTATCCAGCCCATAAGTCGTT
Organism: Chitinophagales bacterium; assembly: GCA_038199395.1. GTDB lineage: Bacteria > Bacteroidota > Bacteroidia > Chitinophagales > Chitinophagaceae > Segetibacter. The sequence continues at coordinate 5,619 of JBBPZJ010000523.1, forward strand.
TTTGATGGGGACAAAAGTACCATTATAAATTTTGCTAAAAGGCTGCTTGCTGAAAAGTTTTCTTAAATAACAACAAAAGCTATAAGTGCATCTTATTGATATTGATGCTACTACTAAAAGAGATATTTATCTTTATGAGTAGAAATGAATCAGTTTAGCATAAAAGATATAGAAAATTTAAGCGGTATTAAAGCACATACATGGCGTATCTGGGAGCAACGTTATGGTATCGGCGTACCGCAACGGAAGGAAAGTAATCACAGATTTTACGATAATGAAAATCTTAAACAAATTCTCAGAATTTCTTATTTATATCATGAAGGCGTCAAGATATCTAAAATAGCTTCATTAGATCAGGATCAGCTAAGGGTAAAAGCATTGGAGGCTCTACCTCTGGAAAAAGGAAACGAGTACTATATACAGGAATTGCTGGAAGCTTCTATCGATCTTGATGAAGAGAGATTTGAACGAATTTTTCAGGAAGCTATACAAAGAAACGGAATTGAAGAAACGATACTAAAAATAATACATCCATTTCAGGACAAGCTCGGGGTATTGTGGTTAACCGACCATGTAATTCCTGCACAGGAACATTTTACGAGCAATATCATCAGGAGAAAATTTTCTGTTGCTATTGACAATCTTCCTGTAGTTGCTGACACCGGTAAAAAAGAAGTTTTATTATTTACTCCTGAAAAGGAACATCATGAATTGCCCTTACAGTTTATTTATTACCTGCTGAAAAAGAACATGCATAAGGTAATTTATTTTGGAAGTAATGTGTCTGTCAAAAGCATTCAACTTTATGAACAGAGCAAGCATTTTAAATATTTGCACTTTCACCTGGTGACAAATCTTACAAATATGCATGCCCAGGAATATTTAAAAGAAATAAGTACCGCATTTCCCGGAAAACAAATCGTCATGTCAGGAATACTGGTCCAACAGATAAATGAAGTGCCGGCAAATGCGCGGTTATTAAGATCAATGAATGAAATTCTAAGTTTTACAGAGGAGTAAGCAAATGTTAGAAGATGTAAGTTTGTAATAAAACGTATCTCTAAAAATGCGTTTAAATTGCCACGTAATTAGTAACATCTTCCGGAGTAATTGTTTTCCCTGAAAGTATTACCAGCCGTTCTACCACATTTCTTAATTCCCGAATATTTCCTGTCCAATTGTGCTGCTTTAAAGCCTCGACAGCTTTTGGATCAATTTCTTTTTTTCCCTGTCCATAATCTTCTGCTATATCTTCCAAAAATTTAACTACCAGCAATGGAATGTCTTCTTTTCGTTCATTTAAAGAAGGCACATGTATTAATATTACACCTAAGCGGTGATAAAGGTCTAACCGAAAATTTTTGTTTTCTACTTCCTTCAGCAAGTCTTTATTAGTGGCAACAACAACCCTCACATCTACAGCGATTTCTTTCTCACCACCTACCCTTGTTATTTTTCCTTCCTGCAATGCACGCAGTACTTTGGCCTGGGCTCTTAAACTCATATCGCCAATTTCATCAAGAAACAGAGTGCCGCCATTTGCCTGCTCAAATTTGCCTATGCGTTGTTTAATAGCAGAGGTAAATGATCCTTTTTCATGGCCGAACAATTCACTTTCTATTAGTTCGCTTGGTATGGCTGCACAGTTTACTTCAACCAATTGACCATCTGCACGGCTGCTTTTTTCATGTAGCCACCTTGCAACCAGTTCTTTACCGCTTCCGTTTTCACCAGTTATCATTACCCTTGCATCTGTAGGCGCTACTTTCTCAATAGTTTCTTTTATCTTTTTTATGGCAGCGCTTTCCCCGATCATTTCCTGCACTTTACTAACGCGCCGCTTTAAAACTTTTGTTTCTTTTACCAGTTTATTTTTATCAATTGCGTTACGAATTGTGATCAGCAAACGATTAAGATCAGGCGGTTTTGAAATGAAGTCAAAGGCTCCTTTTTTAACTGCCTCCACGGCTGTCTCTATGGTGCCGTGCCCACTTATCATGATAATTGGCACGTCGGCATTAATACTGGTTGCCTTGCTCAGGAATTCAAGTCCATCGAGTTTAGGCATTTTTATGTCGGAAAGAACAGCGTCGTATGTTGCTGCCTGAAATTTTTTCAATCCTTCTTCCCCATCTGCAGCCTCTTCTATTTTATATCCCTCAAAACCCAGTATTTCAGTTAGAGTTTTGCGAATAGCTCTTTCATCGTCTATTATCAGTATTGTTGCCATCAGGTTCGTTTAATAACCGCTAAGATAAGGGGTTTAGATAATTGGTTTAGTTATGTGCAAACAACCAAAATTGGCAATTGAAAAAATAACACACTCAAAAGTGGCTGAATATGTGTACAAGTAAAAGAAGGCGAGGTTTTCACAAATGAATAAAAAGTCGTTTCTATAAAATGTTTATAATTTTCGTTATCATAATTTTCAATTCGCTTTTTTTTAAATTCATTAAATTTTCACTTTCTTCCAGGCTCCTCGCCTGAAAATAAGAAAGGTTCCAAAAGTGAGGATGGTCTCAGTAGTTAAAATAGCAATAAAAACCCCCAAAGGTCCGAGATGAAAAGAAATAGCGAGCACATACGCAAGCGGTATCTGCAATGCCCAAAAGCCGGCGAGATTAATATAAGTAGGTGTTCGGCTGTCACCTGCACCGTTAAAAGCATTCATCAACACCATGCCGACTCCATAAGAAATATAGCCAAGACTTACAATTCTTAACGCTTGTGTCGCAACAGTTACAACTTCTGCATCAGTATTAATTAAGGAAACGACGGGTGCTGCAAAAAATAAGAAAATCACAGTCACGATTGCCATAAAGATCATGTTGTACTTTGCTGTAGTCCAAACGCTTTTTTCTGCACGCTCCGGTTCTTTTGCACCGAGATTTTGTCCCACCAATGTAGCTGCTGCATTACTCAAGCCCCAAGCCGGCAACAAAAAGAACATGAGAATTCTAATGGCGATTGTGTACCCTGCAATTGCATTGCTACCAAAGCCAGCGATAATACGGGCAAGAAAAATCCAACTGGCGGAGCCAATAAGAAATTGAAGCGTGCCGGTACCAGCAACATTCATCAATGATTTTAGAATCTGTTTATCGGGCAGTAAATGACTTGCCTTTATGGTTAATATTCCTTTTCCTTTTACCAAATGAAACACCTGGTAACAAACACCGATACCCCTGCCGGTTGTAGTTGCCATAGCTGCACCAACAAGACCAAATGCAGGAACCGGACCGAGCCCAAATATAAAAACAGGGCAAAGAATAATATTGAAAAAATTAGCTGTCCAAAGACTCCTCATGGCGATACCTGCATCACCCGCTCCGCGAAAAATACCGTTGATTAAAAACAGCATGATAATAACAACGCAACCGGCAAGCATGGTACGGGTATAAGGCACACCAATTGCCAGCACTGAAGCAGGCGCTCCCAGTAATTGCAATATGTTTTTAGCAAAGATGACCCCTATAACTGACAGTACTATGGTGAAGATGATGGCGAGCAGTATTGCCTGCATCGCAGCTTTAGATGCTTCTTCCGTATTCTTCTCTCCTACACGACGTGCAACCATAGCGGTAGCTGCCATGCTAAGGCCGATGGCAATGGAATAAATAATAGTGAGAAACGACTCAGTTAATCCGACAGTTGCGGCAGCATCTTTACCGATTCTGCCCACAAAAAATATGTCCACGACCGCAAACACACTTTCCATACACATTTCCAGGATCATCGGTATAGCTAGCATAAAAACTGCTCTTCGTATACTTCCTTTTGTAAAGTCCTGCTGACCTCCTTTAATAGATTGTTTTATGAAGGCGAAAAAAAATGAAATACCTCTTTTATTAGAAATAGCTGGTGCTGACATTTGAAGTTCTGATTAAATCGTTTATAATAAAATACAATAACAGCGATCGTCTCGCTGAAAAAAGTGTGAGATGATAACTGCTTGTTTAATTAAAACAAGCGTGAACAGAACTTCATAATCGTAGAATTAAACGGTTCGTAAAACCTTGCGGTAAAAATATATTTATTATTTTAAAAACAAAAGACATGCAGGAATAATAGCATGAATATTTTTTGAACGCTCATTGGCTATTATTGCCGCCAGAAATAATCTCTGCGATCGTTGAGAGTTTGTCACATCCATCTCTTTCTCATAACACTTAAAACTGCCTATCTTTATTTAGCTGGTGCTTTTACATGCACTTATTTCTTATTACTCTTAAACAAACCGACAACAGTGCGAATATTTTTTATACCGGGCCTTGGCGAAGAGAAATGGATTTTTGATAAAATAGCACCATCTATTGAGGGGGAAAAAGTCTTTATCAATAATTGGGAATTACTAGCTGAAGTAAGCGAAAAAGGTCTTAATGCTTCAGTCTACGCAGCATTTTTAATTGAAAGATTTCAAATAAATAAACAAGACGTTGTAATTGGACACTCTTTGGGTGGATGGGTCGCTTTGCATGTGAAGAACCTCGGTCATTGCACAGCTATTCAAATAGCTTCTTATACAGATATGAAAAAGGTTTTTAAACCTGCCCATCGCCATCTTATCTTTTGGATAGCAAGACGTGGCTGGGGGTTAAATAATTTTGTTCTTAATTTCCTCGTGTTGGTTGCCTTTAGAAATGAAGCTTCAAAAGAAACATTTAAAAAAATCTTCAGAAAAATAATGTCAGAAAATAAAGTTTTGTTTGCAAAGCAGTTGGAGGTTGCTTATAATCCTGTAAAACCGTCAGTCGCTGTTATCCCTGACGTTCGAATTCACGCTAAAAGAGATCCTATTGTGCGCCCTCCTGAGGAGCCTTACCATCACGTTCCGGGAGATCATTTCACTTTATACACCTATCCCGAAACTGTTTATAAGCCAATCAATGTTTTCTTAAACAATCTGAAAACTCAGCAGGAAAGACAGGCATAACAAAAAAAGCCCTTGAATCAAGAGCTAATGATAGTAAAAACTTAATACGCTTACTTTGTGAAAGAAGGCAAAAGACTTTTAATACCTTCCGGCAACAGTTCTTTAATTACCTTTTCTCCGATATCTTTTACGTCAGCATGAATTTTTTCTTTTTCATGTGGTGTCATTTTCGAATACCTCCAATAAGCAAAAGCTGCAATGCCTGCTGCGACCAAAACTTCTGTAATTTTTACTTTTTGTGTCATAAATCCATGAATTTTTACTAAACTATGTAGAAATCTTCAATAAAAAATTATACCTGCAATATCCCGCTATTTATTTTCCTCCAGGGCACGCGCAGTTTCTTCTGCCGAGATGTTGTAAAGGGATTGATTGTAGACACATTTGCCGTTTTTTACCAATAATAACTGAGGCGATTCGTGCTCGACGCAAAAGGTTTCTGCAATCGCATTTGAAATATCTCGGTAAGCGCGTAAATCAAGTATATAAACAGGGGTATCGCCGGGCAGCACGTCTCCGTCTTCTTCGAGTTTTCGCTTTACACTTTTGCTAATAGGACAGGTTGTATTATGCTTAAAAATGATATTACTGCCGGTTGATGCTGCAATCTTTTCAAGCTGTTCTGCTGTTTGTATTGGTCTAAACTCCATCAATAATTTTTCTACCATTCTTACTATTATCGTTCCATTAATACTGACTAGTTAATTGCCTCTTTTAATGACATCGGAACAAAACAGGCCTTTACACCTAAGAAGTAGGCAACAGCAGAAAAAAATCAGGAAGAGATCAAATTATATAAAACCTATTTATGTGACATCTTGCTTACTATTTTTCCGGTGTTTTTTTCTTTCGTACACTTATTTCCACACTTATTAACTATTCACTTACAATTAGCATCTATAGAAAAAATGGCATCATTCTTCCTATAGCTTTATTAATAAATTGTGGTGTATGACTATTGATGATTTTAAAATGCTTGAAGATCACCAAAAGGTGCAAATGGTATTCGATGCAAATAAGGTCAGTGAGAAAGTTGATGATGTGGCAAACTACCAGCTTTTTCAAATTGACAATTTTTTTGTTGAAAGTAAAACAAGTCTTGAAGGCAAGTTTAAGAGGAGTATAAGAACATTCAGTTTAAAAGAATTACCGGTGGAATACGCAAGCGAAGTCTTACGAATGCCTATAGTTAAATTTGAGAAGGATATGATGGAAGACATCCAGGTCAATCCGAACCTAAAAAAAAAGAGAAGTTTGGCTAAGTTTCTCTAACCCTTACCCGTGTAATCTTCACTTTAATTAAAAAAATGCCCGTTGTGTCGGGCGTCACCCTTATCATCTATCTTTTTACTTTCAAGTTTTTGCCAAAATCAATTGTATTTTCAACGATTGATTTAGCATTTCCTGATACGATAGAGGTTCCTATCGCCACTAGTCCTGCGGCAATATTGATAGCATCCTGTACAGCAAGTGCTTTTTTCACAGCATCTTTTACTCCTGCGGTTATTACTTCAAGTTGTGATAGCATCGCCTTTACATCCTCAAATACGAGATCAACACCAATCATTTATTTCTCCTGCCAGCCTCGAGAGGTCAATTTCTGCATCATACAACTTGTTCCTTTGTTCCAAAGTCATGTTTCCTTTATTAAAATTTATGTACTCGCCTATTGCATTGGCAAGATTTCCAAAATAGTCGAAAAGGTCAAATACCTGCTTTACTGTGGGACTCATCATAATTTGCATTTTAATTATAGTTCCATTATTTTACACTTGAGGCTAAATCCTGCAAGTCCTGAGAATAATTTCTAATGAGCTTTTTTGTGCTTTCAAGATTTAATTTATAGCGCAGCGTGTACAATTCATGATAACCTTTTTGAACTGCTTTAAGTAAAACCACATAAGCGTCGATGAGGGAATCGTGCTTACTATAATAGGCTTTTTCATCAAGATAAGACTTTATAACCATTTGTTTTATAGCCCTGTCATTTGCATTATCCAGCATCTGCTTCATGTTAGCAAGTCTTGCATCATATTCAAATTTTAGCTGAGCCCTCAGGCGATTATCTACCAGGTAAACTAAAGTTTCGGTAAGGTTTTGAAACAAGGTGTCCGCTTCTCCTAAGTACTTTTTGAGTTTTTTCTTTCTATACATGGTTGTTGCTGCCGTTGCAATGAAACTTCCCGCTTTGGTAGCTACAGACACTTGTTTCTCATCCAGATTAAGAAGTCTGCCTTTTTGCGCAGCTTGTGTGAGATCAGAAACATCATAAGAAAAAGCTTTGTTGTTGCTCAAACTCGCTACTGCTTGCAAGTATGCGGTAGCCGTCAGCAATATTTTTTGTATTTCTTCATCTGCACTTGTCGCCGCACTTAAGCAGGTACAAATAAAGTCGGGTCTGATCTCCCCGGCTCTCAACTGTTGCAGCTCACAATCCTGCTGGCAGTAATCTTTGAAAGTATAATCAACACTATCTATATTATTAAGTGCTTTGACTGATGTAGTAGCATAATTATGAACTTCCGTCAGGGAAACGCAACTGTAAAAAAACGGCAAAAAAATAAATAAAACGAATTGCGATTTTTTGTACATAGACTTCTATAATTAACCGATACGAACGATCTACATCAATTTCTACTAATTACAATCAACTTAACCTGGCCAAAAGAGACGAATGCAAAATATAGTGACAAGGAACCAGATTGTTTATTACTTTAAAGTTGGTAAATACTTTAAAGACTTGCAAGTGTTTTTTTGAAAGAAGGTGTTTTAGCGGAACGATTGAAATGCAAAAAAATATTATTCCTTTTATTGGCTTTTTATTTAGTGCTAATATTACACCTCAATGTTTTAAAATGGCTGTTACCCGTATTGACATAGAAACTTTTTTGTCTGTAGGTTATCAATATCCTGTTATAGACGTCAGGTCAGAGGGAGAATTTGCTCATGCTCATATACCCGGCGCTGTTTCGATGCCACTATTCAACAACCATGAAAGAAAAATTATAGGCACTGCTTATAAACAACAAAGCAAACAACAAGCTATCAAATTAGGGTTGGCCATTTTTGGAAAAAAGATGGTAGAAATGGTAGAATTTGTCGAAAGATTATTAGAATGTGATCCAAAATATAGATCGTCTAAAACATTAATCGTTCATTGCTGGCGGGGAGGTATGAGAAGTGGCGGTGTCGGCTGGTTATTAGATTTGTACGGCTTTAAAGTGTATACCATTGTGGGGGGATATAAGGCGTTTAGAAGATGGGGTATGCAGCAATTTGAAAAAGATTATCGGATAAATATTTTAGGTGGATACACGGGCAGTGGTAAAACGTTTGTTTTACAGCAGTTGAATAGGCAGCACATGGTGACGATCGATCTGGAAGATTTGGCTAACCACAAAGGTTCTGCATTCGGAAGTATAGGAATGCCTGACCAGCCAAGCCAGGAAATGTTTGAAAATCTGCTGGCTATCGAGCTTTTTAAAGCAGACAGCCGTTGTAAGATGGAAGATGCACAAATTGGGGAAGCAGCAGCAGGATGGACAGGTGAAAGACAACAACTGCATCGAAATATTAAAAACGAGGAAGTCTTACCACATTTTGCTGAACCAATGCCCGAAGATTGTCGGCCATCAGCTTGTATCTGGATGGAAGATGAAAGCCAGCGAATTGGATTGGTAAATATTCCTTCTGCCTTTTATAAGAATATGCGTAACAAACCTGTTTATTTTTTGGAAATTCCGTTTGAAGAAAGACTGAAGCACATAGTGCGGGGATATGGTAAAGGCGACAAGCAGGAAATTGCAAGCGCTATCATAAGAATACAGAAAAGACTCGGCGGACTTGAAACAAAAACAGCGTTAAATTTTTTAATAGAAGATAACCTGGAAGAGAGTTTCAGGATACTGTTGAAATATTACGACAAGCAGTATCTAAAGGGTTTGCATAGCCGTGAAAATCTGAATGAATTGTTACACACAATAGAATGCGAAACTGTAGATGCCGTAAAAAATACAGCACTTATTTTTGCAAAACAAACCGAACAAGTAAATGTCTGAAAACATAAAACTGACCCAATATTCTCACGGTGGAGGATGCGGATGTAAAATAGCGCCAGGTGTTTTAGAGGAAATACTGCAAAGTCAATTGGCTTTTCCTGATGATAAAAACCTGTTAGTAGGTAATCACAGTAAAGATGATGCAGCCGTTTATGACTTAGGAAACGGTACAGCCGTGATAAGTACTACTGACTTTTTTACGCCAATTGTGAATGATCCTTTGGACTTTGGAAGAATTGCATCAGCTAATGCTATTAGTGACGTTTACGCTATGGGCGGAAAACCCATAATGGCTATTGCAATATTGGGATGGCCGATAGATAAATTGCCTGCTCCGGTTGCACAAAAAGTGTTGGAAGGCAGTCGTGTTATTTGTAGTGAAGCAGGAATACCGCTTGCCGGAGGACATAGTATAGATGCTCCCGAGCCGATATTTGGACTAGCTGTCACAGGCATCGTTGATCTCACTCATTTAAAACAGAACAATACTGCTAAAGAGGGAGATCTGCTTTTTATTACAAAAAGATTGGGCGTCGGTATTGTTTCTACAGCTCAAAAAAGGGAGTTGGTTAGTGAAGAACATTTTGCCACGCTGTTAAAGCAGCTTACCCAATTAAACAGCATAGGTGAGCAGTTTGGAAAAATGAAAGGTGTGAATGCGATGACCGACGTTACGGGCTTTGGATTATTAGGTCATGTGGCTGAAATGGCAGAAGGAAGTGGATTAACAGCGGAATTGTATTACGAGCACTTACAAATCTTAGACGGAGCAAAAGATTACCTGGCGAAAAAAGTCGTTCCCGGTGCTACCAACCGCAATTGGAACAGCGTAAGCAACAAGCTGACCTTTGCCGGTAAGATAGACGAGCAGGAAGCAAAAAATTTGTTATCAGATCCCCAGACTAATGGCGGTTTGCTGATTGCCGTAAGCGAAGACTCTGTAGAAGAAGTAAAAAACATGCTGATTCAAAACGGGTATGAAGCATTTAAGACTCCAATTGGCAAAATGTTAGCAGGAACCGACAAGGCCATCACAATAAAGTAGCATCCCGGATGGCGATCTTGGCAAATCATCTTTCCTGTAACTTACCGGCTACTGCAAGTAAAAGTTTATCTGCTGTCTTTTGAGGAAATGCTTATATAAGCGGAAATATTGAAGGATCGAAGTTTTTGAGGGCTGATCACCACAGAACCGAAGCTTATTTTTTCATTACTGATATAACCATACCTGTTATTCCTAAAGGTTATTCCTTCAGCTTGTCCCATTTGCGTAGCATCGGGCAAGTCAATCTTTCTTTTGTTTCCATTAAAATATTTATCACCCCTAAAGTCGCTAAGAATATGCATAAAATGTTTTCCGGGCAGTTTAGGCGAGTATCCAATAAATACGATTATTTTTTCTCCGGGCACCTTGTCCGCACCTGTTACAAGGTAATCAGCAGGAAGGATTTCTAAAGAATCGGCCACATAAGAACCGGCCTTGACACTATTTATCACATAATGTGTTGTGTTGAGGCTTACCCAGTTTTTGCTGAACAAATGAATTTTATTGTTATCGACAATCATCGCTTCACAATCGAATCTTGTCTTGTTTGCATTGGTTGCGACGGGATGTTGTTGATTTCTGTATGTAAATGAGATGACTTCAATATTGCTTGCAGGAATTGTAACAACAGGCTCGGCAGAAAAGGAAGGTATCGCAGCAAAAGGAAACTTATAAATCTTTAAATCGCTCCTGCTGCCATTTGCATTATTACCGAAATCGCCGATATAGAAATACTTTCCATCAAAAGCAATGTCCTCCCAATCCACATTCGTAGCATTTTCTAAATTTACCGTTTGAAGTATAGTATTAGAGATCGTATCAATTCTGTAAATCGCAGCCGCTCCTCCCCCATCATTAAAACTCCATAAATGATCGCCTGCCATTTGCAATCCGCTGCTTTCAATTAACACACTACTAATTGGGGCCACTTTTACAGGAGGATTGTAATCAGTACGATTGTATTTACATGTTCCATTATTTATTGTTGCAGCAGCATTAAAATTATTGGCAAGCCGATCAGTACAACCTTTTTTTTGGCTGTAAGAAGGTGTAGCTGATACGAATAAAAAAAGAGCAACCAGGCCTCGAAAAGACATAATTAATATACCAGAAAAGTATTCAATAAAAAAGGAGGTAAAGGTGGTAGATGTTACCCGGAACAAACCATTTTAAACAATGTTATCAGTAGGTTATTTTTTACTCAAAGACATAGAGTGTCTCAATACCGCTACTGCATTGTCTAAAATGGCTGATGGTTGGCTGATCTTTAAAAGATAGTGGTCTTTTTTTCTATCTCATCAGGGTCGTCTCCAATTTCTGTCTCAGTAAAAGGATCGTCATCGTCGTCATCTTCATCGGGTTCAGTTCCCGGTTGGCCGGGGTCTTCCTTAGGCAATTTTTCCGGTTCAACTTCAGGTTTTTGCTTTGGATCTGTCTCATTCTCTTTTGGATCTGCCGCTACAGAAAATTGTTCGGTTACCAATTCTTCAGAAAAATGGATTGTGTTATTTAAGTCTGCCATAATTATAATTTTATAATAAACGTATAACCTTTTATTTAGAAACTATGCAAAATTTGCAGGCAACGCTATTCGATTGTGTATACTAATAAATGATGCCACAGATTATATGCCGCTTTCCTGTAACTGCCATGTATAGAAAAACAGGGAAACCACATAGGACCAAACCGGTCGATATTATCAAAAAAAGATGGTTCAACAGATACTAACCCATCTGTACGGCATCAAACTTTTGTAGTTTATTAAAATACAAATGAATCACTAAAGCGATAGCTGATAAAGTTAAACCCATTGCCACCACGCCTTTCCAATCATACACATGCCACGCCTGGGTAGCAAGGAAAGTACCTAACGCTCCACCCATAAAATAGGTAACCATATATACCGTGTTAAGGCGGTTTCTGGCTTCAGGACGAATTGAAAAAATGGCAGCCTGGTTGGAAATATGCGTGGCTTGTACGCCCATATCCATGATTATTACGCCAGCTACCAAACCTACGAAACTGCTGCCCGAAAAACCGAAAATAACAAATGAGATAATAACGAGGAAAATGCTAATGGCTGTGAGACGAAAGCCGTTTCCCTTATCGGTCAGTCGTCCCATCTGCGAAGCTGCAAGCGCTCCGAATGCACCAACAAGTCCGAAAGCACCAGCTACTTCGCTTCCCGCATTAAACTGAGGTTGACGTAACAGAAATACCAAAGTGCTCCAAAAGCCTGCAAATCCTGCAAAGCATAAGGCTCCGCGAATGGAGGCAATTCTTAAGATTGGTTCCTCTTTTATCAATGAAATTAATGACCCCATCAACTCTTTATAGTTCCCTTTGTAGTCAGGGTGCACCTCAGGCAGAAGAAAGTAAAGGGCAATAGCCAGCACAATCATTAAACCTGCGGCAATCATAAACATGGCTCTCCATCCTAAATGGGCTCCGACGTACCCGCTTATAGTGCGGGATAATAGAATACCTATCAATAATCCGCTCATTACAAAACCAATTGTCTTTCCTCTTTCTTCCGGCAGAGAAAGATGAGCAGCCATCGGAATAATTAATTGTGGTATAATGGAAAAGGCACCAATTAGAAAACTGGCAAACATCAAAATTTGTATCGTAGGCGACCACGCCGCTAATATCAGAGCAATTATATCAATAAAAAAAACAATCATTATTAATTGCTTGCGTTTCACCATATCGCCCAATGGCACACAAAAAAGCATTCCGGCTGCATAACCTATCTGTGTAAGCATAGCCAGCAATCCACCCTTTGCATCTGACACGTTGAAGTCTTTTGAGATATCGCCTAATAAAGGCTGGTTATAATAAATATTGGCAACTACTAACCCCGTTGCTATTGTCATTACCCATAAATGCAATTTTGTAAGTCCAGTTTTGTGTTCAGCTTGCTCTTTCATTTTTTTTATGGTAATACTTTAAACACAAATTTGTGCAACATTAGAACAATACCATTTAATGGCAAAAAACGATGTATTTGATTAATACCAATACTTAATTAAAAAGCTGCCAACTTAAAATTTTACAAAAAAGAGGAAATTCCCCAAACGGTAAAAGAGTGCTACTGGCACGGTTTTGCTAAACTGTACCTTCATTTAACCAAATTTATTTTTATGTTTTACCACGTTAAAGACTTACAGTTTAATGCACGGGTATCAAAGCCTGACCCGGCCTTTGCCACCCTGTTGTTAGAGCAGTTTGGCGGAGCCAATGGAGAGCTGGCTGCTGCACTACGCTACTTTGTTCAGGCATTTGGCGCTAAAAATCCATATCCCGACAAATATGATTTACTAATGGATATTGCTACCGAAGAGTTTAGTCATCTTGAAATAGTAGGTGCAACCATACAAATGCTGCTGACAGGCATAAATGGAGATTTGAAGAAAGCCGCTGAGACATCAGAAATAATGCAACTGCTCGATGGCAAAGCTTCTAAAGAAAATATGATTCACCAGGCAATGGTAGCGCCACAGTTCTTTGTAGGAAGTGCAGGCGGGCCTAGCTATACAAACAGCCAGGGAGTGCCCTGGACTGCAGCGTATATCAACGGCGATGCGCAGGGAGATCTAACATCAGACTTACGGTCTAATATAGGGGCTGAAACAAGGGCTAAAATGGTGTATGAATATTTATTGCAATTTACTGAGGATCCTTATGTACAGGAAACCTTGCGGTTTTTAATGACAAGAGAAGTAGCGCATTATCAACAGTTCGAAGCAGCCCTGGAAACTATAAAACCTAACTTTCCTATGGGGGTTTTACAAAGCGACCCTCGCTATAGCAATCTGTACTTCAACATGTCGAGCGGCAATGCTGTTCGTGGTCCGTGGAACCAGGGAGAAAGTACCCAAACAGGTGAGACATGGCAGTATATCGAGGATCCGATCAAACACGTATTACAAACAAATAGTTTGCTTGATCAGAAGCCCAAGGGTACAGATCAAACAAAAGAGCAGAATGATGAATTGGAAAAAGAGTTGGGAAATATGCGCAGCAAAGCCGTAAACGAGGCAGCACCTATTGGCCCTCAACAATGGAACAAGCCTATTGCCGAAGACGATCCCGCAATGAGTCTTGCCAAATCGAACTCAAATAATTAATGGGCCTACAACAAACAGTACAGCAGCAAAACGGAATAGTGCAAAACGAGCAGAAAAAGACAGAGTGCGTAGAGATTACTTTTTACACCGATCCGCTTTGTTGCTGGAGCTGGGCGTTTGAACCGATTTGGCGGAAGTTGCAATACCAATTCAGGAATCAGATCTGTTTCAAGTATGTGATGACGGGCCTTTTGCCAAGCTGGAAGAATTACAGCGATCCTCTTTATTCTGTAAATCGCCCACAACAAATGGGCCCTGTTTGGATGGAAGTGAGTGAGTCAACAGGCATGCCTACACAAAGTAAAATCTGGGTAGAAGATCCTCCTGCATCTTCTTATCCTGCATGTATTGCCTTTAAATCTATGCAGTTGCAGTCAGAAACGGCTGCAATAAAATATTTGAGAATGTTGCGTGAGACAGTAATGCTCGGCGGAAGAAACATCGCAAAACAAACTATTCTAATTGAAATTGCAGAAAGCCTCATTAGCAAGTATCCCGCTACTCTAAGCCTTCCACGTTTTGCTTCAGATCTCACCGATGACGCCGGGTTAGAAGCTTTTCGTCTTGACTGGCAGGAAACACAAAACCGCCATATAACCCGTACTCCAACATTAATTATGCGAGCCCACAACAAGCAGGCTATCATGTTAACTGGTTACCGCCCTTA
>JBBPZJ010000524.1:0-3856 GCA_038199395.1 Chitinophagales bacterium
AACTGCGAATATCGAAGAACACGAAAGGTTGTACTTAAAGGATTATGCAAATTTTGTTGTAAAAAATAAGCTTGAAGACTTTGTTTCAGTCTATTTGATAAATATTTACTCTTTCCAAATTCCCTTGTTACAATTCTTTTCTCACCTGTCGCATCAGCAATTACTTGCTTCTGCAAGAAACGCTATAACTAACTTGTTGAGGGGTATCGAAAGTGGAAGTGCAATTGAAGATGTTGAAAAAGACTTGATAAGGTGGAAGGACAATAGCCTACCTAGCATTCCCCGTGAGTCTGTATCACTTAAAGACATTACTTTAATCTATTCTGCTCAAAAGATTTCATTCCAATCTTTTATTCCATATTATACTTCAGACGTCTCTGTAGCTTCACGGGTTATTTATGAAATAGAACTTTTCTACAAGCAGGTTCAGGAAATGGGATTGCAAATGCTTGACTTAATACGGAAGGAAGATTATGAAAAAAGATTTGAAAGTGAAGATAAATACCGTAGCCTTTTTGACAATGCCACAGATCTCATTCATATTGCTGATCGTGAAGGTCATATTTTGTACGTTAACAATGCATGGTCATCAACACTTGGCTACAAGCTGGATGAGCTGAAAGGAAAGTATATTTTTGATTTTATAGCCAGGGAAGAAACAGAAAATTTTAAAAAACAGCGGCAAAAAATCATTGATGAAAAACAGACTTCAGTTAATTTACGAACAGGCTTTATTAAAAAAAACGGAGAAGAAATAACAGTAGAGGGTTCTATAAGTTACAGGTATAATAAGGATAACCGTGACTATACATCCGCACTGCTTCATGATGTTACTTCTAAATTATACCAGGAAAAGCAAATTCAATTTTACACAGATCAGCTAGCCGACCGGGAAAAAAACCTGAGGGATATAATAGAAAATGCCCCAGACGGAGTAATTGTTATTGACAAAGAAAGTAGCATTATTCTTTGGAATCCGAAATCGGAAGAGATTTTCGGTTGGAAAAAAGAGGAAGCAACAGGCCGAAAAATTACAGAAATCATTGTTCCTTCCAATCTTAGGCAGGCACATCGAGATGGAATGAAAAGGTTTTTATTTACCAAAGAAGCAACAATTTTAAACAAGACAATCCAGGTTCCTGCAATACATAAAAACGGAAATGAATTTTATATTTCGCTCACAGTGTCTCATTCACCACAGAATGGAAAAGATTTGTTTATTGCTTTTTTAAGGGATATAACCGATCAGAAAAAAAATGAACTGGAACTGGAAAACAAAAGAAAACAACTGGAAAAATCAAACCAGGAACTGGAACAGTATGCATGGCTGACTTCGCACGATTTAAAAGAGCCGTTGAGGAAAATTCTAACCTTTAGTGATGCATTAATGAAAAAGGATGATGGAAATTTCATTACGCAACAATCAGATAATTACATAAAAAAGATTCATGCTTCTGCCGGAAGAATGAAGAGTCTAATTGAGGCCGTTCTCTCCTATTCTAATGTAGTCTCTGAGCAGGATCTTTTTGTACATACTAACCTCAATGATGTTATTAACGGCGTGATAGAAGATCTGGAGATAAGTATAACCATAAAAAAGGCAACAATAGAAAGGGAAAACCTACCAGTCGTTGAAGCAATTCCCGTGCAAATGACTCAATTATTCCAGAACATTATAAGTAATAGTTTAAAATATAGCAAGCCTCATGTTCCTCCTACCATAAAAATCTCTTGTCAAAAAGAAAAAGAAGGCTTCACGATTTTTATAAAAGATAATGGTATCGGATTCGAAGAAATATATGCAGATAAGATTTTTCACGTCTTTCAGAGACTGCATAGTAAATCTTATGAGGGCACTGGTATAGGTTTGGCTCTTTGTAAAAAAATCGCCGATACACACCGGGGAAATATCTATGCAGAAAGCGAGGTAGGAAAAGGATCTACTTTTATTATTTATCTCCCCGAAAAACATGCATCAGTTCTCTAAAAGCTTAATTCCTGTTTTAGTCAGGGTTATCTTTTGTTGTTTAAACAAGCTGCCAACAGCCATTTTAAAAGCTTTTTTACTCATTCCAAAAAAATCATAAATTTCGTCCGGGCTTGATTTATCATGGTAAGGCAGATAGCCGTTATTTTCGTTTAGCAATCGCATAATTTTTTCCGCCTCATCTTCTACCCTTTCATAGCCTTGCTTACCGACAAATACATCAATTTTATTTTCAGGACGAATTGTTTTGATGAAACCTTTCATTTTATCTCCAACTCCAATACTTTGATAAATTTCATTAAAATGTAAAACACCAGTATGTATGTTATTTATGATGACAAGATAACCGATATCTGTGCGTCGATAAACAGTTAGATCTACGGCTTCGTTTTCTTTAACCGTAAGGCTTTCGTTGCTAAGAAAAGGTTCGATCTTTTCTGTAGCTGCAACTCTGCCTGTTTGTTCGTCTATATATATTTTTACAAGGTATTCTGCACCCTGTAGCATGCCGCCTAATTGCTTGCTTTTTGGTACAAAAATATCTTTCATCAAGCCCCAGTCAAGAAAAGCGCCCTGGTTCGTAACGGTAACAGCTTTCAGCTTCACAATTTCACCGACAACACCTTTGGGATGTTGGGTAGTAGCAATCATTCGCCCTTCTGAATCGTGATAAACAAAAACCTTGATCTCGTCTCCAACAGCAAGTCCTTCAGGTACAAATCTTTTTGGAAGCAAAATTCCTTCAAAACCATCATCCAGATAAAAACCAAAATCTACTTCCCGCAGCACTTTCAATACATTATATTCTCCGACTTTTATCATATTCTATTTTTTAAAAAAGTGTAGGTGCATACTTCCGCTATTAGTGTGAGTCTGATACATCTGCTGTCATAAGCATTGCTACAACTTGGCTCTTTCATATTGAACAGGCCATTTCATATCAACATCCAACGCTTTTGCAGCATGTAGTGGAAAATAAGGATCCCTTAATAATTCCCTGGCCATGATAACGACATCTGCCCTTTGCGAAGCAATAATTTCCTCGGCTTGCTGTGGCGAAGTTATCATTCCAACAGCTCCCGTTAAAATTCCGGTTTCCTTTTTTATAGCTTCCGCAAACTGTACCTGGTAACCGGGGCCAACAGTAATTTTTGCATTTGGAATATTTCCACCTGATGAACAATCTACAAGATCAACTCCTTCGCTTTTCAGGATCGTGCAAAGTCTTATAGACTCATCTAGGGTCCATCCACCCTCGGTCCAGTCAGATGCAGATATTCTAACAAACAATGGCAAGTATTCGGGCCAAACTTCTTGTATGGCATCAACAATTTGCAACAGCAGCCTTATCCTGTTTTCAAAAGACCCGCCATAGTCGTCTGAACGCTTATTACTAAAGGGAGAAAAAAATTCGTGTACAAGATATCCATGGGCTGCATGTATTTCTATAACTTTAAAACCCGCCCGCAGTGCCCTTTTTGCAGCTTCTCTAAAATCATCTATCACTTTGCTAATTCCTAATTTGTCTAAAAAAACAGGAGCACGATCACCATCTCGAAAAGGAATTGCATCAGGCGCTGCAGTTTCCCATCCGCCGTCTTCTATTGATATCATTTTACCTCCCTTCCACGGACTAGAGTGGCTCGCTTTTCGACCTGCATGAGCCAGTTGAATGCCTGCTACGCACCCCTGTGCTTCTATAAACGCAGTGATCCTTTTTAGGCCTTCAATGTGTTCATCTTTCCATATGCCAAGATCATCCGGGCTTATTCTACCTTCGGGTGAAACTGCTGTTGCCTCAGTTAGTACCAGTGCTGCACCACCAACCGCCCTGCTACCCAAATGCACCAGATGCCAGTCATTAGAAAA
>JBBPZJ010000525.1:0-4462 GCA_038199395.1 Chitinophagales bacterium
TACTACTATTTAGTCTTTCTGTATTGCTGGTAAAATTAAGAATGGAACTCGACGACGAGCCTGTACTAACCATATTACTCGTATGGTGGCCGGTGGTTATTTACCTGGGTTGGATAATGGTTGCAACGATTGCATGTGTTGCTTCATGGTTTGTATATAAAGGCTGGCAACCATTTAATCTTAAAGAAGAATTATGGGCGATTATAATGATTATAATCGCCACCCTATTATTCCTGTATCTTTTAATTAAACGCAATTTGCGTGAAGCTGCATTGGTAGGTGTTTGGGCTTTTGTTGCTATTGCAGTACGGCAAATGGAAAACAAGAGTGCTATTTCAGTAACAGCAATCGCTTGTTCTGTTATTCTGTTTACAGCAACGGCAATACACGGTTATAAAAACCGGCAGTTAAGTATTGTGGCTAAAATAAAACGGGGCGAATGGCAGTAAGTGAGAATTGCCAGGCAGTATCTATTAGTAACAATTTTTTTCATGAATCTTACAGTTGATGATTTTACGGAGGCACTTTATTTATACGGTTTACCTGTTCATTCAATCATCGGCTTTAATAATAACAGCAGATGCAATGGGGCAATTTCTTTCGTACCGCGAGTTGTTGATTTTTAAAAATGAAGCAACCAATAAATTAGCAGAACAGCAGTTAGATCTGCTGAACAGGTCTTCTGCCGGGGTTAAAGAAAGAGCGCTTAAAATAACTATTGCAGATAAAGAAAGTCCTTTGTACAAGAAGTATAAAGTAGATGATCGGTTTACGGTAATCCTGGCAGGCAAAGATGGATATGAAAAATACCGAACAAATAAATTGTTAGAGATGAACACATTGTTCTCTATTATTGATGCTATGCCAATGCGCAGACGTGAAATGAAGAAAAATTAGCCAGCCAGATGCAGCGCTTATATTCTTTAATGCTTACGAGTTGCAGCAATCATTCAATTCCCTCCTCCTGGTCAAATTAGTGACATCTCCGTTAGAAGATAGGATAACAATTTTCTGGTATCCAATTAAAACTATTCCAATGTCTTCGCTAACTTTCCAATAAAAAAAATTATACTTTGACTAACATGAAAATAACATTCGATAAAACAAAAATATTTTGCTTTTTTATCATTCTCTTATTCCTCAGTTTTTCTTCAATTTTAGGTTCTTTTTTTACTCAAATTCTCATTCTTTGAAAATTCTTATTATAGAAGATGAAGCGGAACTGGTAAAAAGCCTGACAACTTATTTGCGTGAGGAAAGTTATGTTTGCGAGACTGCAAGCAATTATTATGAAGCCATAAATAAAATCGAGGTATACGACTACGACTGTATACTTCTTGATATTTCATTGCCCGGAGGCAGCGGTCTGGACATTTTAAAGCAATTAAAAGAAAATCAAAAAGTGGACGGTGTCTTAATTATTTCAGCCAAAAACTCAGTAGATGACCGGGTGGAAGGATTGAAATTTGGTGCAGATGATTACCTGCCTAAGCCATTTCATTTGTCAGAGTTAAGCGCAAGGATAGCTGCCATTATAAGAAGGAAAAACTTTAATGGAAACTCAGTATTAAAGTTTAACGAAATAACTATCGATACGAATGCTAAGATTGCTTTTTATGAAAGCGAAGTTATAGACTTAACCAGGAAAGAGTTTGAACTGCTGTTATATTTTGTATCAAATAAACGAAGAGTAATTTCTAAAAACGCAATTGCAGAACATCTTTGGGGAGATGAAATGGACATAGTAGATAATTTCGATTTTATATATACCCATATAAAAAATTTAAGAAAAAAGCTGATGGAGAAAGACTGTAACTATATAAAGTCGATATATGGAATGGGCTATAAATTCTCAGATTAGTGAAACTGTTAAACAGGTATAACCGCGCAAATATCTTTACAGCAATTGTTATTTTGCTTGCTACCAGTACTGCATATTATTTTATAGTTCGCACCATACTACTGCAACAGCTTGATAGAGACCTAAAAGTAGAAGAGCAGGAAATCTATGAGTATGTTAAAGAAAAGAATACTTTACCTACTGCGTCCCAATATAAAGGTCAGGAAATAAAGTTTACAGTTGCAAAAAAGAGTGTAGTAAAAAGACAACTCAGCACTTCGGCTGTCTTTAACCGGGAAGGTAACGAAGAGGAACCTGTTAGGGTTCTTACTTTTGCTGTAAGCGCAAACGGAATTTTATATGAAGCGATTGTAATAAAATCGCAAGTCGAGGCAGAAGATCTACTGGAACTTATTGTATTGGTTACAGGCGCAATAATTTTGCTAATGCTGGTTGTGATATCACTGGTTAACCGGTTGCTTCTTTCAAAGCTTTGGCAACCTTTTTATAATACACTATCTCAACTTCGAACGTTTGACGTAAAAAATGTAGCAACAATAAAGTTCCCTTCCTCTAATGTCGATGAATTTAATGAGTTGAACGCCTCAGTGTCTATAATGATTAAGCGAATCAATGAAGAATTTCTGACACTTAAGGCGTTTACAGATAATGCATCGCATGAAATGCAAACACCTCTTGCCATTATTAATTCTAAACTCGATATCCTGCTTCAAACAGCTAACGAGAAGCAGGCAGAGCAACTACAGGCCGTCTATAACGCTACCGGAAGGCTTACAAGGCTTAACCAGGCTCTTTTATTGCTTACTAAAATTAATAATGAACAATTCAAAAATCAACATGATATAAACTTTAAAAAACTGATTGAACAAAAGCTGATGCAGTTTGATGAATTGATGAAAACGAGAAAAATTAAACTAACTGTTGAAATTGAAGAAGTGTACATTAACATTAATGAAGAGTTGGCTGAAATACTGATAAATAACCTGTTGAGCAATGCAATAAGACACAACTTCAAAGAAGGGTACATTAAACTTCAATTAGACTTGAAAAAGTTTTCTATAATCAATAGCGGCCCTGCTTTGACTTTCGACGAAAAACACATTTTTCAACGCTTTCAAAAAAGCAGTCACTCTACAGGAACGGGTTTAGGACTTGCCGTTGTACAGCAGATATGTGAAAGCAGTCGATTATCTATTGCTTATTCAAAAAACCCGGATGAGCATATTTTTACTATTCTTTTTTCAGAATAGCAGGCAAACGCTCTATCTCTAAAAAACCTGTCAATGTAGGCTATAGCTGCATAATTCGGGAGGTAAGATTACTGGTAATCAAAAAGCTGTCAGATAATCAACTGCTTTTGCGTTGCCAAAAAGCCTTTAATCAGTTGCCTCATCAGCTACCTTACCTTTCTTATTTATTCTTTTTAAAATAAAAATACAGATCGTGAGCCAAACAAAGCTGAGAAAAAAACCAGCTAAAACATCACTGGCATAATGCACATGCAAATAAACACGGCTACTGGCAACCAGGGCGGCATACATGAATAGTAATACTGTGCCCAGGTACTTCCACCCCGTTTTTACCTGAGACTCCCAAAGTATATAAATGATAACACCGGCAAGCGTAAATGAGGAGAAAGAGTGTCCACTAGGGTAACTAAAACCGGCAACGTTCTCGATTAAAGGATGTGGAGGTCGGTGCCGCTGAAAAATATTTTTAATTAATTTTAAAAGGATACCGCTGCTAATGCCAATTGCAGCGACATTGAAAGACCTTTTACTGTTTTTCTTAAAAAAGATGAAGTAACAGGAAAGCAATAAATATGCAGGCAGGAGAAATTTAATAGATCCAAAAAAAGTAAAAAAAAGCATCAGACTTGTAGTGCCCGGAGTTTGAAAGCGTTGAAAAAATGTATAAACTCTATCATCAAAAGCAGTTTCTCCCTCCAGCACAATTTCATCAGTCAGAAAATACAAGGCTGCAATGAAAACAGCCAAAACACCTAAAACAATAATAATTCTTACTGAAATTCCTTTTACTTTCTCTGATGTTTTAATTGCCTCTTTTTGCATCCGCTAAAAATTTAATTGGCTACTATTACTATCGTCATTTCTGCAAATAACCATACCCTTTGGTTAAAACTTATAGGTTAAACCACATGAAACTTGTTTGTTAATATAATGAAGGTTAAATGATACCGGCTCGTGAACGCCCTTTCCCTGTTTTAGTTTTGAATAGCGATGAAAATTATTCACTACTTGCCTGCCACTTAAGTATCCCAGCATTGCTCCGGCCAAAACATCAACAGGCCAGTGCTGATTTTCTGTTAACCTGCTTAATCCTATCATGGTTGCAGCGGTATAAGAAAGAATTGGTATTAAAGGCTTGTCTTTGTATTCCATGGCATATACCGTGGCCGCTGCGAATGCTGCAGTTGTATGTCCTGATGGGAAGGAGGCATAATCACTACGACTTAACTTTTCACCGTTAGGACCTTTTTTAAAAGCATAAAAAGGCCCATGAAAAATGGGGCCACTCTTACCAGATATGGGATCGGTATAGTAAGGCCGTTGCTCAGCAAATAATAATTTACCTGCGCCA
>JBBPZJ010000526.1:0-2275 GCA_038199395.1 Chitinophagales bacterium
AAGAGTAAATATTTATCAAATAGACTGAAACAAAGTCTTCAAGCTTATTTTTTACAACAAAATTTGCATAATCCTTTAAGTACAACCTTTCGTGTTCTTCGATATTAGCAGTTACTGTCATTTTTAATCATCTTTGTTTAAAACCTCAGGTTCGGTTTAACCGGCTAATGCATAATTAACTTGAAAAGAGCTAACGCAACGGAATTAAGCGGCAACCAATAAAATAGACATGGAAATCGAAAAAAATCAAGCAATTTGTTTGGATATTTTTGCTTCAGTTATAACATTCCTTTCTTATTGATGATAGGCAAGTTCTGATCTCGTTTTTTATTAATAAGCTCCTTTACCAAGTATGATCTACAGGCTATCACGATCATTCTGAAAAAAAACAGGACAACCTTTTACTGTTGTCCATGCCTTTCTTTCTTATTTGTCTTTTGTTTCTTACTTCTATTCTATTGTTGCAATGTCTCCTGCCTCTATATACCGTTTAAAACCTTTAACGTCTTTTGCGATCATCCTTTTTACCATAGGGTTTAGTAATGAAGCAACACCTTCGCCCACGTCTCCGAAAGGAGCACGATAGGTAATAACCACGGTGAGTTCAGTTCCGTATCCGTCAGCATCTCTAAATTCAACCTTACCTGCGTTATGTATTGAAGCTCCCGGTAATGAGTTCCATCCGATCAATTCACCTTCAATCTCCTTCGCTATCTCGGCATCCCATTCTATTGTTCCAAGAGAGCCCGGTACTTTTGCCACCCAATGTGAACGTTTATCGTCCAAAACCTGTACATCCTGTAAATGTTCCATGAATAATGGAAGGTTGCTTAGCTTTCTCCAAAAACTATACACCTCATACCTCGGACGACTAACTGTCATTTTGGTTATAATATTGATATTCTTTACAGTGTCTGGAAGCTTATGCTTGCCTGCAAGACTATAAAAAGTATCATGACCTGTGGCACCTCTAAAAAAAAGATAAAGGCCTCCTAATGCAGCAGGTAATTTAAACTTTTCATCACCTTTTTTGAAAGTCTGGTAGAGTAAGAATGCGCCACCGGCAATTGATGCTATTCGTTCAATATTACCCACATTCACTGCGAGTTTTGCGCCTGTTTCTGAATTGGTATTCATGTTGCAAAATTTAATTTAAGTTTTAAAAATTCCTTTATTAAAGGCTGTGTTGCTCCTTTTAAAAGAACAAAAGAGCCCATCCATTTACCTCTCAATGTTACATGCCAATATTTCCCGGTAGCTTAACTGTAGATTTTTTTGAACATTCAATTATTTATTTATGTTCGAGTCACTACCGTTTGTTACTGCAAGGGGAGACGAAGTTTGTTAAACGAGTGCCGTCCACTGCTCCCTCGCCATTGCTGTTTTTTCATCCGTGCCACCTTTATCATCTTTTGGGCTGCAGCTATAAAAGCTCATCGTCAAAAGCGACCGGAAGTGTAAAAGCTGCTTTTTTTATTATAGTCATATCCCTGTTGATTTATAGTGGAAAAAAAGAGAAAAAATCATTCCATCTAATCAATTTGAAAAATGAGTGGCGGCGGCAAATGCAGAAATTGTGTAAAAGTATGAGTTCGAATATCGGGCGGGTTTTTAAAATAAGTAATTTAAAGTGCGGTTTTTACCCATGGCAGTAAACAAAATAATTTGCGAAATGAGTTTAACAATGAGGCTTTTATAATCTTGTAGAACCACCGATCCATGCTAATTTCTCAGGTTTTTGTTATATGTTGAAAAAGCAAATGGTAGTCAATTAAACAATGTTGCATGAGAAGTTTAAAACATATTTTTGCAGGTTGGTTGAACTTTTGAAACAGATGTCTTTAATAACAATAATACGACGTATAAAGTAATACCTTGATACAATCATCATATCTATGCTGAGAAAAATTTTTGTAGTGGACGACGATTTAGCCGATCAGGAATTTCTGGAAACGGCCTTTAATGAGATTGATTTTCATAGCGTTCAATTTTTCTCCGATGTATTTTCAATTGTACAAAGGCTGAAAACATTAGAACCTGCGCTGCTCCCCAGGTTAATAATAGCAGATTACAAAATGCCTTCTCTTGACGGTTTTAATCTCGTTTCGTTCCTAAAAAAAAGCGCGCACCTTTCGTCTATTAAAGTCGTTATTTTAACCGGTTCAATAACCGACAACGAGAAATACCGTTTGATGGCGGCAGGTGTAACCAAAATATCAATAAAACCCGTGTCTGTTATCGAATACAAAAATCTGGCATTAGAACTAAGAGACTT
>JBBPZJ010000527.1:0-2950 GCA_038199395.1 Chitinophagales bacterium
ACGGGTGGTTACTACCAATGGGTAAAAAGGGGTCTGGGTTTACGGTGGGCTTTTTATGAAGGCTGGTGGACGTGGCTCTATACTTTTGTTGATCTTGCGATTTACCCGGTTCTTTTTGTCGAATATGCTTCTTTCTTTTTTCCCGAAATACAGGCTTATAAAATTCCTGTTTGCCTCATTATTATCTGGTCATCAGCAGCATTGAATATAAGGGGAATTGTACCCGTAGGCAAAACATCTATATTTTTAGGCATTGTTGTATTGATTCCTTTTGTTGTGCTTTTGGTGGTTGCCTTATCAAAATACGCCGGTCATATTTCTTTTCCTGCACAAACCCTTCGAGGTCACTCATTTTCATCAATCGGTTTGGCCTTATACACCATCATGTGGAACTTTATAGGATGGGATAATACAACCACTTACGCAGAAGAAGTCGACAAACCCGGCAAATCTTACCTGGCCTCTATTATAACTGCTTTCCTTATTGTTCTTCTGATTTATACAATAGCAGTATTGATCTCTATACAATCGGGAATAAGTGCAAAATTTTTAAATGAAAAAGGATTCCCTGCCCTCGGAAGCCTGGTTGGAGGGCATTGGCTTGGAGCCTTGATTGCTGCAGGAGGGATGGCGAGTGCCCTGGGGTTATATTCAGCAGTATTGCTTTCTGTTTCGAGAGTTCCACAAGTAATGGCGCAAGACAACCTGCTACCGCAAATCCTTAGTTCGCTTCACCCCAAATTTAATTCTCCTTACATTTCTATTGTAACATGTTCGGCCGTGGTTAGCTTAATGATCTTGTGGACTTTTTCCGACCTGCTCATAATTGACGTAACAGTGTACGGAGCTGCATTGTTTTTAGAATATATAGCACTTATCAAGCTTCGTATGATTGCTCCTGATGAAAATCGTCCTTTTAAAATACCACTGCCTGTTGCCGGTCTTTGCCTGATGATCATTGCGCCTTTAACTGTTTACGCAATTGCTCTGATAGCAGCTTTTACCAGTGATGGCGCCTCCATTACTCCGGCACTTTTTGCTTTAGCAACAATTCTAACTGCCGAAGTAATGTGGCGGCTAATAAATTTCAAAAATAAACTTACAGGTGTATAACGGTTCTTCTTAAAAAACCCGCTCAGGCTTAATCATTTTAGATTGCTTTTTAACACCAGCAAACCCTGTATCTTTTTCATACAAAATGCTTTTTAAAAATCTACCAAAAACGGGCTACAGTAGTTGTTAATAAACTGATATGAAATGTATGCGACCTAATCCTTTTGATTACTGCAAATATCTCTGTACAAAAATTTAGCACCTGTACAAATTTTAAATTCAAAACTTTAAACCAGACACTTTAAACTTCCTGGTACCCTAATGCTTCATAAGCAAATTCAATAATTTCCTGTCAAGCTTGTGACCGTTCCAGTCTTCATAAGCAACATCGGTACGGCCAGAGTCAATGATGCCAAAATCACCAATAAAGTTCCACAAAGCAAAGCCAATTTTATTATTAGAAAGTATACTAAGCACATCAGTGAACCAGGCTATAAAAACATCATGTGGAGTTTTATTCCAGGAACCGCATTCGCCACAATGTACACCCACCCCCATTTTGGTCAGTTCAATCCATGGTTTGTAATACTCTTCAAGCATGGTACGGCTCAAATACCTTTCACCAACCTGGCCCGGCCACTTTGGTTCTGGCAAATGTTCAGGATCTTTATTAGTCCATGGCGCCTTATAGTGCGAAATAGCACCTGGATTATAACCACGGCAACTTTGAGCAATGTTCAAATCAATAATTTCGGGAATTACAGAATTGCCCACATTGTTACCGTCAGCAATAACAAGATGCCCGGGATTTTGCTGTCGTATAGCTTCGGCGGCAGCTTTTGCAACTTTCCGGTAAATTTCTCCCGGCACTGCGCTCCTTTTAGAGAGCTGGTCGTTCATATCTTCCCGCATGCTCGGTTCGTTCAACAAATCAAAACTTATTTTTTTAGAAGAAACATTCTTGTATAACCTGGCCCACATGGCCCAATGAAAGTAGAAGGCTTTCTGTGCTTCCTCGTCTGTCCACAAGTTATACGGTTCGTAAAAACCGGCATTAACACAATAACCTGGAGCCCGATGCAGGTTGAGGCTAACGTGCATTTTGTACTTGTGGGCAGTAGTCACTAAATTATCTATTCTGTCTACAGCTTCGGTATTTATCTTATATACGTCTTCAGGAGTAATATTTTTGCTTCGGTCAATATTAAGATAATATGGATAGGCCATTGGTATTCTTACAAAATCAAATCCCCAATCATGCATCCAGCGAAAGTGATCTTCTGTTGTTGGCCTGGAGGTAGGTTTTGGATTAGGTGAAAAAAAATCAAGCAGATTGAATCCTTTCCACTTTGGAAGACTATTATTAGAAGCCTTGCCAAATTCCACCGGTTCAATTTTCGGTAAACTTAGCCCTGCAGCAGCAAGGCTTGAGTTTCTTATAAATGTTCTTCTTTCCACTATGTAAGATTTAATAAATTTTGTTTTTCCGATCTTAATACAGTTACAACTTTTGGTTCCACTATAAAATCCGATCAGGTTATCCTGCACAAATTACTTTAAATATTTTTGTAAAACACATGATAAGTGCATGGCGAATAAGGTTGGATTCATCTTAAATGAGGCGAAACAAACAGTGTAATTTAAGAATTAATTAATTGTGATCTAATAACTTGTTTAGTGGCTGTTTTTATAAATACTTTCGAAAAGGCAGGTAAAAAATATACGAGATTGTTGTTTTAATTTTTGTTTCTTGCAATGTATTTATGGCTATTGTACCAAAAGTTAACCCATTTTCGAAAACAAATCCTGATACCGGCTTTGGCGTGCAAGCTAACCGGATTGGCGACCGGTTTGTAAACAAAGATGGGTCGTTTAACCTTAGAAAAGATGGTCTTCC
>JBBPZJ010000528.1:0-7009 GCA_038199395.1 Chitinophagales bacterium
CAGGTTTTGATCCTCGTACAAAAAACGCATCACCTCCATATTCATTTCTCGTGGAGCAGAAAAAGTAAGCATTCCGTAAGGTTCCCCAAATTCAGTAAGCGCTTCTCCAAACTTGTCTACCAAAGTTTGAATGATATCGGGATTTGTCAGGGGCATTGATATAATTTGAAAATTAATGAATTTGAAAATTTGAAAATTAAAACGATTGGTATTCTTCCCATTCTCAAATTCTCAAATTAGCACATTTCCTTCTTTAGCTAATTAACGTGTTTGCTTTATTGAATACCATAGCTTTCCATCAATGCTTTGTACTGGTCACCGTTTCTCCGCCGTGTACTCTCGTTATGAACCAGTTCCTGTATACGCAAAACGCCATCAATAATAGCTTCTGGTCTTGGAGGGCAACCAGGCACATAGACGTCAACAGGAATTACTTGATCTATGCCTTGTAAAACACTATAAGAATCGAATATACCACCTGAACAAGCACACGCTCCAACGGCTATTACCCAACGAGGTTCTGCCATTTGCAAATAAACCTGTTTTAATATAGGGGCCATTTTCTTTGCAATCGTTCCCATTACCATTAACAGGTCACACTGGCGAGGTGAGAAACCCAACCTTTCACTGCCAAATCTCGATAAATCGTAGTGAGAACCCATTGTTGCCATAAACTCGATACCGCAACAACTGGTAGCAAACGGCAAAGGCCAAATAGAATTTTTGCGTGCAAGTCCTAAAACCTTTTCTAGTGATGTGGCACCAAAACCTTCTCCCATATAAGTTTCGGGAGCTTCCATCTCTTTTACGTGCGTTTGAAATCTTACCGGACGAGCCATAGTTTGTCTGATTTTATAATCCTATTAAAAGTACCAAATAATCATTAACACTTTTTCCCAATTCTTAATAGCTGCAAGACAGCAATTATTCACGTGCAAAAGTACTGTAAGTGCGCCAAATTTAAACAAATGTTTCAAAGAGAATTATCTAAAACGAATCACAAATTCTCCCATGTTTGCTGCTTTTGAGAAGTGGCTAATATTCTTTTTTTAATGAGACACAAATAGCATTAAAAGAAAAAGTACAACTAAAGCCCGCTTTTTAGATGAAAGAAAGAATTGGGCAGGAAGCCAGAAAGGTTAATGCTAGATTGAAAAAAGACAGGCTGTAAAAGCAAATACAACGGCGACTCAAAAACCCAAAACGGTAAACTTGAAAATTTTTAGAAGACCGGATTTTAGAGATAAACAAAGCATGAAAACAATCCTGCTTACTTAATATTTGATCATAACATCAATCTTCCCACTTCAGCGCTCCCTTTTTTATTATATAGAAAAATCCGGCAAGGAAAAAAGCGACAAACATAGAAAGAGCGCCGAAACCGGCCCAACCTAATTGCCTGAAATTTACAGCATACGGGTAAAAGAAAATAACCTCGACATCAAACAAAACAAACAGGATAGCCACCAGAAAATATTTAACCGCCATCGGTTGACGTGCATTACCTACCGCTTCTATACCGCTTTCAAAGTTTTGAAGTTTATCGTCAGTTTTACGTTTGGGACCGAAAAAATGTGTAAGTCCCATCATCAAACCCACAAAACCAATTGCAAAGAGTAGTTGAAGGCCTATGGGAAAATAATTTGCCGAAGAACTGGCTTCGTTGATAGCTGCATCTAAAAAGTATATGTTGCTCATTTTCGCTGTAAAAATAAGGAGTATCGGTAAAATGCCTGCAAGAAATAAGAGTAGATAAATGGCTACCTGAAATTATTGTAGCAGCGACCTGCTAATCACAATACGTTGTACTTCGCTGGTGCCTTCGTAGATCTGTGTAATTTTTGCGTCCCGCATCAAACGTTCTACATGATATTCTTTTACAAACCCATAGCCTCCCAGAATTTGTACAGCCTCAATTGCAGTCCACATAGCTGTTTCACTTGCAAAAACTTTTGCCATTGAAGAATGCAGTGCATATTCCTGGTGTTGATCTTTTACCCACGCTGCTTTTAAGCAAAGCAATCTTGCCGCTTCAATTTTAGTTGCCATATCAGACAGCTTAAACTGGATGGCCTGATGATTCATGATTTCCTTTCCAAATGCTTTGCGTTCTTTAGCATATTTTAAGGCCAGTTCGAATGCGCCTGCTGCAATGCCCAGTGCCTGTGCCGCAATACCTATTCTGCCGCCTGCAAGCGTTCTCATGGCAAACTTAAAACCAAATCCATCTTCCCCGATTCGGTTTTCTTTGGGCACTTTTACGTTGTCGAACATAACAGAGGTAGTATCACTTCCCCGAATACCGAGCTTGTTTTCTTTTGCACCTACACTGACACCGGGCCAATTTTTCTCTATAATTAAGGTATTAATTCCATGGCTTTTTTGCTCAGGGTGGGTTTGTGCCATTACCAGATAAACGGACGCGGTCGAACCATTCGTGATCCAGTTCTTTGTACCATTTACCAGGTAGTAGTCTCCCCTGTCTTCGGCTGTAGTATGTTGTGAACTTGCATCACTACCAGCTTCAGGTTCGCTTAGTAAAAAAGCACCGATATATAACTGATCGTCCTTTATTCCTTGCGCTAAAGGCGTAAGATATTTTTGTTTTTGTTCTTCAGTACCAAATGCTTCCAATCCCCAACAAACAAGGCTGTTGTTTACACTCATACAAACACTTACACTCGCATCAATTTTACTTATTTCCTCCATTGCTAAAACATAACTGACAGTGTCCATGCCGCCGCCGCCATATTTAGGATCTACCATCATTCCCATAAAACCAAGTTCGGCAAGTTTAATTATTTGCTCCTTTGGAAACCGTTGTTGTTCATCCCTTTCAATTACCTCCGGCAGACATTCAGTAGTTGCAAAATCCCTGGCTGCCTGCTTTATCATTTGTTGCTCTTCACTCAATTGAAAATTCATCTGATAAACGATTTTTAGCAAGTTAAGAGAATTTTAAACGAGAAGGTGCTATGTTACGAGCTTTTAGGAATGCTATCCAAAATCGCTACCTCACTACTTGTATGCATAGCAAAAGGGAGTTACTGCGGTTTTTTTATAAAGATTGTTTCAAATGAAATAATCGAGAATCGGCAGGTTGCAGACCTGCCTAGTAACCTTAATGAAAACAATAAAAATAAAAGTTTTCTATTAGTAAACTTTATTGCTAAATTGCATAGTGTTCAATATTATTACACGTAGAACATTGTTGGAATACTGCAGTATGTATCCTGAAGCTGCTACTGCTTTGCAGCAATGGTATTATGAATTACTGAAAAGTGATAGTAAAAACTTGAATCAGCTTAAATTGAAGTATTGCAGTGCAAGTATGAAGTATTGCAGTGCAAGTATAACAGGTGACAACAGAGTAGTATTTAATATAATGGGAAATAAATATCGTTTGGTGATAAGAATTGTTTTTGAATTTAAAGCCGTTCAAATTAAATGGTTTGGAACGCATGGAGAATATGACAAAATAGATGTGGGCAAAATCCTTTTTAAAAAGAAATAACGATGAAATTAAAGGCAATAAAAACAAAAAAAGATTACGAGGCATATTTAGAGTGGGTAGATGAAATGTTTGATGCAAAGGTTAAACCCAATACATCAGAAGGTGAAACACTAGAGGTTGCCCTTATTTTAATTAAACAATACGAAGATGAAGTTTATCCCATTCCCTCTCCTGACCCAATAGAAGCAATAAAAATAAAAATGGAAGAAAAAGGCCTAAAAAACAAAGATTTTATTGGGAAAGTTGGTTCAAAGGGATATGTATCGGCTTTGTTAAATAAACGAAAACCGTTAACACTTGAACTTGCAAAACTTTTTCATAAAGAGCTAGGTATTCCTGCCGAAATACTTCTTTCGTAAATTTTTACATAACTTTCAACTAAACAGCTCCAAAAAATAAGTAAGCAAGTGTAATAGCAGTAAGTACTCCAACCAGATCTGCGAGCAACATGGCCCCAACAGCATAACGGGTATTTCTTATTCCAACAGCACCAAAGTACACGGCAATTACATAAAAGGTGGTATCAGAAGAACCTTGCATAATGGCAGCGAGCCGGGCTGCAAAAGAATCAGGACCAAAATTCTTCATAGCATCTATCATCATTCCCCGCGAACCTCCTCCGCTAAGAGGCCTGATTAAAGCTGTCGGTAATGCATCAACAAATCGGGTATCAGCCCCCAAAGCAGCAAATAAAGATTTCATACCATTAATAATAACATCAAATGTTCCGCTGGTGCGAAGAAGACTGATGGCAACCAACATACCAACGAGATATGGAATGATGCGAACAGATGTTTCAAAACCCCCTCTTGCCCCTTCAATAAATGCATCAAAAACATCTATTTTTTTGTACAGCGCCCCCAGTACTATCAATAGAAAAATAAGAAGAATTAGCCCGTTGCTTAAGATGTTTGAAAAAGATTGAACTGCACGTGCATTTAATGAAGTAAGATAAAAAACGAGTAATACAAGAAGGATGGAAAGACTTCCAACCCATGCTAAAATAACAGGTTGAAATAGGCGGATTTTTTGTTTAAAACTTACAATAAACATGGCTGCCATTGTAGCAACAAAAGTGGTTATCATACATGGAACAAAAATATCAGTTGGGTTGGCAGATTTCAAGGAAGCCCTGACGGCAATAATGCTCACAGGAATCAATGTAAAACCGGCAGCATGCAGACACAAAAACATAATTTGTGCATCAGAGGCAGTATCTTTTTTTGAATTAATCTCCTGCAAGCTTTCCATCGATTTAATTCCGAATGGAGTAGCCGCATTATCGAGGCCCAAAAGGTTGGCGGAAAAATTCATCATCATATGTCCCATCGCTGGATGGCCTCTGGGAATATCAGGAAATAAGCGGGAAAAAAAAGGACCAATCATTTTCGACAACAAACGAATGCCACCGGCTCTTTCGGCAATGCTCATAAAACCCATAAATAAAGCCATAATTCCGATGAGGCCCAAACTTATATTGACTGCACTTTTACAGGTCTCGATTATACCATCTGCTTTTTTTACCAGTTTTGTTTGTATAGATTGATAAGAAT
The DNA here is from genome assembly GCA_038199395.1 of Chitinophagales bacterium. Taxonomy (GTDB): domain Bacteria; phylum Bacteroidota; class Bacteroidia; order Chitinophagales; family Chitinophagaceae; genus Segetibacter. The sequence goes on from JBBPZJ010000528.1 coordinate 5,068, forward strand.
AAATCGCAGCATTCTTATTTGTACGCTTTAAAACAGCAACCGAATCATTATTGACATGATCACTTATAATTACACTTGCAGCGTGTTCAGAATCTGCAGTTACATATCCATAACCCGACAAGTATTTGGCAAAAGCTTCTTTAGACACAATACTTGCATTTGCATGAGAGCCGATCATAACATACCTGACAGTATCGAATGCATCATCAGCTTTACCAACAACCATTTGGCTAAAAATTTGGTTATCTCCTGAAAAAACGGCTTTAAAAGAAGCAACAATTACTGCAATTATTATGAAGGCCGACCAAATTCTGCTTAATGCCATTTATACTGTTTAATGTTTCGGTTACAATGTCGTTGTCCCCAATATTATTTCCATAACAATTACCATAAATAAGTGTCGATGGGATACAAATGAGTTAAAGGCTACAGCTACAATAATACGGCTATAGTTTCAATTTCAAATTACCTACTTTTGCCGCAAAATTGACAGTTTAACCCTTTTTGTCGTTTCTCTGCCTTTTTAATTTTTAATCTTTAATTTTTAATTTTTAATTTTTACAGATAATGGGTCTTCAAGCGGGTATAGTGGGTTTGCCAAATGTGGGAAAATCAACTTTATTTAATGCACTTAGTAATGCAAAAGCAGTCGCTGCAAATTTTCCTTTTTGTACGATCGAACCAAATATAGGCGTAATTACCGTTCCGGATGAACGCTTAATAGCTTTGGAAAAAATTGTAAATCCGCACCGTGTAGTTCCGGCAACTGTGGAAATTGTTGACATCGCCGGTCTGGTCAAAGGCGCCAGCAAAGGGGAAGGTCTGGGTAATCAGTTTTTAGGAAATATCAGGGCTACCGATGCCATCATTCATGTACTTCGCTGCTTCGAAGACGACAATATCATTCATGTCGACGGGAGCGTAAATCCGGTAAGAGACAAAGAAATTATTGATACCGAGCTTCAGTTGAAAGACCTTGAAGGTGTTGAAAAGAAAATTTCAAAAAATGAAAAACTGGCTAAAACAAGTGACAAAGAATTACTTCATGGCCTCGATCTGCTAAAGCAACTGAAAGCTTTTATGGAACAGGGGAAAAATGCACGTGGTTTTGAAGTAAGCGCAGAAGATAAAGAAAAGCATTTCGCAGATTTGTTTCTACTTACCATGAAGCCTGTTATCTATGTGTGTAATGTAGATGAAAAAAGTGTGGTCGACGGCAACAAGCATTCGGAGGCTATAAAAGAAGCAGTCAAAAACGAAAAAGCGGAAACACTTCTTATCAGTGCGTCGATTGAAAGTGAGATTGCGGTGATGGAAAGTTTCGAAGACCGGCAATTGTTTTTAGAAGATATGGGGCTGCACGAAAGCGGTGTCGCAAGATTAATTACCTCTACTTACCGCTTACTAAACCTTGCTACTTATTTTACTGCCGGTGTACAGGAAGTTCGTGCATGGACGATCACCAAAGGAATGCTTGCTCCACAGGCAGCAGGTGTTATTCATACAGATTTTGAAAAAGGTTTTATCAGGGCTGAAGTTATAAGATATACAGACTTTATAAAATACGGCTCAGAAGCTGCTTGTCGTGACAACGGAAAACTTGCAGTACAGGGGAAAGATTATTTGGTTGAAGATGGCGATATCATGCATTTCAGGTTTAATGTGTAGTTCAATAACAATACTAATGTATGAGAGCGGCCGCTAATGAGCGGTCTCTTTTTTTTGTGAAAGCAAAAGGGAAAAAGTGATTGCACATGCTCATCGCAATGGATAATTAACTAGAGATGCAATAAACCTGCAGACGTTCTCATATTTCTCTGTTTTGTACTATTTTCAGACTTTGAAGCATAAGAAAAATTAACGGGCATGAAAATATTTCAAAAGGTGCTTACGCTACCTGAAAGAAGAAGAGGCTTTCATATCATAACTGCAGAAATTATAA
>JBBPZJ010000529.1:0-3813 GCA_038199395.1 Chitinophagales bacterium
ACTTTTGTTTATAACGATTGCCATCGTCTTTACCCATTTTATTGTAATAGCTCTGGTGATATTCTTCGGCTTTGTAAAATGCTCCCGCAGGTGTTATTTCAGTGCCTGCTTCAAAGTTCTTGTTCCTGAGCAGCTCAATTAAATTTTCAGCGATCAGCTTTTGCTCATCGTTTATGTAAAAAATAGCCGAGCGGTATTGACTTCGCTTACCGTTACTTTCCCTGTTTATAAGAGCAGGGTTATGAATTTCGAAGAAGTGCTTTGCTAATGTTTCATACGATGTTTCAGAGGGATCAAACACGACTTCTACCGCTTCTGCATGGTCCGTTTGTCCACTGCATACCTGCTGGTAAGTTGGGTTGACTTTGTTACCGCCAATATATCCTGCAACAGTTGACAGAACGCCTTTAGCTTTTTGAAAGGAATCTTCAACGCCCCAAAAACAACCTGCTGCAAAAATTGCTTTTTCCGTCTTTACCAGGCTACTGTTCATCTTTTATAAATTTCATTGAGATGGAGTTAACGCAATGCCTTGTGTTCTTTGCTGTAAATCTTTCACCTTTGAAAACATGGCCTAAATGACCATCGCAGTGGGCACATACAATCTCTATACGTCTTCCATCAGCATCAGGTACATGCTTTACTGCACCTGGTATTTCATCATCGAAGCTCGGCCAGCCGCAATGTGAATCGAACTTATCTTTTGAATGATACAAGGGAGCGTTGCATCTTCTGCATAGATAAGTGCCGCTCTCTTTATTGCCGGTATATTCTCCTGTAAAAGCTCTTTCGGTCCCTTTACGAACGATGACTCTTTCTTCGTCTGGTGTTAGTTCATTGTATTTCATAACTTATATTTTTATTTTTTTAAAATCGTTTGCAAAAAGACCGTAAGCCCTGTTATTGAAAATTAGCAGGATTTGCCTTTCTAATTAATTCTTATGGTACCGTGACTATCTTTTTTAAGTAGCAGTTAGAATAGGACACTTAACTCTAAACAACAGTTTAAAAAGTAAAGAAGTTTTGTGGACGCCTTTTTTCAACAATACAAAGGAACAGCTATTGACGCAGGAATTCATCACAGAAGTATAACGGTTGTATGCTAATTCTCCTATCTGTAAAAAAGGATATATAATAATTAAGATTGACTGTATTTTGCTATATAACACCATTAAGCTTGTTAGCAAGAGTAAGAGGAAACAGATCACTACCCGGAAATACTTTTAGATTATTTCATTTGCTGGAGTGAAACATGGACAAGCTGGACAAGCATATTCATGGCTTGAAATAGAGTTGCAGGGAACTGCAATTCCAGGCATTATTAGTACTGCTGAAGGTCAACGCCAATTTTCGGCGGTTGTAGCGTAAGCGGCTAAGCTGCTGAAATGTTTCCAAAACCTTTTTGAATGGGCTTTTGGTGCTGCAAGCGCAAGGTCTTCCATATAGGTAAATGAAAAAGCGCAGCAGGAACTTAATGCGTCTTGCTGCGCTTTATCTTAAAATCTATTTCTTAAATTTCTATTCTTTCTAAACTTTTATCTTGGATTTGTTTTTGGAGGCATGGGCGATAAATTGGCAGGTGGGCCTGATGCGTTAGCACCTTGCTTAGTAATCCGCCATATTACCCCTGAACCAGGTGAAGGCAAAGGGAAAGGACCGGCACCACCTAACTCAAAAGATATCGCTCCTATATCTACAACATAAAGAACATTTCCATCTGGCGAAAATTTTGCTTGTACAGGATGCCTTGGACCTGCAGTCATAACATATTCTTTTCCTGTTGGGCCAAGACTTTTGTTACTTAAAAATGGCTGTGTTTCTTTTGTAGCAAGGTCAATTCTTGATACCGTATAGCCATTAAGATTAGGATCTCCGGTAAGTGGCGTTGCTGAACCGAACTCTGCCAAAAACATATTGTCTTTAAAACCAAAAGAGGCATTGGTACTGAAATCAAATTTTGTTGCGGCGGCATTTAGAGGACGAACAAGCCAGGGTTGTTCAACAGGAGGGTGATTTGCCATTAGAAATTTAGGCCTGGGACCTCTTCTGTCGGGTCTGAATTGTGGGTCAGTAACCGGAATGCCACTGGAGTAATCAGGAAATCCATACCACCCACCTTGTTTTATTTGGAAAATGTTGTCTTTTGCATTGGCAATAGGACGACTTCCTCTTTGATCATAAGCATTATCAGAAACATACAATTGTCCGTCGGGTCCCCACTTTACACCATAGGGATTACGGAGCCCCGATGCATATACTTCCAGACCACTGCCATCAGTATTCATTCGTAAAATAGTTCCATTCGCTTTTACCTGACCTTTTACGTTGCGAGCTCTTTCACCAAATGGCTGAAAAGCCCTTGTACGAACCAGCAATGACTTACTCTTATTTCTATTGAAAATGCTGTTTACAGCATAACTTACATTTCTACCAAGGCTAACAAGCTTTCCCTGGCGTGACAATACATTATTTGGCTGCGGGGTTAAAAAGCTTTCTCCTCTCAGGCGCATATCACTGGCGGGAACATCATACATATCAGGATGGAGTAAAAGCCACAAATAGGGGTAAGCATTATCCAGGCCTACCACTCCGGAATTGGTTGCAGTTCCCTGCCCGAAATAAAGTTTGCCGTCAGGGCCTATCGTCATTTGATTATTGAAATGGTCTCCGTAGCTTGGAAGCCCGGTTACAATATCCTGTACGCCACCATTGCCTGCAACAGTTGATATTTTGCCTCTATGGGAAACATAGAGCTGTCCCTTATGCCAGAGTATATCTGTAATGGGACCATTGAAACCTTCGGCATAGCGTGTTATCTGGCCATTGGGCGTAATTCTAAGTATTTGTGTGGGAGCAGAAGGATCACCATAAACATATCCCGCCTCTGATACATAAACGTTTCCGCTTTCATCAAAATCTATACTGCTGGGCCAAATAAGGTCTTTCATAAATACCTCAACCTTATAGCCGGCAGGCACCTGGGCGGCGGCGGCATCAGGTTCAGGAATTTTGGGCACTTCTTTCGGGAAAAGTGCTACAGGAAAAGATGGTTTATTAATGGTGCAGCTTACTACACTTATGGCAAACAATAATGAAATAACTAACCATTTTAAAGAAGCACCAAGCCAATTCTGAAATATAGGTAAATGCATTCGGTGATTTTGAAGTTGTGTTTAAAATTATTCATTAAATTAAAATAATAAGGCGCAGTAAGAATTGCCTTTCCAACTGCGCCTTAACAAGAGAGCAAGTGTCAAGTTAACTCTATTTTGCCGCATCCAATCGTGAGACGTGAAAGGTGAAACGTGCACCGGAACTTAAGGTAAAGCCAGCAACCGAAATCAATAACTTTTTCATAATTGAATGGTTGTGGTTACCACAGCTGTGCTTATGGTTACCGGTTTTAAAAAATAGGTTTATACTTATTTATTTTTTGCTGGCATTAAGACCTCTCAAAAATTTACCACTTGCTTGTGGATGCATAACTTATCCCTTCAATTTCTTTGCCTGCTCAAGATGCATAGCCACATGACCACGGGTTTCAGTTAAATGAGCCTTCAACATATCATTTTTTGCTGTTTTCATTAGCTGGTTATCAATCATGGCTAATACTTCGGTATGTCCTTTAATCATTGCATCTAAGTATGCTGATTCAAATTCTTTACCATCTAGAGGCACCAAAGTTGCGAGTTCTCCTGCACCCTTTACATTTAATGCATCTACAGCTTTTGTATCGCTTGGAGTAACATTAATTGCCTTACCAAGTTTCAGTGTTTTATCTGCATTTGCACCATGCTCAGTGTGCAACATTCT
>JBBPZJ010000530.1:0-17907 GCA_038199395.1 Chitinophagales bacterium
AGTTTAAAGAAGTGTTAATAGTAAAACGAATAAGAAAGGCGATAATTGTAAAACGTGTTGTTATAATGTCAATTGCCCTCAAAATACTTTATTTGCTCCCGCAATAAATAGAGCAAATACCTAAAGTCAGTATTTTAGAATATGTTGAGGAATAGCCCACGTTTTTTAAAATATTAAGAAACTGCTGGCCTTCAGGGAATCTTTGTACTGAGTCGTTTAAGTATTGATAAGCATCTTTATTTTTCGCAATCAACTTTCCAAAACCCGGTGCAATGGTGTTCATGTATATATTGTAAACCGCCTTGAATAAAAATTGTTTTGGCCTTGAAAATTCAAGCACAACCAACTTTCCTCCTGGCTTAAGTACACGAAGCATCTCGGTCAGGCCTTTTTCCAGGTTCTGATAATTTCTAACTCCGAATGCGACCGTGATTGCGTCAAAAGTATTGTCAGCAAAACCGATAGTTTCACTATCACCCTTTACAAGTTCGATTTGATTTTGCAGTCCTAACTTTTCAATTTTTTTTCTTCCGATATCAAGCATGCCCTGCGAAATGTCGATACCTGTAATTTTTTTTGGGTGTAAAATTTTTTGTGTTAAGATAGCAACGTCTCCAGTGCCTGTGGCTACATCAAGTATGTTTTGAGGTTGTAAAGATTGTAATTGTTTAATTGCTTTTTTTCTCCAGCTAACATCTATTCCTGCTGACAAAAAACGGTTTAAGAAATCATAGCGAAAAGCAATTTTATCAAACATAGCAGCTACCTGCTGTTTTTTGCTTTGGTCACTTTCTTTGAATGGAACAATGGTGTCGTGTGCGTATTTTAACATAGTTGGCGAAGATACAATAATAGCATTCGATGACTTTTGCTCTAAAGCTTTTTTAACAGCATCAAAAAGAACAATTCATTTTTTCGCTGATTTTAATAAACTAAACCCCTTTTTTAAAAGGGAAATCACGCCAGATGGCCTTTTAGCGGCATAGGTTAGCAGGTTGCCGTTCTGCTGTTCGTGAGGTGCAAAGAAGCCATTAATAAGTTTCTTGCCTCCGTTTAAAGCTGCATTGGTTATCTTTCCTCTCAATATTTTCGGAATAAAAGTATTTGCACCCGCAGCCGCCAGTTCTCCAGGAATTTCATACATTTTTACACGTAATTCATGCTCTTCTTCCTTTATCCTTTGCCGTACAATTTCCTGTTCTCTCTGTAGTGCTTGCAAAGACCCTATGTGCGATAAATTATACTTCATTAGACCATTTTTCTTTAGTATCAAAGGAAAATTTTATGATAGAATCGATTACCATCTTTCCCGTATATTTCTTATGAATAAGCACCAGAATGAAAAGAAGCAAAATGTAGATGCCGGCAAGAATTCCAAAGCCTGCAGGATAACTATCAACTAGCTGAGACAGATAATAGCCGGCAATAAAGCTGATAATCATAAATAAAATGAGACTTATAAAAGCAACTATAACACCGAGAAAAAGAGTTGAAGAAGCTTTTGCTGCCTTCTCTGTAGCCTGCAGCTTTAATAGTAACATTCTGTCATCTACGTATTCTTCAACCATGTCTTTTACTTGAACAAAAAATCCATCTTTTTCCATTTGTCTTCAAATTATTCTTAATTCTTAGCAATAATTAAACCAATTGATCCTCTTTTTCAATAAGTTATAGCTAAGCTTAGTTGCATTCTTTATTTATTTTTATAAAAATTATTTACTTTTTTTAATGAAATAACGAAAAACAAAGGGCGTAAGAAGATGCAACTATTCGAAGTGACAAATAAAAGGCTGGAAAATGATTTCATTAAAATAAATGTTTTGATGAACAATCATAATCCGAAATATATCCGTCCGATTGATAATGAGGTAAGAGATGTTTTTGACCCAAAAAAAAATAAGGCATTTAAGTATGGAAGCGCTAAAAGATGGATTTTAAAGGACGACAGCAGTAACCTGATCGGCAGAATTGCAGCTTTTATTAGCTCAAAATACATAAACAAAGGAGATACTTTCCCTGTCGGTTGCTGCGGTTTTTTTGATTGCATTGATGAAGAGTCCGCAGCTAACCTTTTATTTAACACTGCGAAAAAATGGTTACAGGAAAATGGAATGGAAGCAATGGATGGGCCTGTAAACTTTGGAGAAAGAGATAAATGGTGGGGCTTAATGGTCGAAGGTTTTGAGGAGGAGCCGATGTATGGCATCTCATTTAATCCTTGCTATTACGAAAAACTTTTCGAAGGTTACGGTTTTCAAAATTATTATAACCAGTACTACTACACCTTAGATGCATATGGAACACTGGGAGACAAGTATCGTGAAAGACATGCAAGGTTTGCTGCAAAACCAGAGTATTCTGCCCGTCATGTAGATAAACGTAATCTGCCAAAGTTTGCCAGCGATTTTTCTACTATCTATAACCTCGCATGGGCCCAGCACAACGAAGGGAAAGAAATAAGTCATGAAGCTGCACTTCACTTGTTTAATAAAATGAAACCAATAATGGATGAAACCCTTGTTTGGTTCGCCTATTACAAAGAAGATCCTATTGGAATGTGGATTAACATCCCGGATTTAAACCAGTATTTTAAATATTTTGACGGTAAGTTTGGTTTGTGGCAAAAACTGAAATTGTTGATTTTGCAAAAAACGAAACCGAGCCGAAGAATCAACGGACTTGCTTTTGGTATAGTGCCTAAATACCAGGCTTTAGGTATAGATGCTTTCATGATTTACTCCGGTACTTTAGTAATCAGGAAGAAGGGTAAGTATGATTTAATTGAAATGGGCTGGGGCGGTGACTGGAACCCAAGAATGCTCGGTATCTACAAAGCTTTGGGCGGTACTCAAAGCCGTAGAATGATTACTTACCGGTACAATTTCGATAGTTCAAGGCCTTTTAAAAGACATCCTGTTGTTGTTTAATCGTAATATTTCTAAGCACAAACAGCGAAAAATGTTCGCGACCAACTATAAGGACTTCGGCTTTTTTAGCTAAGTAGTAAGGCGCTAAATATAAACCGCACTACCTTTGCATGATATGCGAATAGCAGTTGATGCAAGGTTTTTGCAATCGGCAAATGAACCGGATGTAAGAGATTTTACCAAAGAAGTTTTTGTGAGGCTTTGGTGTAAACATACTGAACACAACTTTATATTATTTACTGATAGCGTGTATGAAGGGGTCCTCACCTTGCCTAAAAACGTTTCAATTGTCGTATTGACTCCAAAACCAACAAATTTCTTATTGTATAAATGGTGGTATGACGTAGGGCTAGCTTTAGCGCTTAAAAAATATAAGGCAGGTGTTTTTGTTGCTACTTACGGCTGTGGCTCTCTCACCAGTTCAGTTCCTCAAGTGTTGATAGTAAGAGATCTCGCATTTCTTAAGCAGAATAATTCTCTGCATAGTCGCAGCAGCAATTTTTGCAAAAAGTTTACCGCCAACTTCATTAAAAAAGCAAAAGCAGTTGCGACCCTTTCTAATTCTGTAAAAGAGGAATTACGTGCTCGCTATGACGCTGAGAGCGCCACGTTTCAAACAGTGGGTAGCGGTATTGGTTCATATTTTCATTCAGTAGAGTGGCACGAAAGGGAAATCATTAAAGAGCAATTTTCAGAAGGGTGTGAGTATTTTGTTTTTTCTTCGAATGCTCATTCTCAGGCAAGTTTCTTATCTGTACTAAAAGCCTTCTCTATTTTTAAGAAATGGCAGAAGTCAAACATGAAGTTGCTGGTTATTGGAGTATTTGTTGAAGGTTTCGGGAAGGAAATGGATAAGTTAAGGTCGTATAAGTTTAAAAGTGAGGTTTTCATAAAAAAAGAAGTTTCAGAAGGCGAAACAGGCGACATTGTAGCAGCTTCTTACGTATTTATTTTTCCATCTACCTACGAAGCATTTCCGCTGCCGGTACTGGAGGCGATGGCATGTGGAGTACCAGTCATCACTTCTCGCAATAGCAGCATGATTGAGATAGCAGGAGATACCGCTTTGTATGCTGACCCTTTTAACCCTGTGGAAATAGCGGAACAAATGAAGAAAATCTACAAAGATGAACAGCTTAGAAACAAACTGGTAGAAGAAGGAAGATCAAAATCGAAACTATACAATTGGGATAACACATCCACGCTCTTATGGCAAGTTATTCAACCAGTCCATTCCCAATAATCTACCTTACTTTTGCAAACCCTTAAATGATATTTAATTTAAATTATTTTAAAGCGATAAAATATAAAAATGCAAACGAGTACAATAACTATAGATGTGCATTTAGATAATGACAAGGTACCGCAACAAATTTCATGGAAAGCTTCTGACAGTACTGCTGATATGGCTCAAAGGGCAAAAGCGATGATGATTTCATTTTGGGACGCAGCAGATAAGTCAGCATTGCGGATAGACCTATGGACAAAAGATATGATGGTAGATGAAATGGCAGATTTCTTCTATCAAACATTTATGACAATGGCTGATACTTATAACCGTGCTACGCAACAGCCTGAGCTAGCTGAGGAAATTAAGAATTTTGCGAAGAACTTTTATGCTAAATTTAGAGATACGCAACTTCAAACAAACAAGCTCGTTTAATGTCTCATTTTCTCGTTTACCGAAATAAAACTTGTTTTTATAAACTAACTTTTTAATCAACTCAACTTACAAACATGGCTCTCGAACAAAAAATTATGGCTGAAATGAAAGATGCCATGAAAGCAAAAAATGAAGCAGCTTTACGCGGGCTGAGAGCGATAAAAGCAGCAATTATTATAGCAAAAACAGCAGAAGGTGCCGGAGGTGAACTGAAGGAGGAGGAGGAAACTAAATTGCTGCAAAAACTCGTAAAGCAACGCCGTGATAGTTTAGAAATCTTTCAAAAACAAAACCGCGAAGATCTTGCTCAAAAGGAGCAGGAAGAAATTGCTGTTATTGAAAAATTTCTTCCACAGCAGATGAGTGAAGAGGAGTTAAAAAACGGTTTGGCGGAAATCATCAAACAAGTAGGAGCAACCTCTCCTGCTGATATGGGCAGAGTAATGAGCGCTGCAACCAAGCAATTTGCAGGAAAGGCAGATGGTAAAGCGATATCTGCTGCTGTTAGAGAACTACTTTCTAAATAGTGTTTTTCTTGTATTTTGTCAAAACCTGTAATTGTTGCGCACAGGTAAGAATGTAGATGCCTAAAGCCTATGTTAATCGACCTGATTTTTCTTATTCTGATAGTGATGGCGGTTTTTAAAGGAATAAACAGAGGCTTTATTGTCGCTGTTTTTTCTTTGCTAGCTTTTATTATTGGCATAGCCGCAGCTCTTAAACTGTCTGCTTTAGTAGCCGTTCATCTGCAGCATAAAATGAATGTTTCCGGCTTTTGGCTTCCCTTTCTCTCTTTTTTAATTGTCTTTATTGCGGTAGTGTTTTTAATAAGATTGGGCGCTTCGCTTCTGAAGAAGGTAGTAAGTATGGCCTTTCTTGGTTGGGCAGATGCTTTGGCTGGTATTGTTTTATACGCTATTATGTATTTAATGGCTTTCAGTACTATTTTATTTTTTGCAACACGGGTTGGTTTAATTTCTTCAAATGCACAGGTTGCTTCACGTACCTATTCGTTTATTGAACCCTTTGGCCCAAAAGTTATGGATTTACTGGGTAAAGCAATACCTTTTTTTAGCCACATGTTTTCTGACCTTACTCGCTTCTTTCAGGTAGTTTCTAAGAAGGCAACGCAGTAATTCCTTCATTAAAGTTTTTTCAACTTTTTGCTTTTAATTCTGGCACTATTGGTTTTGTTTATATGCCCAAAGCATACTTTCATAATATTTGTGTTTATTTGTAATAATTAGAAATGTTTTGCCAATAGACCAAACTGCAGATGATTTACCAGATAAGACAACAAGAAAAGTTTAAATTTATTGAAACTGGCTCCGGTGAGCCATTGATTCTGCTTCATGGACTTTTTGGTGCTTTAAGTAACTTTAAAGACCTCGTAAATTATTTTAGCAATAGGTATAGGGTAATAGTACCTATGCTACCATTGTTCGAGTTAGATATATTTCATACAACTGTAGGCGGATTAGCAAAATTTGTGCATCGGTTTATTGAAGCAAGAGCTTACAATAACGTACACCTGTTAGGTAACTCACTTGGAGGGCACGTAGGATTGGTGTATATATTGAAACATCCCGAAAGAATAAAGACACTTACACTCACGGGAAGCTCCGGCCTTTTCGAGAGTGGAATGGGAGACAGTTATCCCAAACGTGGAAATAAAGAATACATTCGTAAGAAAACTGAACTTACTTTTTATGATCCGGCTATGGCCACTGACGAACTTGTAAATGAAGTTTTTGAGATAACTAATAATCGCATTAAAGTTATCAAAATTATATCTCTCGCTAAAAGCGCCATTAGAAACAACTTGGGTCATGAGTTAAGTAGAATTAAACAACCTACTTGTCTTATTTGGGGGAAAAATGATACCATCACCCCACCTTTTGTTGCAGAAGAATTTAAAAAGTTAATTCCAAATAGCGAATTACATTTTATAGACAAATGTGGCCACGCCCCAATGATGGAAGTTCCGGAAGAGTTTAATGTTATACTTGACCAATTTTTAACCTGGAACACTCAACCCGTAGGTAGCTTGGCTTAGAGTTTGATTGGTAAGAAAAAAACAGAGGGCACCTTGAATGTTAGCAAATCAATTAATAACTCATCATTATCCTACGGTAGAACCTCATGATAAGATTTTTCTCGCATTAAAATTAGCAGACGACTTTGATATTCTTCACATTCCTGTAGTAGACCACAATAAGTATCGGGGAATAATAAGCAAAGATGACTTGTTAGATGCTGATAATACTGCTCAGGTAAAGACAGTGATGGATGGAATGCTACAAAAGTCAGTGAAATCCTCTGAGCACTTCCTTTCTGCTCTTAAACTAGCTTCTGAAAACAGTCTTTCTATAGTACCGGTGGTAAATGATGACTATGAATGGGTGGGTGCTATTCCCGCCGGAGAACTTATAAAAGCGTCTGCCCAGTTTTTAGGAGCTGAAGAACCCGGTGCAGTCATCGTACTCGAAATGGAACATAAAAGTTACTCATTTGGGGAAATTACGAGGTTGGTAGAAACAAATGATGCATATATAACTCAGTTTAATACTTCTTTCGAAATCGAAACCGGTCTCTTTATCGTAACTATTAAAATTAATAAATCGGAAGTATCAGATATCCTTTCCACCTTTCAGCGTTATGAATATAGTGTGAGGTATTTTATAGGAGAAGAGCAGTACGAAAACGAGTTGAGAAATAATTATGACCATTTAATGTCATATCTAAAATTCTAGCCCGCAAGGAACTGAAAAGATTAACAAAAAGTATATTGTTAATGTCTTCTTACTTTCTATATTATTAAAATCATCGATTTTAGATTTACAATTAAATATTAAAAACTTGGGTTTCCTGAATGCAAAACGTGGGCAGAATACTGTTTCTTTTAATGCTTTTTTTCTATTTCTCGCAGATCAGCGGGTATTCACAGTTAATTGAAAAAGCTCCTTCCTCGCCGGTTGCTGTACAACGAACATCAATAGACTCTGTTGACTCCGTCGTAGTTATTTCTGCTGTTGTTCTCACCGGTTTCAAAAAGACAAAGCCCTACATCATACAGCGTGAAGTTCCCTTTAAAGAAGGCGATGCTATTGCTACAAACGATCTTAACAACAAACTAAATCTAAGTAAGCAGCAGCTCATTAATACTTCATTATTTGTGGACGTAAATGTGCGGGCTGTAAAAATTGATAGTCAACACATATTTGTCGATATACATGTAAAGGAGCGTTGGTATTTATTTCCAATTCCATATTTTAGAATTGTCAGTCGCAACTTCAATACATGGTGGGTTGAAGAAAATCACAGTCTCAACCGAATAGAGTATGGGCTAAAGTTTATGCAAAACAACGTAAGTGGCAGAAACGATAATGTTAACTTTTGGGTAGTGGGCGGCTATACGCAACAGTTTTCTCTTCGTTACGATAACCCTAATATTGACAACAAACTTAAGAATGGGATTAACTTCGGTTTTGGTTATCGACGCAACCGGGAGTTGAATTATGGCATGGACTCCTCCAGGCCTAATAAGATTGGTTTTTTCAAAAAAACAGATGGCTATTTATTTAATGAGAAATATGTAGATTTTGCATACACTTACAGGCCAGCGATAAAAACGAGACATACATTTAGAGCGATTTATAGCAATTTAACTGTCGATGACTCTGTTATTAAACTCAATCCAACCTATTTTGCTTCAACCAACACAAGATCACGTTATTTAGAGCTTAGTTATAATCTTTCTTATACTAATCTTGACTATAATCCCTACCCACTCAAAGGATTTTCGGGTGACGCTGGTATTAATAAAAGAATTGGCAATTCGTCTGATTTTTGGCAAATTAATGCCAGGGGAGATTACAATATTAAGGTATTTCCTACTTCTTACATTCAATTTCAGGCAGCAGGACTAATACGTTTTCCTTTCAATCAGCCGTATATAACCAATGGCCTCCTCGGATCGACAAGCCTTTACATGCGGGGCTTAGAGTACTATGTTGTAGAAGGAGTTGCCGGCGGTGTAGCTAGGGCAACTATAAAAAATGAAGTTTTATCTTTCAATATCCGGAGCCCTTTAAATAGCAAAACACACGACAAAATACCTTTTCGCGTATTCCTCAAGGCATTTGGAGATTTGGGTTATTCTTACACCCCTAATTACGGCATAAGCAGGCTTAACAACAAACTCTTGCATACCTACGGTTTTGGTGTTGATATTGTTACCTTTTATGACATTGTCCTGCGATTTGAATATAGCTACAATCAGTTAGGTGAAAGTGCAACGTATTTTCATAATCAGAATGAATGGTAGATAAATGAATACTGTTCGCCAGTTGAAAGTCAGGTTTTGAGAATGGGCTGAATTACAATCTAAAATCATTTAACTGCCACTGCATTTAGCCTATTTTCTATAGCTTGATTTGCAATTTGATCTTTTTGTTCCCATCATTTTGATACTTACTAAACTTTTGTTGCGTCGCACTCTTGTACTCAATACCTTTGCTCGCCGTCGTCTATTCTATGTTTTAAAAACTCAACTTTACCATTCAAAATTTAACGTGTCCATTTTACTCCCGTCGTACTTATTCTGTAATTTTAAAATAATAGCACGTAATTCATTTTAATGAAAGTAGCGATTTACAGCCGTGGGCTTGATCCTGAACAGGAAGTGCAGTTGCTCACTTTACTAGAGGAGTTAACACGGCACCACATTAGTGCTTGTCTTCATAAATCACTGGTTGGTCCACACTCTGCTGTGAACATGCTTCCCGCAGATTTTTCTGTTTTCTCAAAACATCAGGACCTTAACTTAAGTATTGATTGCATAATTAGCTTAGGCGGCGATGGTACCATGCTCGATGCCGCCACTCTGGTAAGAGATAAGAAAATACCCGTGATGGGAATTAACTTTGGCCGACTTGGTTTTTTGGCAAGTATCGGTAAAGATGAACTTACAACGGCAGTAGAGGCTTTAGCTCACGGCAGATATGTAATCGAAAAAAGAACGCTTCTTCACCTCGATGCAAGCATTCCGTTATTTGGCGATGCACCGTTTGCGCTGAATGAATTTGCGATTCATAAACGTGATTTTTCTCCCATGATAAAAATTCATACGTATTTAAACGGTGAATTTTTAAATAGTTATTGGGCAGACGGTTTAATTGTTTCAACTCCAACCGGCTCTACAGGTTACAATATGAGTTGTGGCGGACCTATCGTTTTTCCTGATAGTGGCAGTTTTGTCATTACTCCTATCGCACCTCATAATTTGAATCTTCGCCCCATAGTTATACCCGATAATAACATTATAAGCTTCGAAGTTGAGGGGCGGACAGAAGAATTTATCTGTACAATGGATGCACGTCGGGAAATTGTAGAAAAAGACATTCAGTTGGCAGTTAAAAAAGAGGAATTTCCTGTCTTATTGATTGTTTTAAACGAGAACAGCTTTCTCTCAACTCTTAGAGAAAAGTTAACATGGGGATTTGATAAAAGAAATAAATAGTTATTTTAATAGAAATAGAATTTTTTTGTGTTAATTACCACTTTTTTCACCACCTCATTTATGAAACAAATTGCAATTGTGTTTTTAGCCGGTGTTATAAGTTTTAGCAGCAACGCTCAGTCTATGGATAGTTATGTGCAGGAAGGTGAATTTGGGCTGGCTATAGGAGCGGCACACTACTTTGGTGATTTGAACACCCGTGCATCATTAAACCGTCCGAAATTTAGTGCAGGAGCATTTTTCCGCAAACAGTTTGGTAATTACATTGGGTTAAAAGTAGGGGCTACCTATGCTCGTTTAGGCTATTCGGATGTTTATAGCAAAAACGAAGTCCAAAATCGAAGAAATCTTAGTTTTAATACTAATTTGTGGGAATTTGCCGTCAGCGGAGATTTCAATTTTTTTAAATTTTATCCCGGTATTTCCGGATTTACATATACTCCGTATGTATCCCTGGGAGTAGGCGTGTTTTCTTATGACCCATACGCTTATCTTGATGGTGTAAAATATTTTCTTCGGCCTTTAGGCACTGAAGGACAAGGAAGCGCTGCTTATCCGGATCGTAAACCTTACGGGTCGATGGGTGTTTGCTTTCCTGTAGCTATTGGGTTTAAATACAATGTAACTCCCACAGTAAACGTTTTTGCCGAAGTCGGTTATCGTTTCACAAGCACTGATTATCTAGATGATGTTAGTACCACCTATGCACCCGATGCTTTTGTTGCTTCTCCAAATGGGCAGCCTTCAGCCGCGATGTTGTTAGCGGATCGCAGTTATGAAACCGGTACTCCAATTGGTATTAAGGGTAGACAACGAGGAAATAGCAGCCAGAAAGACTCTTACGTAATAGCTCATTTTGGGGTCTCCTTTAATATTTCCTCATACCGTTGCCCGAAGCCCTAATCAATTCATTATAGTCTTTTTATCGGCGAAGTTTATTACCAGATTTTTTAACAGAAAATTCTTATCACTGACTCTGCTCGAGAATGAAAGGGCTTTCTATAATATGTGTCATTGTAAACGAAATCATCAAAAAAATTAAATAAGGAAGAATAATAAAGGGTTTTGCAAACCTCTATTACCTGATGATTTATTTGTATTTGTATTATAAATCTTTTCTGCTTAAGCAATTCGTTTTGCTACCTTTGGTATCTTAAACAGGGTTATAAAATGCAGGATCTGAAAGACAAGATCGACCTTTCTCGTTTGCCTCGTCATATTGCCATAATAATGGACGGTAATGGCCGTTGGGCAAAAGAAAAAGGTGAAGACAGACTTTTTGGACATTATCATGGAGTGGAAAGTGTGCGAAATATAGTAGAAGGATGTGCAGAGTTAGGAATTGGATACCTCACTTTATATGCTTTTAGTACTGAGAATTGGGACAGACCAGAAAACGAAGTAAATGGTTTGATGGAACTGCTTGTAGATACCGTTCGCAGGGAGGTAGATACTTTAAATAAAAACAACATTAAGCTGCATGTGATAGGTGATATGAATATGTTACCCAAATATGCCTTTGACGAACTAGAGGAAGCCAGGGAAATGACAAGTCATAATACCGGCTTAAATTTAGTAATGGCTCTTAGTTATAGCAGCCGCTGGGAATTGGTAAATGCAGTTAAAAATATAGCACTCGATGTGCAATCAGGAAAAGTTAATCCTCGGGAAATAAATTACGATACGCTTGAAAATTATTTATGCACGAGTGATTTTCCTGATCCTGAATTAATGATCCGTACGAGTGGGGAGTATAGAATAAGTAACTTTTTACTGTACCAGCTTGCCTATGCCGAATTGTATTTTACCAACACCCGTTGGCCCGACTTTAGAAAAGATAATCTTTATGAAGCAATCCTTGATTTTCAATCTCGCGAAAGAAGATTTGGCAAAATCAGTGAACAGCTACAGGCAGATTTGAAATAATGGTCCATCTGTTTTGAACACTTGTACTTGCCAAGTATAGCAAGTACTATTTAACAAACACTTTTAAATATTCCCGTTAATTTGCTGCGGATTGGAATCCGTGTTCCGCAAGCTGTCTTTCAGCCCGGCCTTAAAACAACCAAATCAGGACATTGATGCGTAAAGTTTACAAACTATTTTTATTGTTAATTGCTGCTTGCTGGTTAACTGGCCGGGCTACAGCTCAAGTTACTCCACCCCCAACAGGGGAACAGCCTGCTTCTATTGACGTAAATCTTGAAAATATATTCAATCAAAAAGTTCCGCACAAGTATAAAGTTGCTAATGTGACCGTAACGGGTAATCAGTATTTTGATGCCGCATTGTTGACTTCAATTGCTAACATAAATGTTGGTGATGAAATAACAATACCGGGGGGGGATAATTTTTCTAAGGCTATTAATAATTTATGGAAGCAAAATTATTTTAGCAATGTTGAAGTTTATATTACTCAATTGCAAGGTTCAAATATATCTCTCGAGATTGCTGTAACTGAAAGACCACGGCTGTCATCATTTTCGTTTAAGGGAATTACAAAAAGCCAGGGTGAAGATCTGACACCAAAAGTAGGTTTGGTAAGGGGGCGAATTATTACAGAAAATAACCGCAGATCAGCAATTGAAGCCATAGGAAAGTATTTTGCCGAAAAGGGTTACAAGGGGGTAAAAACAGATATTCAGGAAGTAAAAGATCCGAAGGCTGATAACTCTGTTGTTATGACTCTTACTGTTGACAAAGGGAATAAGGTCAAGATCAGCGATATAAATTTTACGGGCAATAATGTACCGGGTTCAAGATTAGAAAAGCAGATGAAGGGTACTAAAGAGATGACAAGACTTTCTGTTCATCCCCCTAAAGATACAACAGGGGGTATCTCTGGTACCCACTTAACTTTTAAAGACTATTTACATCACAATGGTTTTCTTTCGTTCACTCAAACAAAGGAACTCCTCGACCCGTATATTCGTCTAAAACTGCTTTCTTCCGCTAAGTTCAATCAGAAAAAGTATGAAGAGGATAAGGAGAAAATTATTGGATACTATAATTCGCTAGGTTACAGAGACGCTGCTATTGTTTCTGATACACAATACTATAATAGTAAAGGAAATTTAAATATTAGTATTAAAGTAAATGAAGGACATAAGTATTACTTCGGTAATATTACATGGAGAGGTAATACTAAATATTCCGATAGCGTTTTATCAACTATACTCGGTATTCAGAAAGGTGATACTTACGATCTTGATTTATTGAACAAAAAGCTGGGAAAGCAGATGTCGCCTGAAGGTGGAGATATAAGTGGCCTTTATATGGACGACGGTTACTTGTTTTTTCATTCAGAAGCAGTTGAATCTGCGGTCTATAACGATACGATAGATCACGAAATCAGAATAGTTGAGGGCCCGCAGGCGACTTTAAAAAATATCCGCATTGCGGGAAACGAAAAAACGAAGGAACATGTAATTCGCCGTGAGTTAAGAACAATTCCCGGAGAAAAATTTAGTCGTTCAGATATTATTCGTTCTACGAGGGAACTGGCCCAGCTTAACTTTTTTAACCAGGAAAAAATAAATCCGGGTGTTGTACCTAATGCTGATGATGGAACCGTTGACATAAATTGGACAGTTGAAGAAAAATCGAGCGACCAATTAGAATTAAGTGCGGGATGGGGAGGTAATATAGGTTTAACGGGAACACTTGGTGTAACTTTTAACAATTTCTCCATTAACAATATATTTAGTAAAAAGGCGTGGGATCCTTTGCCTACAGGAGATGGACAAAAATTAAGCGTTCGTTTTCAAAGTAACGGTAAGGCTTTCCGATCCTATAACGTGTCCTTTACTGAGCCCTGGTTAGGGGGTAGAAAAAGAAATTCGTTTACCGTTAGTGTATATGATACAAAGTATAGAAACGGTATTTATAATGGATACACAGGTTACTATAATTATGGTGAAAATGACTCATATATAGAAACTTCAGGGGTAAGTGTTAGCTTAGGTAAACAATTAAAATGGCCCGATGATTTCTTTAGTCTTGTAACCTCGCTTAACTATACCAGGTATGTATTGAAAGACTATGCAATCTTCAGAGGCTTTAGTAATGGAGTTTCAAACAATTTCAATGTTAAAGTTGCTTTGCAAAGATCTTCAGTCAATCAACCTATTTTTCCAAGTAATGGTTCTACCTTTTTATTGAGTGGGCAATTTACTCCTCCTTATTCACTATTTGATAAAAATAAGGCTAGTTCTGTAAATCCTTACCAGTTGGTCGAATATCATAAGTGGAGGTTCAATGGTGAATGGTACGTGCCTATCGGTAAGCCTTCAGGAGCTGAAAGGAATAAGCAATTTGTATTGAAAGCCGCAGTGAAGTATGGATATATTGGAAGATACAATGACAAGTTGGAAGTTTCTCCATTTGAACGTTTCCAGTTGGGCGATGCAGGCTTAAGTAACAACTTTGCTTTATTAGGATATGATATTGTCGCTCATCGCGGTTATCCTGTATATGAAACAAGTAATCCTAAAATAAATCCTGATCAGCAAAGTGCTTCCAAGTTTTTTACGATGTTCAATAAATACACCTTGGAAATGCGCTATCCTTTAAGCCTTAACCCAAGCAGTACCATTTTCGCTCTTGGCTTTTTCGAGGCGGCTAATGGCTGGTATGGTTTCAAAGATTATAACCCCTTTAAATTGCGTCGTTCTGTTGGTTTAGGTATGCGCTTTTACTTGCCAATGTTCGGCTTGTTAGGGTTTGATTACGGTATAGGGTTAGACAGATATACGCCCGGAGGAGGCCTTAAAGATGCTGCACGGTTTACCTTTATGCTGGGTTATGAACCTGAATAGAAGATTTTACTAAAAAGTTAAATAGGTTACATATGAAAAAGCTATTATTTATTGTTTTAAGTGTATTGCTTACCTCCGCTACTGTTTCCGCTCAGCGTTATGCGATCATCGATACCAAATATATTTTAGACAAAATGCCTGAGTATAAAGAGGCAGATAAAAGATTGGCCACTACGAGCGAACAATGGCAAAAGGAGATAGACGCTAAGCAAATGCAGCTTAATCAGATGTATAAAAATTACGATGCAGAGCAGTATATGTTGACCGAAGACCTGAAAAAGAAAAGAGAGGACCAGCTTTTTAACTCAGAAAAGGAAATTCGGGACCTTCAAAAAAAACGTTTTGGATTTGAAGGTGATCTTTTTAAAGAAAGGCAAAAGCTGGTAAAACCGGTTCAGGACAAAGTTTATAATGCAATTCAGAAAATGGCTGTTAATAGAGGATACGACTTTGTACTTGATAAAAGTGAAGGAATTACGGTTATATTTGCCGACCCAAAGTTGGACAAAAGTGAGGAAGTTTTAAAAGAGTTGGGCTTGAAAAGTTAGTTTTTTTACAATTATTAAAATAAATACAAAAAAAGCAAAGTAACCTTCTTAGCCCGGTTTATAATATATTTTTACCGGGTGATGGTTGTTAGGGTAGTTTAAAAAAAGAAAAAATGAAAAAAGTTTTGTTTGTTATGTTGGCTTCTGCCGGAATGTTTTTGTCTGCCAACAATGCCGGTGCTCAGGCAGTGAGCGCTAAAATTGGTGTATTTGATATCGATATAGCCGTTTCAAATATGCCTGGTTACCGTTCTGTGGATAGTTTACTTGGTATTTACCAACAAGACTCTTTGAGGGGTGAATATGATTTTGCTGTAAGAGAATATAATCGATTAGACAGTACTTACAAAGCTGACTCTGCAGCTAAGAAAGCTACCACGGTTCTAAATTACCAGAAGGATCAAAGATCTCAAATTGCTACCACAATTATTTATTGGCAGCAAATATCTCAGCAGAAGGCTGAGCAAAGAAGGCAGCAATTGGCGGCTCCTTTATATGAAAAAGTCTTAGGAGCTTATAGTAAGGTATTGCAGGCAAACAATTACCTGGTAGTTTTAAAGCCCGGAGCGTATGAAATGGGTTCAAAAGTGGAGAATGTTTTCGAAAAGGTGTTCAAAGAATTGAAACTTCCTGTTCCTGATCAATTAAAAAGTCAGGGACCAGAGGATCAGCAGCCCGGCACCCATCAGCCTTCCAGTCCTACAACACCACGATCAGGAGGCGCTACTCGTCCTACCCAGAAAAAGCCGTCATAGGAGATTAAAGTTTTTAAGTTTATACACGAACCATGCATTTTAGCATGGTTCTTTTATTTTTGCTGATGCCTGATACTGGACCAATTGGTGTTTTTGATAGTGGCTATGGTGGATTGACAGTTTTAAAGGAAATAACAAAGCAGTTGCCTCAGTATGATTATTTATATTTAGGAGATAATGCCCGAGCTCCATATGGCCCTCGTTCTTTTGAAACAGTTTATCATTATACATTGCAATGCGTTGAATGGTTTTTCAAAAATCATTGTTCTTTAGTTATTCTTGCTTGTAATACCGCCTCTGCCAAAGCTTTGAGAACTATTCAACAAAATGACCTGCCAATAATAGCACCGGACAAAAGGGTGTTAGGTGTAATAAGACCTACCACGGAACATATAGGAGAATTGACAAAAACACGAAAAATAGGTGTGCTGGGAACCGAGGGGACTGTAAAGTCTGAATCATACCTGATTGAAATAAGAAAATTTTTTCCTGAAGTGGAGGTGTTTCAGGAAGCTTGTGCTATGTGGGTTCCACTGATAGAAAACGATGAATACGAAAATGAAGGAGCAGACTTTTTTATTAAAAAAAATTTAAAAAACTTAATTAGTCTCTCCAAAGACATTGATACTGTGCTGCTTGCTTGCACTCATTATCCTTTAATAAGAAATAAGATTGAGAGGTTCTTACCGGCAAATATTCAGGTCGTATCGCAAGGTGGAATTGTTGCAAAAAGTCTTTTGAATTATTTTACTCGTCATCCCGAAATAGAACAAAAATGCAGCAAGAACGGAAAAGTTGCGTTCTATACTACCGACTCGTCTGACGATTTTGATTATCATGGTTCTAAATTTTATGGAAAACAGTTGCGTTCACAACACCTAAACCTGTAAGAGTGAGAACCAGTTCAAGTACCTGAAAATAATATTTTAATTATAATATGTGTATTAGAGGTGACTTCTAGATAGTAGCATACAAAGTGACTGCCATATTATTTAAACAGCGGACAATCAAATGGAGTTGGTTAAAAATTCACTATTTAATAAAAAAACGCTTATATAATAGCTGAGCTATTAATAAAACCCCTACTTTTGCCGTCCTTTCACCATAGCAGTACTTATGGGACGTACCGCTGATGTCTGAAACCTTATTTCCCGGGCTAGTAAAAACAAGAAAATGAAACGTACATTCCAACCACACCGTCGTCGTCGCAAATCTGTTCACGGGTTTCGTAAGCGTATGGAGTCTGCTAACGGTCGTAAAGTATTAGCGAGCCGCCGTGCCAAGGGTCGTGTGAAACTTACAGTTTCCGACGAAAAGAGATTAAAATAAACCAGTAGTAACTGGTGTGTTTTACATAATTGGCCCTGTCATAATGATGGGGCTTTTAGTTTTAAAACGGCATTAACATCAACAAAAAACTTAGTTATAACAAAACCGAAAAGCTTAAAAGCCGGAAGCTTATTGAACATTTGTTTAGTAAGGGTAAATCTATTTCTGCCTTTCCATTAAAGGTTTTGTATGATTTCGTTGAAAGTACCGAAATGCCATTACAGGCAGGTGTTACAGCAAGCAGTCGGCATTTTAAAAAAGCAGTACAAAGAAATCGAATAAAAAGGGTAGTAAGGGAAGTTTACCGATTACGAAAACCTGTGTTGCAGGAAGTGTTGCATAATCAG
>JBBPZJ010000531.1:0-5871 GCA_038199395.1 Chitinophagales bacterium
GCCCTTTTTCATTTTTTCTCGCTAAAAAATTCTATACAAATAATTAATTAATCAAACCAAAAAATATCAATTTGAAGAAGTCAATTTCTACTGCATCGGTTATTCTTTTGTGTATCATTCTTCACTCCTGCAGTTCTCAAAAAGTAGTTACAGGTTCGGTTAATAACAAGGGGTTAAAAGACTATTACAAAGACTTCTTTCCTGTAGGAGTTGCCGTAGCACCCAGAAATCTTGCAGGAGATGAAGCGCAATTAATTCTTCAACAGTTTAATAGTTTAACTCCCGAAAATGCTATGAAGATGGGTCCCATTCATCCACAGGAAGACAGGTATTCTTGGACTGATGCAGACTCAATAGTAAGTTTTGCGCAAAGCCATGGTTTAAGAGTCAGAGGCCACAATTTATGCTGGCACAACCAGGCTCCCAGGTGGATGTTTACAGATAAAGAAGGGAACAATGTTTCGAAAGAAGTTCTTTTACAACGCTTAAAGGATCATATAACGGCAGTGGTAAACAGGTATAAAGGAAAATTGTACGCGTGGGATGTGGTAAATGAAGCTATTTCTGATAAGCCGGACGAATACCTCCGAAATTCAAAATGGTTAGAAATCTGCGGAGAAGAATACATTGCCAAAGCTTTTCAATATGCTCATGACGCTGACCCTAAAGCTCTCTTATTTTATAATGACTACAATGAAATAAGTCCGGTTAAAAGAGAAAAGATTTATAGGTTGGTAAAAGGATTAAAAGACGCCGGGGTACCTATTGGCGGTGTTGGATTACAAGCCCACTGGGCAGTTAATGAACCATCAAGAGGTCAACTGGATAGTACCATTAAAAGATTTGCAGACCTTGGTTTAAAAGTGCAGATAACTGAATTAGATATTTCTGTTTATGCCAAAGAGCACAATGCACGGGACAGAAAAGCGGCAGACGCAGATACTACTTTTTCAACACAAAAAGAGCAGCAACAACTGGAAGTATATAAAATGAGCTTCGAGCTATTTAGAAAATACAGGAATGTAGTTTCAGGAGTTACTTTCTGGAACATTTCGGACAGAAGCAGTTGGCTTGATAATTTTCCTGTCAGAAACCGGAAAGATTATCCGTTATTGTTCGACAAAAATTTGCAACCTAAAAAAGTGTTTAACGAGGTTGTGAGGTTTTGATAGTTGTCATTAACAGGAAACATTTTTTACAGTTGTTATATTTCTTGCAATTTTATTTATAAAAAGTATGAGACTTTCTAATAAAAAAACAGAAGGATTCATACTGCTAACTACAACAAGTGGTACATATTTTACCACGACACCCAATTATCAGGTAAAACACATTTAAGAAATGTAAAGGTTACAGAATTAAAACACTTGCCGGATGGATCAATGGAAATGATTGAGACTTATACAAAATAGTAAATGCGAGAAGGGCTGCTAAAGATTTGTAATTAAAAGAATGCCACTGCATCTTTCAATAATTGCAGTGGCATTTCTAATGAACCAGCTTAGCTTTTTAATTATTACTTTCAATTCCGGAACATATGCTACTGTTCGCACAAGGTGCGATAATACTCCAGCAGCTCCGGCAGTGAAATACCAATTGAACTAAGATTTGCCAATTCATAAAAAGGTTCTTCTGGCATAAAATCATCAATTTGTCACAAGAACGAAAAAGATGTAAAAATTATTATTGTAAAAAGCAATGTCATTAACTTAAGTACTTTTTCTTAATATCAATTCTCCTTATAAAGATCGGGACTGCTTAACTTAACAAACCGAAAACGATACATTATCGCCATTAATTAAAACACTTAATATCACCATTAAAAATGAAGGATTCATCAGCGAGCAAAAGGACAGAAATGCACCCTTTTCAAGATTTAGAGCTTCACCTTTGAAGTGTTGATAAGTTTTCTTATGACCAATCTGCAAAAAGGTTTACCGCGTGAAATTGCCTTATTCTCCGAAGCCATTTAAAGTGAAGGCGGCAGTATACCTGAAGAAAGTAAGGAAGCCTTTTGCAAGGCCCGTAAAAAGCTGAAGCCAACGGCGTTTACCGAACTTAGTAAAGTGGCAGGTAATACATTTTATAGCAGGATGTTGGCAAATCGTTACCAACACCTTCCCTAATTTTACCTTAAGAAAAATTTCTACCGAAATTTCAGGAAGATCCTAAATAAGGAGATTAACCTTTCTTTAAACGAATTTAAAGCAACTTATTTTTTTGAATAATAAAGCTGTGTTCAGCATTTTCGAAATGATAAGCAATAGCCAGATTATGGGTATCACAAATCTTTTTAACTATTGCCAGCCCTAAACCATTAGACGTTTCTGAGATATTTCCAGCTTTATTGAAGCGTTTGAATAACTGATTTTCAGCTATAGAAGGAAGCGCGCTTGTATTGGTAATTTTATATTTATTAGCTGCTAACATTATTAAAATACTTCCACCCTTACGATTGTATTTTACTGCATTTCCAATAAGATTACTAACCAGTGAGTCTGCGAGTAAAGAATGCAGGTTTACATAAAAGTCATCTTTAAAATCAACTTGTACCTGCAGTTGTTTGTCTTTGATTAATTCATCAAAAAGCTTCAGGTATTTCTCAGTTACGGTCGTAAGATTCGTTAATTCGCTTGTCTCATATTGATTATTCTCAATTTTTGCCAGCAACAGCAATGATTGGTTTAATTTGCTCAACCGGCTTAAAGCAGTGCTGGAATCCAATATTGCCTGCACCTGGTGGTCTTTTAGATTTGTATCTTGTAAGAGTAACTCCATTTTACTTTGTACAACTGCTAACGGAGTTTGCATTTCGTGTGCAGCATTCTCTGTAAACTCTTTCATGTTTACATAATCTCTGTAAATCTTATCTGCCATTGCATTTAGTGAAGCATTCAGTTCGTTAAACTCAAGAATATTGGTACTTTCAAAATGAATTGCTTCCATTTTTTGTAGTTCGGCTTCTCTGATTTTTAAAAGAGAAACTTTAAATGGTTGCCAAAGACGTTTGCTTATTAACCAATTAAAGATTAAAGTTGCTGCAAACAATCCGGCAAATACAAACAGCATAATTCTTGTCACATTTGCTTCCATTGCTACTTTTTGCTCCTGTGTCCTTTTAATTGTTATTTGATAGGGAATCCCATTTATAGGAACGGTATGGGACAATTGCCTATAAGGCAGTTTTTTGTTATCCCTGTTTCCGTAGGAATCTTCGATGACCGGATAAGTAGTTACCGGAGCATCGACAGGATAAATTAAAATCTCAGGTGTCCTTAAAATAAATGAGGCCCCATTATCTGTTTGTGATTGCAAATAATGAATCCATTGCACCTCTTCAGTTATTAGTTCCTGATCCATCCGGTGGTTCATCTCTTTGCTGAATTGCTCATACAAGTAAAAGCCGCCTGCCAGTAAAATAGGCACCATTGCAACGAGAAAGTATAAAGTGGTTTTTGTAAGAAGTCTCATTTTTGAAAGTCATTGGGTCATTAAGTCAATAAGTCATTTCTGGGGTTTAGAGTTGAGGGGGTTAAAGTTTAAGACGTTACTATAGTGTGAAAACCCGCAGTTCAGTTTTCTGTAAATCTATATCCAGTGCCATATACTGTTTTTATATAGTCTTCACTCCCCGCATCTATCAGTTTCTTCCTCAGGTTTTTGATGTGTGTATAGATGAAATCGTAATTGCTTACCTGCTCATATTCATCGCCCCATATATGTTCTGCTATTGCGGATTTTGTTAACACACGCCGCTTATTGGCTATAAAATACTCCAGCAATTGGTATTCTTTGTCGGTCAGTTCAACTGCCTTATTATTAACAGTCACTCGCCTTGCCTCGGTTTCTAATTTTATTTCCTCGAAAATAATGTTCTTACTACCCTCAAAATTTCTACGCCTGATAATTGCATGGATCCTTGCATTTAACTCTGACAAGTGAAAAGGCTTTGTCAAATAATCGTCAGATCCTAATTCCAGTCCCTTTAGTTTGTCTTCCAAGGCATTTTTAGCAGAAATAATGATGATTCCTGATTTAGATTCTATATCCTTAATTTCTTTTACGATATTCAACCCACTTCCATAAGGCAAGCCTATATCAACAACTACACAATCATAATTGAAGGCACGTACTTTTTCCATACCTGCACTAAAATCTCCTGCTGTTTCACACACATATCCCTGGTGCTCGAGATACTGTTGAATTGATTGCTGGAGGCCGGCTTCGTCTTCTATTATCAGAATTTTCATTAGTATAAATGTGTGCTGGTAAAAATACAATAAGTGCATAAAAAACCCCGCCTGTTTCCAGACAGGGCGGGGGAACTAAACCAAACCAACTAATATCCGTTAATCGCAGTCTCTTAAGCAAATTGGAGGGGTGGTAAGTAGTGAGTATCCATCTCCTTCCAAATACCTCACATGCTCATTTCACTACTCACCCACTTACTGTCACCACTCACTCTTGCTTACTCACACTTTCCAACTCACTTTGCACAACTTGCAATTCACTTTTCACCTTTTATATTAATTTATCCATTCAAATCATTGATCGCATATTGATATTCTGTTTGCGGCTGGTTAGGATATACGCCACTGATTATAGCACTATTACCCGCATTTTTTAAAGCATCTTTCATGTCGTCTATGGTATTAACTCTAGTGTTATTTACCTTAGTGATGATAAATCCTGCTTTTATTCTTGTCTGGTCGGTAAGTATGCCCTGGCCAAGATCTTTCACAACCACTCCATTTGTAACATGTAATTGTGCTGCCTTGCTTTTATCCATTTCCTCGAATGTTGCACCAAGCTGCTCTACTACTTGTTGCTTAATACTTGCATAGGTACCTGAAGTTCCTTTTAAGGTTGCTGTTGTAGTTTTCTCTGCCCCGTTGTGTTGATACGTCAAAGCAATTTTATCACCTGGTTGCAATGAAGCGATTTTTTCTACCATTTCACTTCCGGTATTAGTTGTTTGGCCGTTTACTTTTGTTACAAAGTCGCCTTTTTGTACTCCTGCTTCATCGGCAGCGCTACCTTTGGCTACGTCCATTACAAAGACACCGTCGCCTTCCTTCACGTTGTTTTTTACACGATCCTCTTCACTCATCTGGTCGCTGCCAAACATAATACCCAGGTAAGCTCGTTTAGTAGCACCGTATTTTACAATATCATTTACCACTTTCTTCACCAGGTTAGAAGGTATAGCATAGGCATAACCTGCATAAGAACCGGTTGGAGAAGCAATTGCGCTGTTGATGCCAATAACATCACCGTCGGTATTTACAAGGGCACCGCCACTGTTTCCGGGGTTAACGGCAGCATCGGTTTGAATGAATGATTCAACCGGAGAGCTGCTGTTACGGCTGTTAATTCCAATGTTTCTGGATTTAGCACTAACGATACCAGATGTTACAGTAGTTTCGAGGTTTAAGGGATAGCCAATGGCTAACACCCACTGACCGAGATGAACATCATCTGAATTGGCAAAAGTGAGGTAAGGCAGATTAGAAGCGTCAATCTTGATAACTGCCAAATCTGTACTAGGGTCCTTTCCTACAACTTTTGCTTTGTAATCTTTTTTGTTGTTGAGTGTTACCACTATTTCATCTGCCTGGTCAACTACGTGATTATTAGTTACGATATAACCATCGGCACTAATAGCTACACCAGAACCGGATCCTCTTTGCTCAGGCGATTGACGAGAACCGCCTCTTCCACCAAATGAGTCGCCGGATTCATCCCCAAAGAAATCCTTAAATGGATTGCCCTGCATTTCTGGTCCTGCAGAAACTTGTTTTGGTTTAATTCGGATTTTTATATGTACTACTGCCGGAGCTGCTTTAGTGGCTGCTTTTTCAAAGTCAACCA
>JBBPZJ010000532.1:0-5630 GCA_038199395.1 Chitinophagales bacterium
CTGTATCGTTCGCAAATCTGTTGGCGTATATTTTTTTTCGTATCCTGGTTTAGGCTTGATGATATACTGATAAATTTCACCCAATCCTGTTGAAATAGGTGACATGATGGGAGTGCCTGCATCATGAGGTATCTCTGCTTCGGCTTCCTTTAATCGTTCGGCTACTTGTTGTCTTGCCCAATAAATGTCTGCCTTATCATCAAAAACAACTGTTACCTGGGAAAGTCCGGAACGGGAAATTGAGCGTGATTGCGTTGATCTTGGAATATTTGCCAATGCAAGTTCAATAGGTGCGGTGATGTATTGCTCTACTTCCTGGGCTCCAAATGTTGGAGCCAGGGTATTAATTTGCACCTGGTTATTTGTAATGTCGGGCTGGGCATCTATGGGCAAATTTGCAGCTGAATAAACACCCCAAATGATTAAAGCAAGGGTTAAAAAACCTATGATTAATTTATTGTAAATGGAAAAATGGATAATGCGGTCGAAGAAGTTCATGTTTCAAAATAATTGATAAGCAAAAGGCATTTTGCCTTTATGAAAAATTGAAATGAGTTAAGGGCTAACGCAGTATGCGATTACCTAATAGAGAAGACAGGGATATCAAATTCGCCAGACGGAATTGCGAAGGAAGAGCTTGGACGGGTAATGATTATAATAAGCAAATTGCTGATGATTGCAGTTTTTCGACTGGTTGTTTAAACCTTTGTAATGATTGAAGAGGTAGTCAATTAATGCGTAGGTATCGTGTTCCTGTTGGATAGCCACAGTATGGTCAACTGAAACCTGTTCTGTTTTAACGTAAGTATCGTATTCATCAAAAAATGTATTGTGTACTTCTCCCAAATCCATTTCTGTAGCAGAAATGAAAAAAGATAAGCTGATAACAACAAACAATATTTTCTGAAACCATTTCATCATCGGGGGACAAAAATAAAAGTTTTTATCTCAATACAACAATCATTGGCTTTCGGCTGTTGGTTTTTTAGCAACCACAATCGTAACCAGTAAAGCAATGCCTCCTAATACAGCACAAATTACAAAGCCCCATTGCAAACCTAATGCCTGTGAAATTACTCCCATCAATAAAGGACCAATCATATCACCCAATTCTTTAAAAGAACCTGCTACGCCCATTGTTGCACCCATTGCGTTTTCTGTTGCTAATTTACTTACTAATGCATCCGAGTTTGTCCATACTGTTCCAATGCCTATGCCTGCCAAAATGCAAACGATGATTAAAGGAACACCGGTAACAAAGGGAACAGCCGCAGTGGTGAGACAAGATAACAACATGCCGGTTCGTAAAGTGATAACGGGATTGAATTTATCTGCCAGCCAGCCTGCTACCGGCTGAATTAATAAATAAGCAATTGTGGTAGCAGAAACGATAAGCCCTGTATGCAACGCATCATAACCCAGGTTGTGAATACGAACAGGTAAAAAGCCAAAAAGAATGCCGACAAAAAACATATTAATTACAATAATTAAAAACCAGGGCATTAAAGTCTTATTCTTAAAAACACTGAATAAAGATTTTATGGAAAAATCATCGTCATCATCAAAGGCTTCTGCATTCTTTTGTTTGTCGTTTGGTAATAGCAGTGCCAGCAAAAAGCCAATTACGCCTATGCCTGCTGTGGCATAAAATATACCGCTGAAGTTTGTTTTCATCACAATAGCGCCGCCAATTACAGGACTAACCACATAGCCTGCTCCTTTAATGGCATTGTAAATGCCAAAGGCTCTGCCCTTATTCTCTTTGTACATCGTACCAACTATTGCCAACGAAACTGCCGACAAAGCCGCAGCTCCTAAGCCTTGCAGAAAACGTACAACAATTAAGAGCTTTGGTGAGACAAAAGGGTACATTAGTGACGCAAGAATGAAAAGGATGATGCCTGCCAGCATCGCTTTCTTCATTCCCTTTTTATCTGCCAATCCTCCGAATACAGGCTTGGCTAATATTTCTGCAAAATCATATACAGCAATCAGCACACCGATCATGGTTAAGCCAATGCCTACTTTCTCTGCATAGAAGGGTAGATTAACAGCTACTATATGAGCACCGAAAGAGGTAATAAAACCTACGAATCCGAGAATAAAAGCCCACTTCAAAGATGTTTTCATAAAAAAATAAAATTGTTATATCAAAGTAAATAAAATCCAATTGCAGCAATAATATAGACGACCACGAGTTGAGCTCCTTCGAGCCAGTTCGATTCTCCGTCTTCTGAAATTTGATTAATGACATATACTGAAAGTCCGAGAATAACCACTTCAAAAGGGCTAAAGAACAAGGTCATTTTTTTACCCAGAAAAAATGAAATAAATACCAGAACCGGCGCAACAAATAATGCAATCTGGGTAGCGGATTCAAGAGAAATTGACATGGACAGATCCATCTTATTTTTATAAGCCATTTGTACGCCCACTACATGTTCTGCCACATCGCTTAGCAATGGGATTAGTATAATTCCCAAGAAAGTTTCACTTACATGAAAGTTTTGAATAACATGCTGTACAGAACCCACCAATAAATCACTCATATAAATCAGAAACAAGGTACTGCCTGCCATAACTAGTAATGATTTGCTTAAAGTCCATTGCTTTTTTTCATCCGGATCGTTTTCAACAGGTCCCTTATTTTCTATGGCTAACTTTTCCTTTTGGGCAGGCTTAGAAGTAAATGAAAAAATAAGGCTGAGGATATATACAACTATTAATACTCCCGCAATGCCAAGGCTGTATTCGTCAAGCGATTTATCACTGATGTTCAGCTTATACCCCTGTTTGTTTTGTGCTTCATGAAGCAGCTCAAAGATGGTAGGCAGAACTAGCCCTGCTACTGAAAGCGACATCATTGTAGAATTGACACCAGCAGCATCCCGGTCAAAATATTTCCTTCCATTTTTCAGGCCTCCCAACAACATACCTAAACCCGGAAGAACAAGCAAGTTACCAAGTATAGCCCCCCACAATAGAGGCTTTTACCAATGTTATCTGTCCGGCTCTAAGTGCAATAACGGTAAAAATCAGCTCGGCAGCATTACCTAACGTAGCATTTAATAAAGCGCCTATTTTAGCACCAGTATAACTGGATAATACTTCTATTGCTTCGCCCAATAATGAAGAAAGTGCAATCAATGCGAAGGCGGCAGAAACAAATAACAAAAGCTGGTTGTGAAGGACAAATTCACTTACAAAGGCTAATGGTATAAATAAAAGTAAGTAACGCATAAAAACTTATTGAAAAACCATTTTGTAATTGAAGCCAAAAACAAAAGCACCATAAAGAATGTTTTATCCAAAGGGAGATTAAGTTATTTAAGCAGTTCAATTTTTGTAATAGGATGAATTTCCGCCCAACCGTTGTGTGTATCTATTACTAAACTGCCCGTTACTTTTACATGCTCACCCAATTTTGGAATTTGTATTTTATTGATATAGCCATTGCAGGTATTATCAACTTTACCTAATGTTGTTTTATTGGCACATACCGCTTCTATTACTAAGTAGCCTTGCTTTTTCTTTGCGTTCTTTTTAGTGAGTAAATCCTCCTGACCATTATCGAGTTTTAAAAGCATGTGCTGGTCACCGTCTTCATCTGCACTGCTTTCTTCTATCACTCCTGTAACTGTCTTGCATATATCGGTCACTTGCAATCTCTCCCGGTTGTAAACGTATTTCCAAACTGAAGTATCGCAATCAATACCTGTATTATTATCCTGTACATTTTGCGATTGATCTTTTGAAGCTATTTGTTCTTCCTTGTCTTTTTTCATATGCTTTTTTTCTTTTTTTTCTTCACAGGAAGAAAGACTGGTTATCAATACAAGGCCCATTATTGCAGGCAAAAAACATGACTTTATCATATAGAGAATTTAATTTGTTACAGTTACAACTAGATTGTAAAGAATTTAATGGAGGGAGATTAAATTTCAATAATATTTAAAAAATCAAAACAAGTGTTCCTCCAATAATCATCAAAGCGCCTAAAGCAGTTTTAATCGTTAATGGCTCTCCCAAAAAAGCTACGGATAATATGATGGCTATTGCCACGCTCATTTTATCAACCGGCGCTACCTGCGAAACTTTCCCTATCTGCAAGGCTTTAAAATAAAATATCCATGAAAGACCTGTAGCAACACCTGACAGGCAAAGAAAAATAATGTTTTGCTTTGATAAAGTATGAATGGTATAAGCTCCGCCTCTGAAAAAAGCAATGCCCCATGCAAGAATTAAAATCACTACTGTTCGAATTGCAGTCGCCAAATCTGTATCAACTCCTTTGATTCCTACCTTTGCAAAGATGGCTGTAAGTGCTGCAAAGAAGGCTGATATTAAAGCGTATATCCACCACATAAAGTTTTATTTTAATTAATAGTAAAGTCAGTATTTTCTGATAACATAGCTTGCTTTTCTCTCCTTCTTAAAACCATATAACATAATAAAGAAGAAAGGGCGGCTATAACTATTGAACCCATTATATCAGTAGGATAATGCACGCCTAAATCCATTCTTGAATATCCTATAGCTATAGCCCAGCAAAACGAGGGTAAGATAACATACCATTTAGGAAAAGCAAGACTTGCAGCAAACGCTAACGTAAATGCATCACAGGTGTGACCTGATGGAAAAGAAGGGCTGCTGGCAGATGTTATTCTTTGAATAAAAGGGTAAGTAATGAATGGTCGTGGGCGATTTACTGCATGCTTTACAATTGTTTCAACAACCAAAGCCAAAAGAGATGCGCTGATAATAAAAACTGATTTTGTTCTAAGAGCAACATCTTTTAAAATAAATTACAATCCTAATAAAAAGAAAGGAATAGTATAAGCAATTGGAGGAGCATAATCAATTATCATTTTAAATAGCTGGTCTAAGGAATGATTCCTCCCCACATTGATGTCTTTCAATAAATTGATATCCCAGTTTTGCGCCTGACAAAACAAGGTGAAGAAAACAAGAAAAACAGACAACAAAACGTGCTTTTTATTCATTAAATTAACTCTGATTATGCCTTTTTGTAAAATCTTCATCACCACTTTTTTAACTCACTAACTCACTTAAATTATTTTCTTAATTAGGGGTTTATGTTTATCTAAACTTATAAACCAACCCCGGCATTATTACCCCAGTATTGTATTGCAAATTGAATGAAACAGAATTCTTCTTTTGTTTAGGTGCTTTCAATTTTGCATACCGGTGATAATTATTTACTATCTGCATACCGGTTAAATAACCTAACGCAGCGGCTACAAACACGTCTGTTGCCCAATGTTTGTTTTCTGTAATACGGCTTAGGCCAATGATTGATGCGGAAGTGTATGCCACAATTGGAACCCACGGCTTTTTTTTGTATTCCATCGCGAATACGGTAGCGGCTGCAAAAGCAACGGTAGTATGTCCTGATGGAAAGGAACTACTGTTTTTGAGACCACCGGCGTCGCTCAGGGGTCCCCGGAAAGAAGGTTCCGCCTGTACATTGGGGTCATAGTAAGAAGGCCGTGTTCTTCCCGAAATCAATTTTACCACTGTTTGAACTGCTGCCCCCGTTATATATGCCTGGGTTGCAAGTAAAGTGGTTGTCTTCATCTTTTCATTATTGAAAGCAAATCCATAAGCAC
>JBBPZJ010000533.1:0-2156 GCA_038199395.1 Chitinophagales bacterium
CTACTATTGCCAACGCTTTAAACAATCTGCTAAATGATGATGTTTATTACGAAACTGTTTCTGCCAGTTGTATGAAAGCAAGAGAGGAGTTAAACTGGCAAAACGAAGAGAAAGTATTGCTCGCTTTTTATGAAAAAGTTTTCGCTAAAAGCGACGAATAATATTTGAGAAATTAGTTTCTTTTCTTGTCATGTATCTACTCCTCTTTAAGAAATAATACGATCAGTTACTGTCACACGCTTCTTGAGTCTTTTTAAAAATAGTAATGCGTAAAAAAGGGAAATTTTGGAAAAACACTTGCACGTAATTTGTCTGAACGTTCCCTACCCTATTGATTACGGAGGCGTTTTTGATCTTTTTTATAAACTTCCTGCACTCCATCAACAAGGAGTGAAAATACACTTGCATTGTTTTAAATACGGTCGAGGTGAACAAGCCATTTTGAGCCAATATTGCGCAAGTGTTTCGTATTATAAAAGAAAACAAGGGTTTTCTGCCTTTTCATTTAAATACCCATATATTGTTAGTAGCAGAAGAAATAACACTTTACTTGACGAGTTAGCAAAAGACGATCATCCGATCCTAATGGAAGGAGTGCATTGCACTTACTTATTAAATGATGAAAGATTTAAAAAACGAAAGTGTTTTGTGCGACTGCACAACGTAGAGTACATCTATTACCGACATCTATTTTCATCTGCTACTTCTCCTCTAAAAAAACTTTATTTCCTGTGTGAAAGCTTCATGCTGCAGCGGTACGAAAAGAGCATTGCCGCAAAGGCTTCCTTTTTCAGCGTCACTAAGAAAGATGCAGAACTATACCAACAGCTAGGCAGTAAAGCAGAATTTTTTCCCCTGTTTTTGCCGGATTGGAAAGTGAATACCGGCGAGGGAAAAGGTTCTTTCTGTTTGTATCATGGAGACTTAAGTGTTGCTGAAAATGAAAAAGCTGCAATATGGCTTTTAAAAGAGGTTTTTAACGACTTACGTTTACCTTTTGTTGTAGCCGGAAAAAATCCATCAGAAAAACTCCTGAAACTTATAGAAGGCAATCAATCTACTTGTCTAATTGCAAATCCCAACGAAAACGAAATGCAGGATTTGATCGCTAAGGCACATATCAACATAATTCCTTCTTATAACACAACGGGTATGAAATTGAAGCTATTAAATGGATTGTTTAACGGGCGGCACTGTCTTGTAAACCAGGAAACTATTGAAGGAACAGGACTCGAAACCGCTTGCTTCATTGCCGCAACTGCTACTGAATTTAAAGCAGCCATTTCAGCAGTTTATGTAAGGCCATTTTGTGAAAGTGAAATTGCTTTAAGACATCAAATTCTTGATCATCTGTTTGACAATGAGAAAAATGCTCAGGAAATGGTGAAGCGCATTTTCAATTGAAAAGCATGATTCATTTTATACGATCTGCCAGAAATTATTCTACTAAAATATCAGCACTTAGAAGACCTTATCAACTTTGCCTAATCAGGTTTCTAAGCCGAAATGCTACTTTTACAGCCTATGTTTCAAGAATTTCGAAGAACCCTGAAAATTGCCACTCCACTTATTATTAGCAATATTTCTCAAATAGGTTTGGGATTGATTGATAGTGCAATGATTGGTGCAGTAGATTATCGTCAGTTGGCTGCCTCTTCCCTGGTTATAAATATCATTTCAATTCCGCAAGTATTAGGTATGGGAATGGCGATTGCAATATCACCGCTGTCTGCTATCGCAAATGGACAAAAAAATGTATCGCAAGCCTCAAAAATTTTATTCAATGGCTTTTTACTTTCTACAATTGTAGCTATACTGATAGCTGCGACTTTGGTTTTGTCATCTAAATTATTATTCCATTTGCGACAAGATGCCATTGTAGCTACATTAGCTGTTCCCTTCTACAAATTACTGGCCTGGTCTCTCATACCCATGCTAATGTTTGCAGCAGTAAAACAATTCTGCGATGGGCTGGAATTTACAAAAACAGCCATGATTCTTTCTCTTATTTCATTGCCTCTGAATGCATTTTTAAATTGGATTCTTATCTACGGACGTTTTGGTTTGCCGCGAATGGAATTGGCAGGCGCCGGTTTAGGTACATTGATAACAAGAATCTTAGTTGCTATCACCTTAATCATCATTGTACTGCAACA
>JBBPZJ010000534.1:0-2390 GCA_038199395.1 Chitinophagales bacterium
AGATGTGAAAAGAGTAGAAAAAATGATTAATAACAGACCCATTAGAAAATTTGATTACAAATCTGCTAACGAGGTATATTTACTAAAAACAACTGTTGCACTTATTGCTTGAACACAGCTTTTCACTTATGTTACATATTTAGCCTAATGCAATATTAACTATTCTTCAGGTTGGGTTTTCTGCATTACATCTACCTTTGAGTTTTATTAAAAAAATGTCTCTCAACAACACTGAAAGCTGGAAAAAGCAATCCGCAGAACATCAAAAGCAATACAGGCAATTTTTGCAAAGAGCTGATAAAAACCAGGTTCTAAAGTTGCTGCCCGAACTAAACGAACAGGCATTTGAGAAGATCGATTGTTTACAATGCGGTAACTGTTGCAAAGGGTATTCTCCCCGATTTAAAACTACCGACATAAAGCGCATTAGTAAGCACCTTAAAATGAAAGAAAGTGACTTTATCGCCACTTACTTAGACCTTGATACCGATGGAGATTATGTGGCAAAGTCTGCTCCTTGTCCTTTTTTAGGAATAGACAATTACTGCGGTATTTATGAAAACAGGCCGGGTGATTGCGCAAGGTTTCCCTACACACATGAAGATGTTTTATTGAAAAGACCTCAAATAACATTGAAGAATTCTACTTTTTGCCCTATCGTTCATTTTGTGCTGGAAAAGCTGATAGCGGTAAAATAATTCCGGACTGTTGCAGAAAAGACAGGTACTTACCCTTTCAGTTTCTCCATTGCTGCTGTTTTATCGCTTGCCAATTGTTCTTTCAATTGCTCAAGTCCCGCAAATTTGACTTCGCTTCTTAGGTAAGCGGAAAGATATACCCTAATATTTTCTCCATAAATGTCTTCGTCATAGTGAAAAATATTTACTTCGATGGTTTTTTTTGTTCCATCTATTGTGGGCCTCATTCCAATATTCATCATGCCCCCATACACTGTTTTTTTACCGCTTATATTTATCTGTACTGCATACACTCCGTTGCCGGGTACCAGTTTGTCTTCATTTTGTATACTTAAATTGGCGGTTGGGTAACCAATTGTTCTTCCAAGTCTGTTTCCAACAACTACTTTGCCTTCAAAAAAGTACTTGTAACCCAAAAAATTATTAGCCGTATCAACATCACTATTCAGCAGAGCTTCCCTAATCTTAGTCGAACTGATTATAATTTCATTTAAAACATGTTCCGGTATTTCTTTCACCTTGTAACCATAAGTTTCGCCAAACTTCTCAAGCAGATGGTAATCACCCGACCTGTTCTTGCCAAATCGGTGGTCATAGCCAATAATGATAGATGCAGGATTAAATTTTTTTATAAGAAAGTTTTGGATGTACTCTTCAGCCGTTTGATCAGCAAAAATTTCATTAAAGGCGACTACTACAAGGTGATCAATTCCTAATTGGTCTAATAATTCTATTTTTTCCGGCAGCGTATTAAGAATTTTTACGTCCGATTTTCCATGTGTTACTACTCGCCTTGGATGAGGATGAAAAGTTATAATGACTGTTTCGCCACCGACAGCATTGGCTTCTTGTATAAGCAATTTTATTATCTGCCTGTGCCCCAGATGCACCCCGTCAAAAGTACCAATGGTAATTACTGCATTTTGGAACTCCGGCAAATTATCTAAATCTCTATGAACCTGTATCATAATTGTCGGGCAAAGCTAAGAGAATAAGAGATACAGTTGCCAGCTGCCGGGTATCACTTTGCGCTAGCTATTACAGATATCTGGCAACCCCGTAACTGGTAACAGTAATTTGTTCTCCCTTACATTTGCAACCAATTTAAAAGTCAATTATTTAATGTCTTTATATAATCAACGTGGCGTGTCGGCACAAAAAGAAGAGGTTCATGCTGCAACAAAGCATCTTGATCAGGGACTGTTTCCCAACGCCTTCTGTAAAATTTATAATGATTTTTTAGGTAAAGATGATGACTGGGTAAACCTGATGCATGCCGATGGAGCCGGCACAAAAAGTATTTTGGCATATCTCTATTGGAAAGAAACCGGCGATATAAGTGTCTGGAAGGGGATCGCTCAGGACTCTATCGTCATGAATATTGACGATTTATTATGCGTAGGTATTTATGATAACCTGTTATTCTCATCGACCATTGACCGGAATAAACAAAACATTCCAGGTGAAGTGCTCGAAGAAATAATCAATGGCACGCAGCAAATTTTCGACTGGCTCAAAACCTTTGGCATCCATATTCATTATTTGGGGGGAGAAACAGCAGACGTAGGCGATGTAGTAAGAACGATTGCTGTAAACGGAACAATGACTGCAAGATGGCCAAAAGCGAAACTGGTAACTAATTATAAAATTAAGCCCGGCGATTTGATTGTTGGTCTTTCTAGTTCAGGACGG
>JBBPZJ010000535.1:0-5099 GCA_038199395.1 Chitinophagales bacterium
ATAATCACCGGATATACAATCACAAAGCATTTAAAGATATAGCTGCCAGAGGTAAAACTTCTACTGCGTGGTTTTATGAATTGAAGCTGCATCTGATTGTAAATGAACAAGGTGAGTTGATGAGTATAGCCTTTAGCTCGGGCAATGTGAGCGATAATAAGTGGTAATCTGCATCAAGGGCGGAAGGTTTTTGGAGATGCAGGCTATGTTTCGCAAAAACTATTTGAAATGCTTTATGAGCAAGGATTAGAATTGTTTACCAAAATAAGGAAGAACATGAAAAACAAGTTTATCCGTCTGAAAGACAAAATCCACTTGAAAAGAAGATCGCTGATAGAAACTGTGATTGAACTGCTAAAGAATTGGATGGATTTATGGCACGCAAGCCATAAAAGTGTAGATAATGCTTTCAAAAACATGTTGGCCTGCCTGGCGGCCTATAGCTATGTGGATGAAAAACCTTCCTTTAAGGATAAAACAAGAGACATCGTCCTATCATTTAATAATAACACCACCGAACTGACGTTAAATTCCCAATACAAACTTGTTTATTGTTTGCTTCAGATAATATTAACCATGAAAAACACTAGCTATATCCAATTATTCATGATGCATCAGTTGCAAAGTATCACGCCAGATGCTGTCGGCAAGTGTATTGTGTTTCCAATAGTCTAACCAAATTGTTTTTTTGCGGGCTACTTTTGTTGTAAGCATTTTTTTATTTGCACCAAATCCATCAGGATAAGTTTCCTGCCACCCCACGATTTCATGCGGGAAAACAGGGTTAAAATATATCTGCAATTTGCGTTGAGCTGCAGGATATTGTATCGTGTACATTTGAGCGCTGCTGTCTTTTAAAAAAAAAGTGTCTGCCTTTGATAAAGTTAAGACCGCCTCTTCGCCCTTCATCTCAGTGTGCGATATACGCTGCCACAATAAGCCCGGAAGTATGGTCATCTTACCTTGTGGCAACGAAGCAGGATTGATGCGGATGCGGTTCCAAAGTTCATCTTCAACAATAGCAGCATCAAGCTTTTTATCTTGTTCGCCTTCTTTTTCAAAGTATGAAAAAAGTTGCCAGTTATACTTATTCCCTTGTAACTGCAATTGTGAAAACGAATGTCCGCACCATTCCTGTGATGTGCTGGTTGCTTTTAATGTTTTTTCCGTGCCGTCTTTTGATACCGGTGAAAAAACCGACAGCATCATTGAGTAAGGATAAATGCCGGTAACAAATTTTTTGCTCAGGTTCATTTTCAACACCCGCACTTTGTCGCTTGTTTTATCAGGCTCATCCAGCTTCACCAATTTATCTGATGAGAAATCCTCCGTTACGAAAATCAATACAGCCTCTCCGTTGCTTATTTCACCATAGCGGGCTTGTTGTAGTGTATAGCTGGTCAATTCCGCTTTGCCTCCATACCATTTTTGTTGAAATGCTTCCGAAGGCGGCGTGGCTTTCTCATTACAGGCAGCCATCATGTAAGTAAAAACCGTCAACAGCAACAAATGTTTTATGCTCATTTTACCTGTATTTAAAGATGGTGGTGATAATCTTGTGACCTGCCAGCACCGTGCCTTTCACTGTGCCGCTTATTTTTGAAAAGCCTATGCGTTTGCGATAACTCACTGGCACCTCCATCACCTTCATTTTCAGTTTAGCAGCTTTTAACTGCATCTCCACTGTCCAGCCGTAGGTAGTATCCTGCATGTTTATTTCGAGCAATTTATCGTACCGGATAGCCCTGAAAGGTCCAAGGTCGGTATAGCTCACATCATACAGTATTTTCAACAATCCGGTCGCCAGCCAATTGCCAAAAACCTGCTGCACGGTCATAGAACCTTTTTCTCTTTTGCCCAATGCCCTTGAACCTATTACCATATCCATTCCATTTATAACTGGCTCCACCAACAAAGGCATTTCTTCCGGATGGTCTGAATAATCGGCATCAATAAAAACCACGATATC
Source organism: Chitinophagales bacterium (assembly GCA_038199395.1). Classification (GTDB taxonomy): domain Bacteria; phylum Bacteroidota; class Bacteroidia; order Chitinophagales; family Chitinophagaceae; genus Segetibacter. The sequence goes on from JBBPZJ010000535.1 coordinate 1,970, forward strand.
CGGCAAAGGCTGCAATTGCTTAATATATTCTATTCCTTTCAGGCAGGCAAAACCGTAACCCGGTCTTTCTTCGTGAAGCACTGTTGCACCTGCATTTCGTGCGTTTATATCAGTATCATCGTTCGAATTATTATTTACAACAATCACTTCATTCACCAATCCTTTCGGAATGTCGCTTACCACCTTTGCTATTGAATTTTCTTCGTTGTATGCCGGAATGATGACAACTGTTTTTGGACTTTTAATCAAAGTGTTTTGGTTTTTTTTTGGTTTCCGGCAGTTGATCTTTATTGTATCTCCGGTTGTGTCACACCCTTCAACGATATATTTTTATAGCATCTTGTAATGCACCAGAAAATTGATGGATTGATTTGGTCTTTTCTTGTTAAAAACATAACCCACATTAATAATGCTATTTAACGTTTCTGTTTATTTAACCCCTAAAGGGTTATTAAGAACTTGCCGCGATGTCCATAGGTTGCACCTATGGCAATTCAAATTTTATCCCTTCGGGGTAAGACCTTATTTGTATCTAGAAAAAGAAAGTGACCAATGCATAAAAGTGACCCAGCCTTAATATACAATACCTTCACCGGCACTCAGGATAAAAAGTTCAAAAACGAAATATTGTCGAACGGAGCGTCGCAACGAATGCTTCATCGGGCCTCGCTGGCTGCCAACAAACCTCTTTACTCAATTGCAAAAACATTTTTGTATGGCTTTACGTTTTTTCTTGTTTCCAGTACGCTCCAGCCAAACACCATTGAAAATCCTGCAAAGGCCATCAACAGCAATGGTATGCTTCCATAGTTTTTAAAATACAGCGCCTGAACCAATCCAAATAAAAAATAAAAAATTAATAAGCCTTCTGTGATGGTAAGCCAGTTAAATTTTGTTTCTGCATACGTATTCTTCATTATCTTATTACCCGCAGTAACAGAATTGAATTTAGGCGTACGCACAAACCCCGATTTTATACCGCGGTAACCTTGTATAATACCTATGGAATTGCTCAAAGAAACGCCTATAAAAAGAGAAATAAACAGCGGAAAATGAATGATAAAACCAAAAACACGTCTAACTATACTGCCTTTTGTATTGTTGTACCAGGCAATAAAATAATGCAGAATATAAACTGAAAAACTGATGCCGACCGCACTCGAAAACTTAGTCACAAAATCGTACTGCGGGTAAAACTTTTTTATAAATAACAACGGCACTGTCAGCAGGGTATATGTAATGATGCTGATAAAGCCAAAACTGTAAATAAGGTGAAAGGCACCGTGAAGCTTAACAGATAAAGGCTGCGAAGAAGCAAACAACGGCTGCAGATTTTTCTTTGCTGTTTCAGCACCGCCTTTTGTCCAGCGGAATTGCTGCGATTTTAAAGCACTTACCAGTGGCGGTAATTCTGCAGGAGTAACTACATCTTCAAGGTATTTAAATTGCCAGCCTTTCATTTGTGCGCGGTAACTTAAATCTAAATCTTCTGTAAGGGTATCGGCCTGCCAGTTGCCTGCATCGAGTATCGTTTGTTTGCGCCAAACGCCGGCGGTGCCATTAAAGTTTATAAAAAAGCCCGCAGCATTTCTGCCCTGTTGCTCTATACTAAAATGGCCATCTAATGCAATTGCCTGCAATTTGGCTAACAGCGATGTGTCTTTGTTGATATGTCCCCACTTTGTCTGCACCATTCCAATACAGGGATCAGCAAAAAAGGGAATGGTTTGATTTAAGAAATCGTTGGAAGGAAGAAAATCTGCATCAAAAACTGCAATGTATTCTCCTTTAGCCATGGTTAATCCATGCTTGAGGGCGCCTGCCTTAAAACCTTCACGAGTTTGACGTAGGATGTGTGTAACTGCAATGTTTCCTTGTTGAAGAACGGCAATTTTATGGGCAATCAGTACCGAAGTTTCGTCGGTGCTGTCATCTAAAACCTGTATCTCAAATTTATCTGCAGGATAATCTATAGCTGCAACTGCATCCAGCAATCTTTCTACAACATTCATTTCATTATAAACCGGAAGCTGGACGGTCACAAAGGGTAAACTTTCATGCTGGTAAACTGCCTTGTTTAATTTTCGATGAGAACGCAGGTAATGATAAATTAAATGTGCATCGAAGAGTGAATGAAATAACACAAACAGTATGGCCAGAACATACAGTACTACCACTATATTTACAACAACATCAAGCATTCAACTGTTTTTTATGCAAGGTATTTACTAATTAGGAGTATTATGACTGTGGTTTTGTTAAGCTGACTATTCTTTTTAGGTTCAAAGTCTTTGCAATACGCTATTTTCCAAATGTAAAAGTGTAAGCAAGACCAATGGTGTAATAGCTGGGTAAACCCGCATTACGGCCCGAAAGTCTTTTTCCAGCTCCAAGTGTTACACCTGCAAAATAAACAGAGGCTCCGATATTTGTGGTATTGACTTTCGTCTCCGGAAAACGCTCAGGTGTAAAACCAGGCCCACCTATGTCAATACCACTGGTAGAAGTTTGGTTACTGATATAAGCCTCTACATAAACTTTGCCGGCATAGCCAATTTTTGCTGCCGATACAACTGCATTGGGCACCTTATTGGTCTTAAGGCTATACCCACCCTGTCCATTTATAAATATTCCATTTGCAAACTTATACTGCATCAGCGCTGATGGAGTGAATTGCGTTGCGCGGTTACCGATAGCATAAATAACGTTTGTGAGGTATTTAGACAAAGGCGTACTTAGACTCACTCCACCGGTTACAGAAAATGCACCGGCAGTATTTTCCTTTTGGTAAAATTTAGATTGTATTCCAATGGTTGCGTCCTGAAAATGCTTTTCACTTACTTCTTTATTGTCGGTCACCTGGTGGCTTTTGGTGAAAATATAAGGGATGTTCAGAATAAGGTCTGTCTTTTTCGACAACCCATACGCTGTGTACAAGTTGATACTTTGGGTAACGATTTTATCCAGGTTGGCTTTAGACAATGGCGTCTTCGTATTCCCAAAATAAAACTCATCATATTTTTCCCTGGTTGTTGATATAGCCACAGCTAACTTTCCCTTGCCTTGCGAAAATCCACTTAATTGTTGGGCATTGCCCTGCTGCAGAGATAAAATGGAAACCAACATAAAC
>JBBPZJ010000536.1:0-20562 GCA_038199395.1 Chitinophagales bacterium
CAAAAGCAGTTTTATTACCCCTCTACCTTCTGCCCGCAATACGTACACACCACACAGAGCTTCTCCAACTGGCTGAAACACTTTTCGCATGCCATAACTTTTTCAACAATCGATTTTATTGGTATGCTTGTTCTTACCGTAAAAAGATCAGGTATCTCCTTTAAAAAACTCGATTCGGTTCCTTTCCCGGTTATCAGAAAAAGCTTTTCTTTAGCATGGGTTACAGCGAACTAAAACAACTGTCTTTCTTCTTCCATCAGGAATTCTTGACTGACTTTTTTTCTGCTTTGTAGATGTTCTTCACATGCTAAGGTTTCTTTTTAGTGCTGGCGGAATCTTCTTCCATAGTTATGTTTAGGGCAAGAGCAACAACAATTAACTCTCTTAGTCTTTGTTTGAACCATTCAGGATTTCGATGATGATGAGCAATAGCAAGAACTATAATTTTTGAGTCGTGCTCATCTGCCTCATAAATCACCTGATAAGGAAATCTTTTTAGAGACCCACCTCTTGCCTGCTTTAAAACATAAGAGGCATAGTAGGGATTTGCACTAATCTTGCTCAAGACCTCTTCAAATACAAATAAAAAATCAAACCCCAAATCAGGCTTTTACTCTTCGTACCATACAAATATTTTGTCTAAATCCATTTGAGCTTCAATTCTTAAAACAATTGCAAAACTCATTCACCAAAATATTTCTTTCTTACTTCAGTCCACGGGGTTACAGCTTTCGGACTGTTTTTATGTGCAGCCGACCTTTCTTCAATTAATTTTCTTTTCCAAACAGAAAGTGGTTCTTTTATAAATTCTTCATCTATACTGTCGAGCAGTTCAAAAGCAAGATTTCTTTTTTCTTCATTATCAAGATTCATTATCTGATTTTTATCAATAGCCATAATTTTTTTATTACGAATATACTAAACCCCAAAACATTCATTTTCAGTTTTTCGCCTTTCTCCCTTTTTATATGGCAACCGTCTGAGGCCTGTCGACGTTCCGTCAACCTCTACATTCTCTCCCGTAATACCAACACACCAGCCAAAGCTTCTCCAACTGGCTGAAACACTTTTCGCAATAACATTTTCTACAATCGATTCTATCGGTTATGCTTGTTCTTACCGTAAAATATCAGGTATCTCAATTAAAAAATTGATACGGTTCCTTTCCCGGTTGCGAGGAATAGCATTTCTTTAGCACGGGTGATAGCGACATAGAACAACTCTCTTTCTTCTTCCATCAGCAGATCATGATTGGCTTTTTTTTATCACCGGAAAATTCGGTCTTCCAGCCAGATGTCAGGAAGGCCTCCGCTGCCTTCTGTAAGAAAAATAAAGAAAACCGCTTTAGCTTCAAGTCCTTTTGCGGCTTGTATTGTTTTGCGCCCTTGCAGGTGTTCGTAGCAGCGCCGCCAGTGCAAGGTGTTGTCACCTGCAACTGAAGCATAGGGGCAACCACCACGATTGCAGTTGTTCGTCAAACGACACAACAACGGCCAATACACTTGCTACCATGGCATTAGTAAATTAAAGGAGATCTGCTTGTATGTCTCAAACGAACTATCCTGATTTCATTTTTTGAGACCCGGTAAGAAACTCTATAGCGATGAAGTTCAAAAGCCCGGTATGTTCCGTCATTATTAAGCTTGTATTTGTCAGGAGGATGCATTTCAGGCTTTGAAATAAGTTCTATAGTAATATCAATAATCTCATCTCTAACCTTTTCAGCATTTTGAAATGAATCTTGTTTTATATAATCAAAAGCAGCTTGAAGTTGTTTTTTTGCTAATGTGCTCCAGATTGCTACCATGAGCGAGCTTCCTTTCTTAAATCCGCTGCTGTGGTGTATTCACCTCTTTCAATTTCTTTTTCTGCTTCATCAATTTCCAGGTTATACTCTTCTATGGTTTGTCTTCTCTCTGTTGTATTAAAACTTATATTCATTAATCTCAACGTGTTAATCAACCATTGTTTTTTAGACACATCGTCAATGGTATCAAAATCTATTACAAGTTTCATATAATGCTTTTAACGAAGTTAAAAATATAGTTTAATGATAGCAAGTCTTTTCCTATTCTGCCGAATTGTTCTCATGCTGGTTTAACTGGGTACAATGCAAATTGTAGGGACGACATATTGATAAAATTTAGGGTAACCAAACATAACTTTATAACCGGAGAAGAATTTTTTTCCGCCCTTGCAGGTGTTGGTACCAGCGCCGCCGTTACAAGGTGTTGTTCCCTGCAACTGAAGCATGGGCCGAGCAACCACCACGCAATGCAGTTGTTGGTCAAAAGACACAACAACGGCTTCTATGCCAGCCTACCAAGCCATTACAATTACATGTAATTTTCGTTTCTTTTCCTAAATGTAAAGCTTAGGCTGGGTAATAATGTTCGAATTATTTTCTGTGCCATTGCAAACATGAAATCGACTTTGGCCAGGAATTTCAACCTAAAAATTTATAAGTGCGGTGTGTGTCGCAGCTATTGCATTGCGATTACCTGATGTTTAGAACAAGCTAAAGGGCGCTAGAATCTTACCAGGGTGGAAGGAATAGGCTAATACCTAAAGAAATTCAATCTGGCTTTTTTGTTGGGTCTTGCCTTCCCCAAAATACTACTAATTCTATTTTGTTGTCTAAAGGGTTGTAACGGTAAGTCAGTGTTTTCTTTTTGCGAATACTGGTGATAAAGGTATTCCGTCTTTTACCTGTAGCTCTAAACATTCCAGGTCTTGATGCTATCAGTTTTATTTTGTCGTCCACATGTTGTACAAATCTTTGTACAGCCATTTCTCCAAACTTTTGAAACAAATGGTCTATTATATTTTCATAAGTTTCTAATGCAAGTGGCGACCAGGTTATTTCTTCAACCATTTATCATATTTTTTCATAACTTCCTTATGTTCAATTCCTTCTCCATTATCTAATTGTTTCAGTCCTTCGTCTATTGCATTTAGATGCGCCGGAGTTAATTCATCCCACCAATCAGATTTATTTGTTGCTTCAAACAGGTTATAAACTAATTCAAGTTCACTGTCAGAAGCATTGTCTACAAATTTTCTAACCTGCTCACGCAATTCATTTGCCTCGCTCATAAATTTTTATTTTATCAAATTTACAAAAGTTAGATTAGGAGAAAACTGATGTGTATTTGCCTATTGTTAATAATTCTTCCCATCTCATGAACCTTGGCCATATATTGTTTTTTGACTGCGCCTTTATTCCTTCATTTTCGAAGCGATAGAACTGCTTTTTTTTATTTTATCCAATAGCGCTACATCTTCATACCAGTCTTTCATTTTCCGCCCTTACAGGTGTTCTTCAACTGCAAATATTGCAGAACAAAGAGCTGTTGGTGAAGAACACACAACAGCGGCAAACAAATAGTCTATTACATTTTCATAATTTCTAATGCACCTGCAAGGGCGCTAATCACTTAACTTATAAATGCCTCAACCATGCCCCAATTAGTGATACTGACTTTTACACCATCTCCTGGCGCCAATGGAATGAGTTGTACTGGCGATCCTGGAATAACAATGTCGCCCTTTTTGAGGAACCTGCCTTCTTGTAACAGTTCATCCGCAAGCCATCTTAACGAGGTAAGTGGACCGTGCATCATGATCTCTGCTCCAATCGCGGAGGCAACTAACTCCCCGTTAACAAACACGCCTACTCCTTCTAAACTTAGATCAGATCTTTTGGTAAACCTTCTTTGTTCACCAATAACCAACCCTGCGTGAATACCATTCAAAATAATTAATTCCTGCGAAGTTGGCTCAAAGCAGAATTTATAATTGTGCAATTCTATTCCGGCAGCAACAGATTCGATGGCCTGGTCTATTTCATGATGTTCTAAAAATTCTTTTGAAACATCCCGGCCAATCTTAATTACAAACTCGGGTTCAATAGAAAGGTTTTCATAGTTAGAAGAATCCAGTTTTACTTTATCATTAAAAATGAATGGCTCGGTAATAAAGCCTTTTATAGGATACTTCAACCCAAATTGTTTCTGGATAGATTTGCTGGTACATCCCACCTTATAACCAACAATTCTTTCTCCTTCTTTTACTCGTGCTTCAATAATTTGATGCTGAATTTGATAAGATTCTTCCAGGGATAACTTTTCTATGCTGATGTCTGATTTGAGATCGTAACATTTTGTTTTAAAAATCTGCAGATAATTTTCAATAATATTTTTAAAATGGGCTTCCATGCGTGTTCATTTAGTGGTAAGCAATGTGTAACGCTTTTAAATGGCTGTACAAGATAATTATATGCCTGCATATAAATTAGAAGGACAGTATGAATATCACAGATAGTATAGAAACTTTTTCGAGTATGAGGCTGAAAGATTCACTAATAATAATTATGTACCGATACGCCAGCATCATATTAATTCCACGTTCTCCCGAAGTGTTCCAAAAATTAAATCGGGGGTTGTTCAAAGTCTTAGTTCCGATGCATCTGAAAGACCTTGAACTTAGGATAAAAAGAGGTTTCTGGCCTCATGCCTTTGAAAAAGGTAGCCGGGTGAGTTTTAGAAGCCGATGCGCTTGTCTTATCTTACCAGAACCGGTCAATAACGTGGCGAAAGCCATGGTCGGCAAAATGACAGGTGTCCAGGTTGTGCAGGGCACTGGTCAGCCGGGAACGCCTTTATCGGTAAAGGTTAGAGGCGTAGGAACCATTACAGCAGGTACGGAGCCACTTTATGTGATAGATAACGTTCCTACTTCCGCAAACAATCTCAATACATTGAATACATACGATATCGAATCGATAGAAGTATTGAAAGACGCATCATCATCTGCGATTTATTGATCAAGGGGATCGAATGGGGTGGTGATTATCACGACAAAGCAGGGTAAAAGAGGAGCACCAGTTGTATCTGTAAACTCAATGGTGGGCGTACAAACTGTTGCTCACAAAATCGATATGCTCGATGCTTATGGTTATGCATCACTCGTTCAGGATGCAAGAAACAATGCTTATTCCGATCAGATGGTGTCTAATAATTTGAGGCGGCAGGCACAGGGATTAGCTCCCATCAATTTTTCGCTTGCAGTATTGACAATCCCACAAGGCTTTTCAATACTGCCAATAATACAAACACGATTATACCCGTTGAAGTACTGCCTTATTTAAGCGGAACACCAGGACTTGTAAACACAGACTGGCAGGATCAGATTTATAGGAAAGCGTTGATGCAGGATCATTCAATATCTGTTTCCGGCGGGTCAGAAAACTTACGTTACTATACTTCCCTGGAATATTTGAACCAGGATGGCATTATTATCAACAGCAATTTTAAACGTTACGGTGCGCGCATTAATCTTGATGGCAACACAGGCCCTTTTAAATTTGGTTTAAATTTCAATCCTTCTGTTACCACAGAAAACAGAGTAAACAGCGACGGTACCTATGCCAGCGCGGACGGTGGTGGTGTGGTTGCATCCGCCTTGCATTACTCTCCGATCTGGCCTGTTTATAATGCGGATGGCTCTTATAGTTTTGCTGAAAATTCCTGGAACGGTGATGCCAAAACAACCCTTCCCAATGGCACCGTGATAAGTGGAAATAACCAGACACAGGCCTGGAATCCGGTGGCGTTGGCGACGATGCAAAAATTCAATGTAAACTCCACGAGAATGCTTGGAAATATTTTCGCAGAAGCTGCATTTACAAAAGATCTTAAATATCGGGTCAGCAGTTGGATATGATTTGTTTAACTATCGCACGGATAAATTCAGGCCTTCTAACATTCCATTGGCCAACACTGCAGGTAATCCAGAATCGGTTGCAACGGGTTCATCAGAAACAGGAAATTCTCTAAACTGGCTGGTAGAACAAACTGTGACGTACAACAAGAAAATAAAGGAACACAGTTTCGCATTACTGGCCGGATGGTCGTTGCAAAAAGATGATGCGAAAAGCAATTATGCATTTGCTTCCTCAGGGTTCATTAGTAACCAGATTCCTACGCTAAATGCAGGAATTGTTACTGCGGGAAATTCCCTTGAAAGTCAATGGACTTTAGCATCCGGTATAGCCAGGATTCAATATAATTATATGGGAAGGTACCTGCTCACGGCTTCTATGAGAGCCGATGGGTCATCGAAGTTTGGAAGCAACAATCGCTGGGGCTATTTTCCTTCTGTATCTGCAGGATGGAGGGTGTCTGACGAAAAATTCCTTCAAGATTCGAAAGTCATCTCAGATCTGAAACTAAGAGCCAGCTATGGGCTGACTGGTAATTTCAAAATCCCTAACTATGGTGCCTTAGGTTCTTTGTCATACTACGCATACGTTTTTGGTGGAAGCACACCTGGTGCCGTTAATGGTGCAGCGCCGAGTAGTCAGCCCAATCCAAATTTGAGTTGGGAGAAAACAGCACAGGCTGATGTAGGGCTGGATGGCGGATTGTTCGGCAACAAGTTAACCTTCTCATTTGATTATTATAACAGCAACACTACCGACCTGCTGCTAAACGTTCCTGTTCCACTCTCCACCGGCTTTAGTACACAACTGGTGAACATAGGCAAGGTAAACAACAAAGGCTTTGAAGTGACCCTTGGAACAAGGCAAAAAATTGGCAGTGTCAACTGGAATGCGTCGGCGAACTTTTCTACCAACAAAAACAAGGTCATCGAGCTTGGGCCCGGCAATGCCGATATAATTAATACAGGGTCTGTTGCCAACGCTTACTTTATAACGAGGGTTGGTGAGCCAATTGGTTCTTACTTTTTGCCAAAAGAAGTGGGCGTGTTTAAAACACAGGCAGAAGTAAATGGCTATCCTCATTTTGTTGATGCGGCGAGCAACTATGATTTAGCAACTACAAAACCCGGCGATTTTAAATTTCTGGATGCAGATGGTGATAAAGTAATTGATCTCACTAAAGACCGCGTAATCATCGGAAGCTATCAACCAAAATATACGTATGGTTTTGCCACTGATTTTACCTGGAAGGGTATTGACGTTTCTGCTTCTTTACAAGGAGTATATGGAAGCAAAATCCTCAATCTTGCACGCCGGTATTTTTATAATCACGAAGGAAACATGAACAATTATGCGGGAGCAGTAAACCGATGGAAGTCTGAAGCCGATCCGGGAAGTGGTGAAAATGTTCGGGCCAACAGAGTTGGTAAAGGACAAAACGGTATTACATCATCATGGCATGTAGAGGATGGAAGTTACCTGAGAATTAGAAATATTACAGTTGGTTATTCACTGCGGGGAAATAGATTACAAAGTATGGGTCTGAACAGGGCAAGGCTTTATGTCAGCTTACAAAATCCATTCACCATCACCAAATATAAAGGCTATAATCCTGAAGTATCTAACCGTACCGCTACTACTACCAATGGTGAAGATTACGGTGTTTATCCAACATCGAAAACCATTTCTGCAGGCGTTAATGTTACTTTATAAAACCATCCAGCAATGAAAAATTATAAAAGCTATATATTATTTTTTACGGTCTCAGCTATCATACTAAGCTCATGCAAAAAATTCCTTGACTTAAAGCCCATTGATTCGCCCACTGAAAATAACTTTTATGTAGACGAAAAAGGTCTGTAGGGTGGATTGACTGCTTGTTATGACGCACTTCAGGATAATGGCCTGTATGGCAACATCCTGCTTTCGCTGACCGAGATCCGCAGCGATAACATGGAAGATAACGATCAGGGCGCAAGCGGTGGAGTACGTTACCAGATTGAATCTTTTTCCGAAAGACCAGACAATACGCTGATAACAGAAGCATGGCTCGCCCATTTCAAAGCTATCTATCGTTGTAATGTGGTCTTAAACCGAGCGCCGGAGATAACGATGGATCCGACAAGAAAGAACCAAATCATTGGAGAGGCATCATTTCTTCGGGCACTCAATTATTTCAATGCAACAAGGTTGTGGGGTAAACTTCCACTTATTACTAAGCCACAAACAAGCGCTGAAGCAAGAAGTAATACAAGGGCCGACACCGCAGCTATCTATGGCCAGATCATTTCGGACCTCACAGTTGCTGTCAATAATTTGCCTGTCACCTGGGCCGATGCTCAGCGAGGCAGGGCCACCAGCTATGCAGCAAGGGGTCTGTTGGCAAAGGTTTATCTGTATCAGAAAAAGTGGGATTTGGTAGTGTCTACTATCCAACCACTGATCACTGCTATCAATGCAGGTACAATAGTTGGCCTGGTACCACAACCCACCACATTTCCAAATGCGATGAAGACCAGCAAGGATGTTCTTTTTTCAGCAAGATTTCTTTTAGGTGGAGTTGGTGAATCAGCTAATCAAAACAACCGCTTCAGAAATGTAGGAGGTAATAATGCTGTGATCATGCCTCAATCACTATTCGAGGCAGGTGATAATAGAAAAGCGCTGGTCGCTCCAACAAGCGCAGGTGGAGAAAGGCCGGGTAAGTACAATGGACCGCAGGTAAATAATGAAACCAGCATGGACATACCGATTGTTCGTTGCGCTGAAGCCATGCTGATTTACGCCGAAGCACTAAATGAAATGGGCTATCCAAATGGGACTGCCTTTACGGCCCCTCAATGCAGTACGAACAAACGCCGGCATTACGGCACTTACAACTGCTACGCTAACAAGCCGGGCCAGTTTCCGCTCGGCAGTTTATAAAGAAAGAAGGCTTGAACTTGCCTTAGAACTTGATCGCTGGTTTGATATTGTTCGTACAGGCCAGATGTCAACCGTATTTCCATTAGTAAATGGTTTCAGAAGATATTATCCTGTTCCGCAAACGGAAATACAAAATATTACCAACCCCGCAGGTTGGCAAAATGATGGGTATTAGGTTATGCAAATGGCGGGATAATGAAAGCAATGGTTGAATAAATGAAAGCTACTTCGGTAGTTTTTTGTTTTTTTATGGGGCAGGCAGTATAGTTTTAATTGAGCATCGTGGAGTTTACCCAGAGGAATCGAAGGGTCACTTACTTGTACGGTTGTTAGTGGCTTCAACAGAAAGAACAGTAGTTTCTTCTCCGTTCTTTTATATGTTTTCTCGCCTTTGCAGGTGTTCTTCACCTGCAAATTTCCTCTTGCAAAGCTGGCGGTGAAGAACACCAACAGCGGCTGAAGCCTCTGCAAGCTCATGTGCCCCGTCAACGATTGCATCACCATGGTCGAGTAACGCAAAGCCCCTGAATACGTCAACTGGAAAGACTACCAACGGCTGGGAATGCGGTTGAATGACCATTGATGGTTGAGGGAGTAGAGATGCCGAAGGGTTTGAGTTGCTGATGAAATATCACCGGTTGGATTTGTAAAAGGTTACTTTTATGGAGCCAACGGAAGTATTTTATGTCGTCATCGTTGCGTCCTTTGATGCGGTAGAATAAATGCAGCTAATTGTATAAAAATATAAATCGTTGCAATTCATTCCTATTTTTATAGTTCTTTTGCAATTAGAACATATACTCTTCAATTGGACGTTATTTAAAAAACAAATTATGGTCAATCAATCCACGAATCCATTCACCCGGCTTTGCCTCTTTTACCAGCCTTCCAATAGAGTCTAAGACGGCTGCTTTACTCATCCCGGCAGGATTCGTTTCGGTATACTCAAACGATTTACCTATTGGTGCGTGCCAACCAGGATGGTCATGCGCATCATTAAAGCCGGGAACAACTGTCTTTCCTTTCAGGTCAATACTTTTGGTTTTTTCATCGATAAAAATAGCAGCTTACGTTAACGGCTTGGCGTTGTGGCGGTATTCTGTGTTCCTTCTGCCCACAACTGAAGCCGATTAAAGATATAAAGTTTAATGGTTTCTACTGCTGCTTATTTTATAACATCAAGCTGGAACTGCCGATGATTAGCGAACTGCTGCTGATTGCTTCAACGTCCAGCCGCCATAATGCCAAACCGAATGTTAGCGGCTACCTTTCTTCATGTAGATTATGTCTTTAGGAATAAAATCAATAGTTTTAATACCTTCTTCGACATTGTCAATCTTCATCTTCGCTGTTAAAGGAATGCCGGTCAACGTAGTAAAAAAATCACCAAAGAATTTCTCACCTAATTCATTAACAAATTGCCCCAACACAATGTCATTTTGCTTTCTATATAATGGTGTCCATATATGCCAATGCAACCTGCTATTAGGCTTAAATGAATTTTGATCTACGGTGAAGTAGACAAAGCCATCTATTTGTGATTCTGAAAATTTCCTTTGCATCAAATTAGCAATAACATTCAAAAAACCTTCATTTGTCAAAAAGTAGTTTCCATCATTTGCAAGTAGTAATAAACCTTTGGCATCTAAAACGCCCAAATAATTTTTTGTTCCGCAATCTGTTTATTAACATGATGAATTGCTCTTTCAATACGAGACCTATACTGTAAATTACTTTGGGAGAAAAGGTGAGTAGAATTAACAGAGTGAAAGAGTGCGACGCAATTGAAGCTTAATAGTAGCAATCCCGCTAAGTACAAAAATTAAAAACGCAGCACTTAAAAAAAGGCTGCGTTTTTTATTTAATCAGAATAACTGTACGTTTAACCCATTGAACTTATTTTCTCTAAATCCTTCAAATCCCCAAAAATCCTGGTTTTAAAATCTCATTATCGCTGCCAATTGGCTTTTTGCCGGCATCTTTTCTCTGTCTAGCAAAAAGACCTCTCCCCCGTTTGTCAGGGTCTTTTCAACTGCATTATCTATCAGGTCTTCACCGCCCTCGTTGGGTGTAATCATGAAACTTTAGTTGTATGCGCATAATTCTTTGGCACACATTTGCAAAAGTTCTGCAGTTCGTATCTATGCTTTTTTAAATACTTTCTTTCCTGGTCGGGCTTGGTTCCGGATGACTATCCGGCATGTTATCGATTAAGTCTTCCCCGCCTGTTTTAGAATAATCTTTTAATTCTTCCTCGTAGCTGGCGGGACCGGCAACAGTAGCCGGTTCTTCGTTATTAACAGGCTTGTCTATATTTTCATCTTTATCCATACAACCTTTATTGGTTATAGTTTTCACCTGTTTTCGTTTCCTCGCCTTTGCTCGTATTTCGATTTGCATGTCTTATAGTTACATCTTCGGCCAGTTTGTCTTCTCCATCAGTATACCTTTCTGTTATCTCAAGATATTCGTCCATTTTCTCTGGTGGCGTGGCTTGTAATCCTAATCCCTCTTCTTTATTAGCGCCGGATGGTTTTCCTTTTCCGGGGTGAAACGATCCATTTGTATCTTTATTCATTACAGATAATTTACATAATTTGGTACAATTAACATACCATGCGTTTTTGGGGAAAGAGTAATAAAAGGGAAAAATCTGAAAAAATTTTGCAATTCAGCTTCCTGGAAAAAAGGACAAAGAATAGAAGAATTACACCTGTCTCGTGCCTTTCAAATTATGTGTTGAAATTTTTTACAGGATTTATGTTGATGGAGTAACTGCTATTTATTTTTTCTTTGCAGAAAGCGTATGGGAAAGAGAAGTTGAAAGATGTAATAAAATAGTCGTTCATGCAGGAACTTGCATCATATTTTAATATTGGCAGACATCATATTGTAGATGTTAGAAGCCTCGGTCACATGTTATTGGTGACGGCGCTTTGCATACGCTACCTTTTCTCTGACTGGAAGAAAGTAGTAATATTGATCAGTGCTTTTACTGTTGGAAACATTGCCGGTATGATATTAAGCATCTTCAACATCTTCAGATTGTCTAACCATTGGGTCGAGTTTCTAATACCCCTTACCATCATTATTACAGCTATTACCAATGTCTTTGTAAAAAAGTTTGTGTACAAACAAAAATATCCTCCCATATATTTTCTGGCTCTTTTCTTTGGGTTCATACATGGATTAAGTCTCCATCATTTTTCTTTTGTTCAATTAACAGGGTTTACTATTGGTATCGAAGCGGGACAATTTTTAATTGTACTCGCTATACTACTGCTTACCTTCATTTGTATCAGTATTTTAAAAATCAACAGGAGAGAATATATACTATTTTTAAGTGGAGGGGTTTTGGCTGTAGCCATGCAAATGGCAATGCAAAGAATACCTTTTTAATTCACCTTTTTTTTGATGACATTACAATTAGTATATTTAACCGACTTTTTAAAAAGCAGTATCATATGAAAAAAAACCTTGTTTTTTTATTATTCGTTATTACGGTATCCGTTACTTCTTTTGCGTCTGTTGATACAATCAACATTTATAGCAACAGCATGTTTAAAAGTGTAAAATGTGTAGTCGTAACTCCAACCAGCTACAAAAAATCAGGACTTGCATTTCCTGTTGTTTACCTGCTTCATGGTTTTGGTGGAAAATACAGTGACTGGGTAAAGCAAGTTCCGGAAATGCAGGCGTTAGCTGATGAAAACCAACTGATGATTGTTTGCCCCGATGGCGCTGTTAGTAGTTGGTATTTTGATAGTCCGCTGGATTTGACGATGCACTATGAAACTAATATTGCACTGGAAATTCCTGCATACATAGACTCAGTTTATCATACAGTTAAAGACCGTAAGGCAAGAGCCATTACCGGCTTAAGCATGGGAGGTCACGGGGGTTTATTTCTTGGATTTAGACATGCACAACTATTTGGAGCATGTGGAAGCATGAGTGGTGCACTCGATGTAAGCCGCATAACGAAAGGCTATGATGTTGAAAAAAGATTGGGAGACACACTTACTAACAGGCAACAATACCTGGACTGGTCTGTTATCAATGTGATTGAAAAATATCCAAAGGACTCATTGGCCATTATGATCGATTGTGGAACAGAAGATCGTATAATAGATATGAGCAGGCGAACCCATGCAAAAATGCTGCAGTTAAATATTCCGCACGACTACACCGAAAGACCGGGAAAACACGATTGGGTGTATTGGAGAGAAGCAATAAAATATCAATTGCTTTTTTTTAGAGATTATTTTAAAACCGGAAAAATCTAACATAATGTTGCGCATCGGCAAGGAGAAGAATAAGTGCGAAACAAATACCTGCTTACTGTGCTGTTGCTCCTTTCACCAGACACATGTATTGCAATAAGAAAGAGCTTAACTTATGGTTGAATTTACAGGAATGAAAAGAATATTTCTTGCTTTGATTTTTTTGTCTTCCCTGCTTGTGTTTACCGGATGTGCAAAAGAAACAGAAACCCTTGATACTGCTTCGTTAAATGAATTTTATCCTTTGCAGGTAGGAAAGACATTTATATACAGACTGGATTCTACTGTGTTGGCATCTTTTGGTAGCGCACTTACAGTAAAAAGTTACCAGGCAAAAGACTCTATTGAGTCGACTTTTACAGACAACCAGGGGAGGCTCTCTTACCGTATCTTCCGTTTGTTACGCGATACAGCGGGATTAAAACCATGGCAGTTTTCGGCGACTTTTTTCGTAACTCCCACTCCACAACAGGTGGAATTTGTAGACAACAATTTGCGGTTCATAAAATTGCATGCTCCATTCACAGAGAGCTATACCTGGAAGGGCAACTCATATATTGATACCAAATCGCTTAATACTACGGTGGGTTACCTCGACGAGTGGCAATACGAATACAGGGATGCAGGCAAGTCGTACACCATTTTTAATTCCACTTATGATAATACTGTCAAGGTGTACCAACAGGACGAGACTACGCCGCCCGGTGCTTTTAACCCACAGAATTACCAGCAAAGAAACCTGGGAATAGAGGTGTACGCGAAGGGAATAGGGCTTATATACAAAGAGTTTTTACATTGGACATGGCAAACCACTCCTCCCCCGGCCAAATACGAAGACGGCAGCTATGGAGTTAAGCTTAGGTTGATCAGTCATAACTAAAGCACGATGGCAAATTCAAAATCAACTAATTTTCGGCTTGCTTTCTGTAGGTGGGTATCTAAATAATTTCGCTTGGATGAAAATCACGGTAATCTCGCTTTTATTCTTTTGCGTACTATTTCAGGCGAATGGACAATATCCAAAACTCATAGTTCAATTAAAAGATAAGGGAAACAATACATTTACTATCAGCAATCCTTCTAAATATCTTTCCGCCAGGGCAATCGAAAGACGCTCCCGTTATAGTATTCCCATCGACAGCAATGATCTTCCTGTGTCTGCAAAATATTTAACCGATATTGAAAATGCAGGAGCTGTCACTATTTTAAGTACATCTAAATGGCTGAATCAAGTTTTAATTGAAACCACCGACCAAAATGCACTACAGAAAATCCAAACATTTGTATTTGTAAAATCAACCAAAGGCATAGGTTATAGAAGTGAAAGTATTAGTGCAGATGCCAAATTTAAAGAGTCAATAAATACAAGACCCGTAACTGAAGGTAGCCGTTCTGCTGAAACTAACTTATACAATTACGGAAGCAGCTATGGGCAGGTTCATATTCACGAAGGAGAATTTTTACACAACAAAGGCCTTAACGGCGAAACAATGCAGATAGCAGTTTTGGATGCAGGTTTTCAGCAGTATAAAACAATTACGGCTTTTGACAGTGTAAGAATGAATGGTCAAATTTTAGGCGAAAGAGATTTTGTTGCTTTTGATAACAGCGTAAACGAAGACGACTCTCATGGTATGCATTGTCTCAGTATTTTATCTGCGAACTGGCCGGGAAAAATGGTGGGCACAGCGCCAAAAGCAAACTACTGGTTGATCCGAACAGAAAATGCGGCAAGCGAGTATCCGATCGAGGAATACAACTGGCTTGTGGGAGCAGAATTTGCAGACAGTACCGGCTGCGATCTGATCTCTACGTCTCTTGGCTATAATACCTTTGATGACCCCGCATTTAATCATTCTTATGCTGACATTTATAAAAATACTACCACCATTTCTCAGGGAGCGTCATTAGCAGCGAGAAAAGGAATGATCGTATCCGTAAGCGCAGGCAATGAAGGTAATGACCCGTGGAAATATTTGACTTTTCCTGCAGATGCCGACAGCGTATGTAGCGTAGGTGCAGTAAACCGCTCAGGAGTGATTGCCGGTTTTAGTAGTTATGGCTATCCGGGAAAGGTAAAACCTGATATTGTATCAGTAGGTGTAGCAACGGTAATAGCAGGTTTAAACGATCAGCCCGTTACTGGTAATGGAACGTCTTTCGCAAATCCGAATGTTGCCGGACTGATTGCGTGTTTGTGGCAGGCTTTTCCAAAGTTTAGTAACATTAAGATCCTGGAGGCAGTTTACAAAAGTTCGGATAAGTTCAATAACCCTGATAATCGCTATGGCTATGGAATTCCAAATTTTCATGTCGCATACCAACTACTCAAACATGATGAAAACATACGACTGTATGGCGACGATTGGCTATTTGCAACACCAAATCCTTTTACCGCTGACATAGCTGTTAGATTTATAGGAAAAATTGACGGAAATGTAACTATTTCCCTACTTAGCGCCGCTGGACAAGTTGTTGCTTCACAAGCTTTCCTAAGCGAAAAAGAAGAAGTGTACAATCATACTTTCAGTAATCTTGGCAACCTTCCGGCAGGATTATATTCAATACGATATACGGATGGAACTAACACACGAACCATCATAATAAAAAAGGGAAACCTTTTTGCAAAAGATTGGCTGGTTGCGCAACCCAATCCCTTTAGTAATGACATCACCGTTTATATAAAAGGCCAGGAAACAGGTGAAGTATTGCTGCGACTCATAGACACAAAAGGAAGTGTGGTGGCAGTGATACATGCGCAGGTTATACAAAATGAAACGTACACCGCTCATTTTAACTTTGTAAATAAACTTCCTGTTGGGGTGTACTTTCTCCAGTATTTGGGAAAATCTCAAAAGCGAACGCTTAGGTTATTTAAAGATTAGATGCATATACTAAAGTGTCTGGTCTTTAATACGTCTTTTCTTCATTATCATGTTTCCTGCAGTTCATTTTCGGAAAAATGCTTTTCTACAAATCAACTCTTTCCCAATCAGCCCATAAAAAACAATAAAGGCTGACCTATGTCAACCTTTCTTTGAAATAATATTCCTCTTCGTTACATCACAACGTAGTCGCCTTTTTATTTACCGATATCAGCGGGATGCGTTTTTTCTGTTCAAAGTAATCAAACACTTCTTTTATATTTATTGCAAATCGCTGCAGGTCCTGGTTGTCTTTAGTTGTGCGGGCAAGGTATTCAAAACTCTTGCGATTGTTAAATCTGACGGGGAAGATATGAACAGGAATAAAATCCTGTCCCTGGTTTTTTGCCTCTGCTGCTAAAATATACAACTCCTCGATCTGATCATTTTGCAAGGGGATGCATCCGACAGTTACACAATTTCCATGAATATAAATGTCGCCTCCGGGATTAGCAGAATCGCTCAAAACCTTATCGGAAGCATTAGGATAATTAAGACCAAGAGATAGATGATAACTACTGTTAGGGTTAAATTCGTTTATGTAGTAAAATCCCTCTGGAACCTGGTAATCGCCCTGCACCCGCTTAGGACCAATAGCTCCTGCCATAGCACATACCCGGTACGTTTTGAAAAGTTTAAAAGGCTCCAGGTTGGAATATCTGACCCACACTTCTAACTGGCTGTCGTACTTAAATGAACGCACATATATCTGCTTGGCCGGCCAGGGAAGCCCTTGTTTTGCAAATTGGCTTCTAAGGGTGTCTTCTTTAGCTTTCATCGCATTAGCAACCTTAGGATAGGTTTTTTGATAGTCGATAAAGGAAGGTTGTGCAAAAACAGCAAGTGAAGTAATCTGTAGTAAACAAAAGATCAGCAGGTATGATGATAGACGTTTCATTAGCTCAAAAATATTCTTTACAATAGCATTAACGGACAAATTAAAGTTAAAGTATGAAAAATAGCGGTAGTTAAGAAACGATGTTAATTATTAAACGTACTAAAATATTTTTAGCACACATGGTGGAATGGTATCTTCGCTGCTTTAGAGTAACGTATATGAAAGCAGGCATTTTAGGCGGTGGTCAATTAGGGCGTATGTTACTGCAAGCTGCAGTTAATTATCCGGTTGAGACGTATGTGATGGAAAACGATGTTAATTGTCCGTCAGCTAACCTATGCCATCATTTTGTTACAGGCAACGTTCAGGACTTTGATGCGGTTTACAATTTTGGAAAAGACCTCGACGTGCTTACAATCGAGATAGAAGCGGTTAATGCAGACGCACTTGAACAACTGGAAAATGAAGGGGTAAAGGTTTTTCCTAATAGTGGTGCTATCAAAATCATTAAAAATAAAATTTTACAAAAACAGTTTTATAAAGCACATCAAATCCCGTCACCTCAGTTTGTCGTTACCGATAATCTTGCCCAGCTAAAAGAGCAAACAGTCTTTTTACCTGCCGTGCATAAAATAGCACAGGGAGGATACGATGGACGGGGAGTGCAACTGATGCAAACGGCAGCAGATTTTGAAAAAGGGTTTGATGCTCCTTCGGTGCTCGAAAAAATGGTAACGATAAAAAAGGAAATAGCTTTATTGGTTGCCATGAACTCAAAAGGAGATACGACTATTTACCCGGCATCAGAAATGTTTTTCGACCCCGTATTAAACTTGCTTGATTTTCAGGTTAGTCCGGCACAAATTCCAGAAAATGCGCTATGGAAAGCGGAAGCACTCGCTCTAAGAACAGTAAAGGAACTAAAAAGCCCCGGGATTTTTGCAGTAGAGATGTTTTTAGATAAAAATGATGAAGTCTGGGTAAATGAAACAGCCCCGCGAGTACACAATAGCGGCCATCACACCATAGAAGGGAACTTTAGCAGCCAGTTTGATATGTTATGGCGTATCATACTTGATTATCCTCTTGGAAATACCGATGCAATTCTTTCTGCAGCAATTGTCAACATTCTTGGCGCTGAAAGCTTTTCGGGTAAAGCAATTTACAAAGGCATTCACTATGTGCTGAGGCTTGACAACGTTTTTGTACATCTGTATGGGAAAAAAGAAACTAAGCCGGGCCGCAAGATGGGCCATGTAACTATTTTAAGTAATGAAAGACAAGAATTGATACATACAGCGATGAAGGTGAAAAAAATGCTTCGGGTAGAAAGTGAAGTTCCTAACCTGCGTAATTAAGTTCTTTAACCGGAACCGTTGAAAGAACCATGTTTATTTTTAGCGCAACTTAAGTAGCGTATTTACATATAATTTTGGCGGTTTATTATTGTTTAAGATGAAGAAATTATTCGCCTGCATTTTAGTCCTCAGCCTTTTTCATTCGTTTCTGCATTCACAGGTTATTCCCGGCTTTGACAGCCCATCGGTCAAAACCTATAAAACAGAAATGCGGTATAATGTAGGCAACGGAAAAACGCTCGTTTATTATACTCCAAAAAAATTTAGTTTCATTACCAGCTTACCTAAAGATGCCGCAGGGATAGTTTCAACAACTTTTAGTAGGAAAAGCCTTAAACCAATATTAGCCCTAGCAGCAGCTACCGGAGGTTTATTGGTAGCTGACCAACTAATAGCAGATGGAGTGGAAGATTTTTCAAGGAAGATAAATTTGAGTCCTGACGAAAAAAATAAAAACGTAATTGTACATCTGGGTGGTAAAGATGTAGCGCTCCTGCGTTTTCCGGGCAATGTAAATACCGCTTTTTACCAGGTAGGACAAGGATTTCCCAGCTTACTGATCGGGGCAGGCTTATATACCTATGGAAAAATTAAGGATGATTACAGAGCATTAAGTACGGCCAGCCAGTTGACGGAAGCATTTATTTTAATGGGAGTAGGAACGCAAATAGTGAAAAGAATAACCGGAAGACAAGATCCAAGCGAGTCCACTACTCCGGGTGGTCATTGGCATTTTTTTCCTTCTTTTTCTCAGTACCAGAATTACACCCCCAATTACGATGCGTTTCCCTCGGGACATCTGGCTACATTAATGTCTTCAATTACTATTTTCTCAGAAAATTATCCTGAAAAAAAATGGATAAAACCTGTTGGTTATTCACTAACAGGATTAGTAGCCTACTCTATGATTAATAACAAAGTTCACTGGGCAAGCGATTACCCGCTTGCACTCGGTATGGGATACTTATGTGCAAAACAGGTGGTAAAGCGAAACAGGCAAGTGGTCAATACAAATGCAAGTAGAAAAAAACACGGAGAATTTAATTACACCTTCAGTTATCTCAACGGCACTTTAATGCCTGGAATTATATATAAGTTTTAATGCTCTTTTCCTGTTACTTCTTATTTATGGCATTTTGTAGTATTTACAAATAATGGCGCCCCTGCGTGTTTTTTTTACTTAATGGCATACTTTTTTTAGTTCTGCTATAAAACGTTTTTTATGAAAAAAATAACCATGTCTTTTGGCGTCTTAGCTTTTATGGCCTTTTCAATCGGCTGCGGTGGAAACGGAAGTACTGATACTACTATTAGCACCGACAGTTCGACAGTAACAACTCAAAGTATGGACACCTCTACTTCCTCATCCTCTATGAGTGCAACCGCAGATACCAGCATGAGGGATGACCGCGATTTTGTGATGGAGGCTTCAGGTGGCAACCTTATGGAAGTTACTCTTGGAAAATTAGCAAAAACTAATGCCGCTTCAGCGCAGGTAAAAGAATTCGGACAAATGATGGTAACAGATCATTCCAAAGCAAATAGTGAATTGAAAGCTGTTGCTGCGAAGAAAAACATGACTCTTCCTGAAACCCCTATGGAAAAGCAACAAAAACAAATCGACGAGTTAAAAACCAAAAAGGGTGCAGACTTCGACAAAGCATATGTAGAAATGATGGTGGGTGACCACAAAGAAGATGTGAGCAAATATCAGGATGAAGCAAACAAAGGAAATGATGCAGACGTAAAAGCTTTTGCAGCTAAAACATTACCTGTGCTTCAAAAACACCTGGATCACATACAGAAAATACAGGATGCAATGAAGAAGTAGATGAGGTTGATGACAGATTATTATTATTACAATAAGCCCTGTCCACAAAGACAGGGCTTATAATTTACTAGCAATATTTCGACCGCTTACAGTTATTTATTTCTAAAATCTATCGAGTCCTTTACCTCCCCACAGGTAAGCATCTTTTTCCCAAAATAAGGGTTTTTTACATCACCAGAGGCACTTAGCCAGTAAGCACCGGCATCATTAAAAGCCATCGGGCAAAATTGGTGATATACCACCTCTTTATCAAATCGGACAGTTCTTATCAAGTCATACATAGCATCACTGATCATTTGAAATGATTTACGTTTTGCTTCTAAATCCTTTTCCTGGGCTAAAGCTTTTGCTTCAGATGAAACTGTCTGAACATAGCCTTTTGCCATCTCCACAATACTTTTGTCTGCCTTTACTGATGACAGATCAAGACTATCTGCGGTCTTCGAAAGTACATTTGCAGAACTTGCGGCCATTTCGCTATTTGAGGCTACAAAAGCATCTTTCAGACTATAGTAGTCATTTAGAAAATTAGTAAACTTTGAATTAAAATCTGAAGAGTTTTTACTTTGAGCCAGCGGCTCATCTTTTTTAGTTTCCTCTGGTGTATTTGCTTCTGATCCTCCTCCGCAGGCTGTTAAAAAGGCAAGAGCGGCTATTGCAGCGTATTTTCTCATGTTAAAA
>JBBPZJ010000537.1:0-9675 GCA_038199395.1 Chitinophagales bacterium
AGGAGTGTACCAGATGTGGGAAGATCTTTTTATTCACTTGCGTGGTGTAATTAATCTGCACATCATGCGGACGCTTTTAATAAGAAAGTAGCCTTTCTGCCACTACTATTTCTCCCTAGTATTAAAGCGAGCAACAAGCAAAAAGCCCATCCTTTTCATACTCAGGCACAATAGAAGCATAACCGGTAATCCCTATTCCACAATCACTCGAAACATCTCACCTCATTCAATTGCTTTTGCATGAGCAGTTTTAGAAGCAACACAGTTTACTTTACCACCCAACATCGGGTCTATGTGTAAATGTCTGGCTTTCTGACCCCTATTACAGGCTGTAAGACCTCCCTGGAAATATTCGAGGCAATGCCTGCACTTGCAGATGACCTCCTGTTACACTTTCGGCAGCACAAATAGTTTCCTCTCTTAATTTCAAAATATCCTTAATAGCATTTAATCGGCTCCTCGTTACACTCATCATATTATTGCCTTTTCCAATTAATAAAAGCGGCAACTCCACTCGTTAAACTATCCGGCTTGCATCCTTTAAAATATATTATTGTTCTGTTGCACTACCCTTGTTATTGGATGCCGCATTGGCTACGCTTCCATCAGGACCTAAAGCACTGCCTGCCTTTGAACCATCAGTTGCCCCTCCCCCTGTATCTCCGGGAACGGTAGAGGGACCTCCATCATGAGGCTGTTTCGAATATTTACTACTATCCTGGTCGTTGCTGCTACCTGTTATGCCCATATCACCTCCAGTTGTTCCATTATTCATGTTTCCATTATCCTGGTCTCTTTCAGCATTACTTTCCTCCCGGGGTAAATTGTTTTGTTGTTGATCTTCGTTTGCCATGACTGCCTCCTGTTATTTTAAGTTAATAATACTACTAATGAGAAAATTCGTGCCATCAGTATTTGAACTGTTATTTGTGGTGCAACCTGTATTACCCAGATGTTTAAAGGGCAATAAAAAAGGCCGGATTTCTCCGACCTGATTGTTTGTTTTAGAGACATCATTTAATGCTTTGTATTTCCATCATCCCCCGCTTCCGGATCTAACTTTACATCTTTTTTGCTATCGCTGTCTTTTCCTTCGCTTCCCTGACTTTTCTTTTCTTGAGATTCGCTTCCTTCCTCTTCGGCTTGCTCATTTATGCTTCCTTCTGCAATTTGGGTTAATTTACTGTCAGCGTTCTTTTCTTCCTGCAAAGTTTGTCCTAAAAGCTCTTTTATTTCACTTAGGCCTGATATCGCTGCTAATGTAGCTAAACTGCCATAGGTTGCGATTTCATAATGTTCTGCTTTTTGAGCGGCCATGATAAGTGCAACATCGCGTGTCTTGCTACCTTTTTTAGTCTCCTTAATCATGTTGTCAGCTTCTTTTGTCAATCCCTCCATCGCTTCGCATTTTACACCTTGCGCTTTTTTTCCTAGTGCCGTGAAAACCTGTTCAAGCCTACCGATTTGACCGTTCGTTTCTTGTGCATGCTCTTCAAACGCCTGCCTCAATTGTGGAGAAGTTGCTGCTTTAGCGAGTCTAGGAAGGGTTTTGGATAAGCTTTTTTCAGCCCAGTAAATATCTTTTATTGAATCTAAAAACAATTCCTGAAGCATTGTTTCATCGCTCTTAACAACAGCTTTTTTGGGTGCTGCCTGTGGAGCCGACTTAACTCCTACTTTTTTAAGAGCTACCTTTTTAGCAGGAGCGGCAGTAGCTTTTTTAGCAGCGGCTTTTTTGGGAGGAGCTGCTTTAGCTGCTGCTTTCTTTAGAGGAGCAACTGTTTTAGTTGCGGTCTTCTTTATAGGAGTAGCTGCTTTTTTTGCTGGAACTGCTGCTTTTTTCGTTGCAGCTTTCTTAGGCGCTGCTGCTTTTTTACCTGTTGCCTTTGCCATAAATATATTTTTTTAATGAGTTAATATTAAGAGAACAAACATAAAACTAATGCCATTGAAAAACAATAGCTTACACTAAAACATGGCGAAAAAATTCCACACGTATTTCATTTAATGCAAATAAAATAAAACTTTATTTTTAAAAAAAGACATGTGCCGTCATTCTTATTATTTGCACCGTCTTCTATAAGGAGTGGTTTTTATTTCAATAGCAAAAAAAATGAGCAGTGCTTTGCTTAAAGCCCGGTTTATAGCACACTATAGAATTAAATAGAAAACGCTTCTAGCTTGCCCTTTTATTATCTATTCTTTCTTTATCGGATGTTATAGGTTCAAGAAAAACTATTTCAATTACAGCAGAAAGGTTCAGCGGACCGTACACATGCGGAAACTCTTGTTGTAATTGTTCGTCCCGGTCATATTGCAACTTCGGTTCAAGAAGTGTCGGATCAATAACAAGCCTTATAAGATTCTCCTGCCCTTTAAAATGTCTGCGCAGCACATCGTCCAACTGTTCCTTTGTACAACAATGTATAAATCCTTCTCTCTGAAAAGAAGGCGGTTCATAACTTCCCTTATCCTGTGCATCTTCCCACTCTTCTACAGTTGTTAAATGATAAATAACCGAAGCATCCATGTTGTTGATTTTTTTAATTATACAATGCGATTAATTCTGTTTTCCAGCATCATGAGGTCGGCCAAAACAACTGCCGTTACAGCCTCTAATACTACCGGAACTCTAAGTGCAATGCAGAGATCGTGCCTTCCCTTTACAGAAAAGGTATCAACTTCACCTGTTTCCCAGTTAAGGGTTTGCTGCTCTTTAGGTGTGGATGAGGTGGGCTTTATCGCAATTTTAAAAGTCATTTCGTTGCCATTAGTTATTCCACCAACAATGCCGCCTGCATGATTGGTTATTGTTTTACCTTCTGCATTTTCAATTGCATCATTGTGTTTGCTGCCAAACATTTTTGCGGCAGCAAAACCGGTTCCAAATTCAATACCGCGTACGGCAGGAATTGCAAAAACAGCATGGCTGATAACAGACTCAGCAGAGTCGAAAAACGGTTCACCCAGGCCTATTGGTAAGCCATTTACTTTACATTCTACAATACCGCCAATCGTATCTTTTGCATCAATAGCTTTTTGCAATCCTTTCTCTACATCTGCTTCGCCGCCAATTTCTAAAATATTCGCCTCAACCTTTATGTAGTTAAGCAGCTTTTTTGCGATAACACCGGCTGCAACCAGGCAAACAGTTAGCCGTCCGCTAAAATGACCGCCTCCCCTGAAATCTTCATTTCCGCCATATTTTTTACTAGCAACAAAATCTGCATGACCGGGCCTTGGAAATGCTCTTTGTTTTGCATAGTCCGTACTGCGTGTATTATTATTTTCGAAAAGTATAGTAACAGGAGCACCGGTGGTTTTATTATTAAATAAGCCACTTTTAAAGATTGGCAAATCATCTTCTTTGCGAGGCGTAGTACCCCTGGCTCCACCTTTACGTCTTTCTATGTCTGCAAGAAAATCTTCTACAGATAATTGTAAGCCTGCAGGACAACCATCAATAGTTAGTCCTACACTTTCACCATGAGATTCCCCGAAAATATGAATGCGAAATATGCGACCGAAACTGTTCAACTCTAATGGGTTTAAATGGTTAAATTACTCAGCGAAGATGAAAAAGTATTAATGATAAAGTTACTGGTCAAAGCATTTTTGATAAAAATCAATTCACCTGCTTTTTACCCTTATTGTCAGTCTATCTAAAACATCCTCTTCATAAAAGCTCTATTGATAGTAAGCCGATGAAGTAATGAAAACAACGCAGGTAGTAAGCTTAAAAATAAATATGTGCTGATAAGATGAGTTTTGTTTATTAAGTTTTGCTTTTAAATCTTAAATGAATTCATTCGTAGTAAAACTATCATACGACAGACGCTCCCAACTTTTGTAAATCGCTGTAAAAATCAGGGTAAGATTTATTTATTGCGTCAGCCTCTTCTATAGTAACCCCTCCGCTGGCCTTCAAAGCAGCCACAGCACAAGCCATTGCGATACGATGATCATGTCGTGAATGTACTCTCGCACCTAATAACTTAGATCCACCTTCAACTAACATCAGATCATCGTGCAGGGTAATATTTATACCCATTTTACCAAATTCCTCCTGTAAGGTAAGTCCTCTATTACTTTCTTTATGAGCTAACCGGCTAACTCCTTTTATCTGAGTGATACCTTCACAATTTGCAGCCAAGGCTACTAACGGAGGAAAAAGATCAGGGCAATCTGTCGCATCAAACTTGAAAGCTTTAAGTTCTGCAGGTCCTATTTTTATTTCATCGTTGGTTACAGATAGATCACTTCCACAATCTTCCAGGGCACGCATTACTTCCTTATCAGCCTGGGTGGATGAACTAGCTAATCCTTTAACCGTAATATTTCCTGCTATCGCACCAGCAATGAGTAAGAAAGCGCCCCCGCTCCAATCACCTTCAACTTTATATATCTGTGGCTCATAGTTTTTGTCCTGCGGCTCCAAATGAAAAAATTTGTAATTGGTATGGCTCACCTTTCTGCCGAAACTTTCCATTACCTTCAGCGTAAGATCAATATAAGGCTTGCTCTTAAGATTGTTTACTTTTATTGTCACAGGTTTTATAACAGACGCTCCATAAGCCATTAGAAGACCTGTCAAAAATTGCGAACTTAGAGATCCATCTACCTCTATATCTGCCGGAACCAGGGGTCCTTTTATTCGTAAAGGAAGTTTTCCCTCTCGTGATTGAATTTGAATCTTTAACTGAGGGAATATTTCATCAAAGAAATGCATTGGCCTCGTATACAGACTTCCGAATCCGTTAATGGTAATCTGCTTGTTGCTGAGAGCAGCGATGGGAGTAAACATGCGAATACCTAAACCGCTTTCACCGCAATTGATTTCTTCTTCAACAGGATCGACTCCCTGGCTGTGTATTGTTATTGACCCGTCTTCATTGCTAACTACTCTTGCCCCTAATTTTTGAATAACTTCTAAAGCAGCACGATCATCATTGCTTTTACCGGGGTTTATTATCTCTGAAGCCCCTTCTGAAAGTAAGGCGGCAGCACAAGCCCTTTGCATGCTACTTTTACTGGCAGGAGCTACTATAGAACCAGATAAAACCGAAGGCCTAATTTCTACTATCATATCCTCTTTTGCGACAACATTTGAACCTTGTTGTAACTTTTACAAATTGTTTATTAATGTTTGAATTTCATCAAAAGACAGAGAAACGATTTCTGCTTTACCGATTTTATTTAAAAGAATATAACTAATTGATTGATTAGTTTTCTTTTTATCCGTCTTTAAAATTCTAAAAGCTTCTTCCTTATCAAATTCAAATTGCGGAGGTAACCCGTATTGCTTTAAAACTTTCACAACTCGTTCAGTTTCTTTAAAACCTGATACCGTTGCAGAAAATTTACAAGCTACTCCCATTCCTATACTTACTGCATGTCCATGAGGAATTTTATACAGATTTTCGATGGCATGACCTAAAGTGTGACCAAAGTTTAGGAGTTTTCTTTCACCGCTTTCAAATTCATCGCCTACTACCACTTTGGTTTTCAGCAATGCATTTCTTTGAACCAATTGAGCCACTACGGTTAAGTTCTTTTGGAAATAGGCAAGTTTATTTTCCTCAAGCAACTTAAACATTGGTGCATCTTTAATGCATGCATGTTTAATAACTTCTGCAAAACCGTTCACCCATTCTTCTTTTGGTAAAGATCGGAGTAAGGAGAAATCATATAAGAGGAATGCCGGCTGCCTTATCAAACCAACCATATTTTTGTATAGGCCTACATCAATTCCATTTTTTCCTCCAATTGCTGCATCGACCATAGCCAGGATAGAAGTGGGAACAAACCCAAATGCTATACCTCGCATAAAAATACCAGCGACGAACCCGGTAATGTCTGTTATAACGCCTCCTCCAATACCTATTAATGTTGTTTTTCTGTCTGCGCCCAGATCTATTAACTGTTGTATAATGTCATCAACTGTTGCCTGAACCTTATGTTGCTCTCCGGCTTTTATCACAATTGATTTCCATCCTTTTAATTTTTTCTGGTGTTTTGCGAATACGTTTTCGTCAGTTATAACTACAGCGTTATCTGCAGAAACAATTTGTTTCAGAAAATCTAACTCTGCATTAAAGTAATAGTTGACTGTAGAAGATGTGAATGAGAAAGTTTTTTTGATCATGCCCTAAATCCCCTGAAAGGACTTTTAAAGATGTAAGCAGCGGATGATAAAAGCAGTTGCTGCTTAGGCGCAGCAACTGCTTCAAAGTTTCCCCTTTTTGAAAGGGTATAAATGTCTTAGCTATTCATAATGGTAGTCTGGTGGTTAATACTCTCCATGTGAACGGCATCATAATACTTGGTTATGAACTCTTTGCTTAAGCCTAATGTTTCTCCTTTTCTGAAAGCTCTTTCCAGCAATTCATTCCAACGATTGGTTTGAAGAACAGTTATATCGTTCTCTTTTTTATACTGACCAATCTTATCAGCGATTTTCATACGCTGACCCAGCAATTGCATCAATTCATCATCAATATGATTAATTTGTTCTCTTAATTTCTCAAGGGCAATTACAAATTCTCTTTCATTACTGGTTTCGTGTCTCCATTTAATACCATCTAAGATTTCTGCAAGCCTTTCAGGTGTAACCTGTTGTTTTGCATCGCTCCATGCTTTATCCGGATCTATGTGGCTTTCAATCATGATTCCATCATAATCAAGGTCAATTGCTTTCTGAGCAACGCTTTGCAACAAAGTACGGTTACCTGAAATATGACTTGGATCGTTAATCATCATCATATGCGGAAAGCGACGCTTCATTTCTATAGCAAGATGCCACATAGGAGCATTGCGGTATTCGGTATTGCCATAAGAAGAAAAACCACGATGTATCAAACCAATGTTTTTAATGCCGGCCTTAGCAACACGCTCAACTGCACCAAGCCATAGTTCGAGATCAGGGTTAATTGGATTTTTGATTAAAACAGGAACATCAGCACCACGAAGTGCATCTGCAACCTCCTGGACGCTGAATGGATTAACAGTTGTTCTTGCCCCAATCCACAGTACATCAACGTCAAAATGCAAAGCATCTTCTACCTGTTTTCCGGTAGCGACTTCAATAGCAATAGGAAGACCAGTGATTTTTTTAGCCTGAGTCAACCAGTTAAGACCTTTTGTACCGACACCCTCAAAACTACCTGGCCGGGTTCTTGGTTTCCAGATACCTGCCCGCAAAACATCTACTTTTCCGGTTTTCTTAAGGCGGTTAGCGGTCTCAATAACCTGCTCTTCAGTTTCTGCACTACATGGTCCGGAAATTATTAACGGACGTTTAAGAAGTACCTGATCTATAGAAGATGAGGCATTTAATGTTTCTTCCATCTTTTAATTTATTGAAGTAAAAATATTATTTTAAACTAAACTTAGACACCTTTTCTTCGCCCGTAATGTCGCTATTGCTTCTCATATTTACCTGAACACTTGCAATCCATTCATTGCACCCTTTCAAAAACAGGTGCTCATTTATTGCATTTACGACAGCCATTACTTCCACATAACTCCCCTCTACAACTGTTGCAAAAGGGCCGACCATATATTTTATCCCTGACTTCTGAATAACTAAAATTGCTTCATCCACCCACTCATATGGATGTCGGTCTTCTGCAATTGGTAGTATCTGAATTGAAGCATTAACCAGATAGTTGTGCATGTTTTATTAACCTACAAGTTTATAATTTCGTAATCATTTCTACGAACTCTAACTAAGCAGCGAATGAACGTTTAGCCCATAATAAAAAGATACTGAGTTAGCAGCTTTTCTTTACCCCCTGCTGTTTGCATCATTCATTCTAATCCGTCTGCCTTTAAAAGTCTTACCGTCGACAGAGCGAACCATTTTATCAGCTACACTCTTATCTATTTCGATCCAGCTATTCATTTCCTTCATATCTATACGGCCCAAACTTTCTTTTTTCAAATCGCTCATATCTAAAATAAACTGAAGAAAACTAGCTTTGTAAAAACCGTCTTTAGTACCAAGATTTACAAAAAGTCTTGCATAGTTTCCGTCACCGCCTGAAAAATCTCTTCCTCTTGCATCCCTGCGTCCATCATTTCGATCTCCTCTGTCAAAGCGATCAAAGGTTCTTTCTGTTCCTCTTCCACGAGTTTCAACCCTTGCATTTAGATCTGCCGCATTTTCGTAATATTTCAGAAAGCGATCGAATTCTGTAGCAACCACTCTTTTTAAGACATCTTCCTTACTCACATCTGCAAACTTTTCCGCCAGCATGGGCATGTAAGTTTCGTAATCTCCGTGGCTTACATCGGTTTGTAACAGCTTGTCCATAAAGTAAAAGAACTGCTTGCGACAAACATCTTTTCCGGAAGGAATGTCTAATTTATGAAAAGGTTGCTGCACCATTTTCTCTATCTGGCGCAGCTTAAATATTTCTCTCGAATGTACTATCGATATTGAAATACCCTGACTTCCTGCCCTACCGGTACGCCCACTTCTATGTGTATATACTTCAACATCATCCGGTAATTCAAAGTTGATTACGTGCGTTATTTCTTTCACGTCAATTCCCCGTGCAGCCACGTCTGTTGCAATCAACAATTGCAGTGTTTTATCACGAAACTGTCCCATGACGGCATCACGTTGTGCCTGTGACAAGTCGCCATGCAAAGCATCGATATCATATCCTTCCCTGGTAAGCTTCTCCGCAATTCCCTGCGCATCCAGCTTGGTTCGAGTAAAGATAAGACCGTACATGCCGGGGTTAAAATCTATAATACGCTTTAGCGTTTCATAACGATGTTGCGATGAGCAAACATAATATTGATGGTCAATATTTTTGTTGCCTGTATTTGCCTTACCAACTGTTACTTCTACCGGGCTCTTCATGTAACGCTTGCTAACTTGCCTTACTTCAGGCGGCATGGTCGCACTAAACAACCAGGTACTTTCACGATTTGGAGTATTCTTTAAAATAAATTCTATATCATCTCTAAAACCCATATTTAACATCTCATCCGCCTCATCTAATACCAGGTATTTAATTTGCTCCAGATCAATGGCTTTGCGTTCGATAAGGTCAATTAAACGACCAGGAGTAGCAACAACAATCTGAACCCCTTTTCTTAGATCCCGTATTTGCATGGTAATAGAAGCACCACCATAAACAGCAACGACATGTAATCCTTTTATATGCTTTTTAAAAAGTTCAATTTCTTTAACGATCTGCATGCAAAGCTCCCTCGTAGGACAAACGATCAGCGCTTGAGGATGACGGTTTTCTACTAAAACTAATTGCAACAATGGCAATCCAAATGCTGCTGTTTTACCTGTACCAGTCTGTGCTAACCCGACAAAATCTGTAGTGCCGTTCAACAGCACGGGAATCGCCTGTTCCTGAATCGGAGTTGGGTTCACAAACCCCAACTCGTCGGTTGCCTGAATTAACCTTGCGTCAATTCCCAACCCTTCAAATGTCATCATAATTCTAAAATTTGCGCAAAAGTACTTAATAGTTGTCAGATAAGCAGTTGAGGCTTCGTACCTCGTACCGGGTGCATTTCAAATTGTCGCAATTAAGCGGCGGCTTTAGATTTAGCTTTTGTTAGTTCAATAATTTTATTCCAATCATTGTTTTTTCTGACTACTCTTAAGTTAAGCATATTTTGAGCGCCCTTGCTACTCCACCTTTG
>JBBPZJ010000538.1:0-11036 GCA_038199395.1 Chitinophagales bacterium
AATGAGGAACATCAATGGTATCAACCTGATAATGTGTGGTGTGAAAAAGGTTTTTTGATAATAGAAGGCCGGAAAGAAGAAAAGCCTAATCCTGATTACATCAAAGCAAGTAACAACTGGAGAACGAACCGGGAAAATATTCGATATACTGCTTCAAGCATTAATACATCAGGTAAACAGTCGTGGAAATATGGGCGGTTTGTAATGAGGGGCAAAATTGACGTTAGCTCCGGCCTTTGGCCCGCATGGTGGACTTTAGGTGTTACAGGACGTTGGCCGGAAAATGGAGAGATAGACATCATGGAATATTACAGAAAAAAATTGCTCGCTAATATAGCATGTATGGGGCCTGATCAAAAAACTGAATGGTACAGCAATAGATTTTCGATAGATTCATTGGGAGGAACTGACTGGGCTTCAAAGTTTCACATTTGGCGAATGGATTGGGATGAAAAGGCGATCTCACTTTATATGGATGAGCAGCCTTTAAACAAAGTTGAGTTGGACAAATTGGTTAATAAAGATGGATCTAATATCAACCCATTTAAACAACCTCACTATATGCTGCTAAATCTTGCAATTGGTGGTCAGAACGGCGGCGATCCCGCAAATACAAATTTTCCAAACAGGTTTGAGGTAGATTATGTTCGAGTCTACCAGAAGCAGTGACGCTAATGGCAAAAGATTGATTGGTGAAAAAATG
Source organism: Chitinophagales bacterium (assembly GCA_038199395.1). Lineage (GTDB taxonomy): Bacteria > Bacteroidota > Bacteroidia > Chitinophagales > Chitinophagaceae > Segetibacter. The sequence continues at coordinate 704 of JBBPZJ010000538.1, forward strand.
AATGAACCGGATAAATAGTTATGGGTAAAACCATGATCAAAACGATTGTTTTATCACTACAAACGGTCATTTATAAGAAAAAACATTAATTGTCGAAATAATATCTATCCGATGATTTCTACCCGATGCTCTCTACTATTGCCCAAAATGTAGAGGCATTATTTTTGAATTAATTATTCAAGCTAAAGTTTTGGTTGCTGACCCAACCTTTATTAATGTAGAATTCCTGTTTCAATTATTTATTAACTTAAAAAAATTATTATGAAAAAAGTTTGCGTTGCTACGCTTATTATGCTCTTATGTTTCAACACCATTACTGTAAATGCCGCCGATAAAAAGACCTTAAAGGCACGGGTTGAAAATATGACTGAAGAACAAAAAGAAGCACGTTATTTAGAAATGAAACAGCGTGTGAATGAAATTAAAAACATGGACAGGTCTTCTTTGAGTAGAGATGAAAAGAAACAACTTAGAAGTGAGCTAAAAGATTTGAACCAGGAAGCCAAAGCGATCGGAAGAAGTGGTATTTATATTTCTACCGCTGCTATTATCATTATCATTCTGCTACTTATACTACTATTATAATTTTATTATCGGCTTGACGATAGTAAGATTTAAAAAAGGTACATTTTTACCAAGGCTTCCTCACAATTGTAGAGGAAGCCTTTTTAATTACACGTTTTCTAATGACGTTTCAACACTTTTTCTATGTGTTGATGAAACTGATGAAATCATTTTTGGCTTATGTGATTTGTGTCCATAATCTTGTTTGTTCCAAGGTATCGGCATCGAATCGTATCTGAAATTCTTCTGCTTACTTCGGCAACATAGGAAACAGTCTTTTCTTTTCTTCATCATTCGGCTGGGCACCATATTCACATATCTCAAAAGCCTCTGCATTTTTTATCATTGCTGCTCTTTCTTTTCCGTACCATTTTTCGAGCGAAAGCCTTACTGCGGGAGTGATTTCTGCTGACCTTTTTTGTGCCAGCCATTTTTCACGGTCTTTTTTATTTGCCGGCACCTGCTCCAGGTAATGTCCTATCCATGGCAGCCATTCATACATCTGAGATTCATGTGCATCCATCGCATGTATCTTTTGGGCAAACACATCAGAAATATCAATGGCTATATCGGGACGAAAGGGATTTGGTTTTTGAAATCGATCCTGAAAATATAAAAAAACCGGATTCTTTTTTAAAGCCGGTGTTTCAGGTGCTACGTTTGGCACAGCCACCATATACGCAGCATCTTGCACAAGTACTCCGGTATAACGATGGTCAGGATGATAATCGTTTGGCCTCGGTGCAAAAACCACATCAGCATCCCATTCCCTTATTTTTTTAATCACCTGCAGGCGAACATCGAGGGTAGGCAATAGTTCTCCGTCATGGTTATTCAGTACGTCATAAACAACACCAAAACGTTTTCCTGCCTCCTGAGCTTCTGCAAATCTCCGTGTCGCAAGTTCAGCACCTTTCATCGTTTGATGCCCGGCGTCGCCATTCGTTACAGAAACAAATTTTACAGCATATCCCATTTTAGCAAAAATGATGGCAGTGCCTCCGGCTCCCATGTCACAATCGTCAGGATGTGCTCCGATCATTATTAATCTTAATTTCCCATTATCTTGTGAGTAAACAAGACAAATATTAGTAGCAAGAAAAATTAAAACCGTTACATACCTGTTCAGTATTTTCATATAGAAACTTTTTAATGAAGATAAAAAGTTTTAATTATAATTTGGGCTGCAGCTTGAATAGCTGTTATATTTTATACAATCTAAAGCTTTATCAGATTTATTTTGATCAATGCTTATTTTACAATTGACTGCTTTGTAAAACAAGGACATATCGTACTGTTCAAGCGTTTTAATCACCGTTGTTGATGGCAGGAAAAAATATCAATTCAAGAAATAACATGCACAAAAGATTTGCTCTGTCAATTATATTGATCTTTACTCTACCATTTACATATGGGCAGGGCATTGCGCCGGGTGTAAAACGAATTCTGTTCCTTGGTAATAGTATAACATGGGCAGGTAATTATGTTATTGATATTGAAGCTTACCTGAGAGTGCAGTACCCGCAAAGGGTCTTTGAGTTCATCAATGCAGGCCTGTCCAGTGAAACAGTATCAGGCCTGTCAGAACCCGGACATGCAGGAGGAAGTTTTCCCAGACCTGATTTGCATGAGAGACTAACGAGGGTACTCCAACAAACAAAGCCGGACTTGGTTTTTGCTTGCTACGGAATGAACGATGGCATTTATATGCCTTTTGATAATAAGCGTTTTCAACAGTTTAAAGATGGAATAAATTGGCTGCACAATGAAGTGATGATAACCGGAGCAAGAATCATACATTTAACACCTCCGTACTATGACGAATTAAAAGGTAAAAGCACAGGATACGCCGAAGTTCTGGATCGTTATGCCGACTGGTTACTAAGCTCGAAACACGCATTCGGATGGGAAGTTGTTGACATTCATTATCCAATGAAGAAATACTTAATGGCCCACCGGAAAGTTGATAAAAATTTTAACCTCGAGGGCTTTGCATTAGCACAGGATGGCGTTCATCCCGGTGAAGTAGGGCATTGGATTATCGCAAGACAAGTGTTGACGCACCTGGGCTTTAAGGAAGTCGCCCATGCTACCGGCATCGTAGCTAGTTTGACCAATATCGACAATGCTCCGCAATACGTAAGGCTGGTGGCAGAGCGACAAAATATGATGCGGGATGCATGGTTGACTGCCACAAAACATACACGTCCAGGGTTACCGGCAGGTCTTCCATTAAACGAAGCACAAAACAAATCGGCAGAGTTGCAAGTGAGGATAGACTCTTTCATTCTCAAAAAAAACTTTTAAACAGTTTGGCTTTCAGGCGCGAAGTGTAGTAGGAGGTTATTTTATAAAAATGCTTGATAAAAAATGGCAGAATAAATAAGCGTAAAGTTTACAAGATGAGGAATGGCCGCCAACAGCACTAGCGGCTTTCTTTGGGACATTACTACAGTATAATAATCTTAGTTAGAAAATTAAAGGGCTTAATTACTATTGATATGGCACTTTACAAAATGGATTATAATAGGTAATTTTAAATAAAAAATTTATGTCGACACATTACCCAATGAGATTCACATTAGAAGATGGAGTGCACGTTGAAGTAAATAAAACAGGAGAAAACACCTACGACTTTACTTTACATCGTAAAGAGGGCGTTCACCATTTTACTTATGTCAATGATGGTGAAAGGTTAAAAGACGACGACGTGTTAGACTTTGATGAGTTGAATGCAGTGCGCAAATTCTGGCTCGAGCAGCATGACATCATTTAACGGACAAGGCACAATGAGTAAATCATCTCAGCTTTTCAATGCCGCACAAGGCTTTTTATTTCTGATCACACTCTTCAGAATACCTTTTTTATAACCGTATTCTTAGTTAGACATCCCGCTCCACGACATTCTAACGTCTTAGTAATTCCATTGCCTTCAATTAACCCGGCAGAAGGACAATGCTACCTATATCACAGTCGAGCTCATTTTCGATTATAGATTTTTTTGATTTCACAATTAGTACCCTATTGCATTTGAAAAGAAAAATTTGTATTTATACATCAAATTCTATTCATATGCCTCAACCGCTAACAGCACCCTAACCCTGGTTCCTGTTCTCAGGCAAATATTCCAACTTGCCACAACAGGGGTATACTTTTCAGAATGACGAATATCGTTCTAATGCTTTTTTCCTGATAATTCAATGTATGCTCTAAAATCACCTCCTTCTATGAATACAGATACTCTTAACAAACGAACCTTTGATTTTGCAAACGGCAACCAGGCAACAGCCGTTTTTGCAAATTCAAAAACAAAATCTGAAGATATTATTTCAGAACTGGGCATTGCTGATCACAAAGCAGTAATTCTAATAGTTGGTGGTGCAGATGATTTGGAGCAGAAGAGCAAAGACAAACTTACCCAGTTGTTTAGTCGTGGCATTGCCCGTGGTGCTATTGAGGGAGTGGCTGTTCTGGTTGATGGCGGTACCAAGGCGGGCGTGATGGAGTTAATGGGCGAAGGAGTTTCTGCAAGAGGTAATAAAACGGCTTTAATCGGCGTTGCGCCGGCCGGTAAGATTTCAGTGCCGGGAGATTCGGCAAAAGGTACTCCGCTTGATCCTAATCATTCGCATTTTGTAATCGCAGAGGGATCTGACTGGGGAAGTGAAACAGGGATCATGTTTAATCTGGTGAAAGCCTTAACTCTAAAAATCACGGAAGTTCCGTCTGCTAACAGCAAACAGGGTAAGAAAACGGAAGAGAGAAAAGAAACGACCTTGCCTTCGCTAGTGATAGTGGCAGGAGGGGGAGACGTTACAAAAAAAGAAATACTGCGGGCTGTCAGGCAAAATATGAGAATTATTGTCGTAGAAGAAAGTGGTGGGTTTGCCGATGAAATAGCAAAAGCATCTAAAAACAAAGAGGTAGCACCTGACGATCCGCTATTAGCTGAAATTATTTCTGACGGCGATCTTCACTATCACAAGTTGTCCAGTTCTGTAAAAGGAATTGAGCGTTTGATTATAAGAGAGCTTGGTGTAGATAAAGTGCTTATGCAGGCCTGGGAAACATTTGCAATGTATGATCAGAATGCAAATGAGCAGCAAAAGTTTTTTGGCCGACTTCAAATGGTCATCTTGCTACTGGGTGTAATCGGAACCGCTCTGGTAATTATTCAGCAGATCTGGGGGCCAAAAGACGCTTCCGCATCTACTAACTTAATGTCGGCGACCGATCTTTGGAAGGGTAGAGGTGCAAACCCGTTTTATTTTTATTGGTGGATGCTTCACAACTCACTTATTGTTATGCCCATTTTATTATCGGTATTGGTAACTGCGGCTGCCCGCTTCAAACAAGGAAGCAAGTGGTTATTACTGCGTGCTGCCGCCGAATCGATAAAAAGAGAAATTTTCCGCTACCGTACAAGATCCATGTATTACAAGGAAATCGCCGAACAACAACTCGCTCTTAAAATAGAAGACATTACACGCAGAACAATGCGTACCGAGGTAAATACTTCTTCTTTAAAACCGTATGACGTCAGCAAAGGGCTACCTCCCAGAATGGATGCTTCACATGGCCAGGATGACGGTATATCTTATCTTGTTCCGGACCGGTACATTGAATTAAGGTTAGATGATCAACTTAGTTTCTTCAGAACGAAAGCCGTTAAACTTGAAAAACAGTTAAAGATGTTGTACTGGTCCACCTTTTTGGTTGGAGGATTAGGAAGTTATCTGGCGGCTGTCAACATGCAGGTATGGGTTGCCCTCACCACTACAGTAGTTGCAGCCTTTGGCACTTATCTCGGCTACAGGCAGGTCGAAAATACACTAATAAAATACAATCAGGCAGCGACAGACCTGGCAAATGTAAAGGCCTGGTGGAACGCTTTAAGTGCTGAAGACCAGTCGTTATCCGCAAACATTGATTCTTTGGTATCGCACACCGAGCAGGTGCTTCAAACAGAATTAGACGGATGGATACAACAAATGCAAAATTCACTTGCTGAACTTCGTGAAGATCAAAAGAAAAAATACGAAAAAGATACGGAAGCGTCAGCTAATAAGCAGGAAGGACCTACTGTTAGCCCTACTGCGGCCCCTCCTGTAAAGCAAGTAGCAGATGAAGAAAAAGACGGAGAAGATGTAAATGATAAGGCAGAAATTAACAATGATGTGGCGGATGGAGCAGTAGAAACAGAACCACCAAATGAAGACAAACCTGAAGTGGTGTCGTCTACCACGACTGCTACCACTGATGCTGAACAGACTGGGAACGAGGCTGCAGAAGATGACGTTGAACCACAGCCCTCTTTTGAAGATAAACCAAAGAATAAGGAAGATGAGATAGAAATTTCAGCAACTTCTTCCGCAGCACTAATCGGTGAAATAGAAGAAACAATAACAGATGAGAATAGCTCAAAACTCGAAAAAGTGTAATTCATATTAGTCTCTTGTTTTTATTTAACTGCCACAAAAGCCCTTTGTTTTCAACCGAGGGCTTTTGCTTTTCCACGTGGCGCTTATATTTTATTGGCCTCCTCACTGCAATCTTCGTTGCCCTTGTTAGAAACCCTAAACTTAAGAATTTGTCATAATTATAGCTTTCAATTGTTGTATAAGTAAGAGCTTCCTCAAACTTTCAACATTCCTCCGCTGTTACTCTAAAATAGGAGCTTTAATCGAAGTTGTGTGCGCTGGCGCAGTTTTTAATAGCAGAAATATTTTAAGATTAAAATATTTTTAAAATAAGTTTTATGAATGCAAATTTGCCTGTTACAGTAAGAAGGGCGGTGGAACTGATAGGGCTATATTTTCTGGGAGTAATAATTGTTGCAGGCAACGGAATTATTATGCCGCTAGTTCTCGCATTCTTTATTAGCATTGTGCTGCTTCCTGTTTATCGTTTTTTTAGAAATAGAAGATTTCCTGAAGTGCTGTCTATTTCATTGGCCATCTTGTTATTATTCGTTCTAGTTGTCGGAATACTCTGGTTTTTTTCCTCTCAACTTAGTAGCCTGATCGCAGATTTTCCCCAGATAAAGGAAAACGTGTCTCTCCATTTGCATACTTTAAGTGAGTGGATTAACAGGAAATTCAACTTTTCTTCTGAGAAGCAAGTGGATATTATTAATGATCAAAGCAAAAAGCTGGTAAATTATGCCGGAGGTGTGTTGGGCGGCGCTGCTTCTTCGGTTACAGGTATTTTTGTCTTTGTGGGATTGTTACCGATATATGTGTTCCTCATACTTTTCTATAAAAATTTGTTATTGCGTTTCGTTTTCTTATGGTTTCCGGGATCAAATCAAAAACAGGTAGAAGATGCGATGCGCGAAACAGAAATAATTATTAAAAGCTACCTCATCGGTCTGCTTATACAGATCACTTACATAACAGTGCTGTTAGGTGGAGCCTTGATGCTTTTTGGAATCAAACATGCCATTTTAATCGGAGTAATTTTTGCGTTTCTTAATTTGATACCATATGTAGGAGCTCTGCTCGGGAATATCATTGGCGTTATGCTCACGCTAACGTCTTCGCAGGAATTATGGCCAATTTTTACAGTACTTATAACAATCGCAGTAGTTCAATTTTTAGACAACAATATTCTAATGCCCAGAATAGTTGGTTCAAAAGTCAAAATTAATGCATTGGCTACGATTGTCGGTGTAATTGTAGCCGGCTCGCTCGCAGGCGTTTCAGGTATGTTTTTATCGTTACCGATATTGGCTGTTTTCAAAATAATCTTCGATCGTACAGAAAGCATGAAGCAATGGGGTGTCTTATTGGGTGATGAACAGCCTAAGGTAAGCCCTATGAATTTCCCTGCTTTCAGGTTAAAAGGTAAAAAGATCGACGAGCAACTACAAAAGGAAGATAATATAGAACCGCCGGAAAAATAGGTTGAACAAGGTTATGCTTGTAAGATTTAGAAACTACCTTGAAAATATTTTGTAGTTATTTGCGTTTTCAAGAAAACAGTTATGGCATACATACAAGCAGGCAATAACATCTTCACTGTTCTCTATGCTATACACGGTGCGATGGAGTGAGTAAAGGGGTTTACATTTTTAATAACGACGTGTCATTTTCTGAACATTATGAAAACTTAATTATAGATCGCATTAACGGTTATGAAAAATACCAATCAAATAAATGCGCTGAAGCAGGGCTGTTCAATGCTACACTGCTTGTGGATAACTATAAATTCTCTGCCAGTTAAGGGAGTTGCAGTATAGCTCCTGACTAATATTTTCTATATTATTTGCTCTGAAAATGTCCGTTTTGTTTTAAGATTTACCACTTCTTCAATTTCGTCAGCAGAAAATTTAAAAACAGTAAGTTGTTTTGACCTAATGAAATTTTGAATTTGTTCCGCTTGTTCTAAACGCAATATTTCATTTGCGACAAAATCTGTTGTGCAAATTTCAAAGTCCAGCCCGAAAAATTCAGGAAGGGCTTCTATGTTCATCAAATCAAAGAACACATTTGTATCAGTAATAAAAAGTTTCATACCAACTGCTGCAATTGTTCACGGAATTCACAAACGGTTTTACCTGCAAAAAACGCAGCTTCATTAACTGAAATAACTTCTTTTGACAATCCTAAATAAATTAGCCGTTCAAGCCGAACAGGTTTTTCTTTGCTCATAAATTTTCCCGGCTCATTCAGGTGCAACTTTCTTTCTCTATAGCCCACATTGAAACGCCTGTAAATAAAACTGGTAATGATGCCAAGATGCAAAGCCCTTGAGAAAACAGCGGGAAAAGAAATCCCCCATCTCTCTTTAATCAACATTAATTCGTTTTGATAAAAATGGAAACGGTCTTTGCTCAATTCCTTCTTTGCCATATCCGCAGGATACAAAACAGCACAAGCAAAAGTGTGACACAAATTTTCTTCCTCTTTATCAGAAAGCTTTTTAGAAAACTTTAGAGAATGATGAGCCAATTCATGCAAAGCAGTAAATCTTTTTCTTACAACATCTTCACCTTCTTTCTTGTTTTTTTTCAGGACAATTAATTTTTTGCCGTCAACATCTGCTTTCATTCCATCAAAACCATCAGGAGCTTCCAACTTAACTACTTTGTAACCTTTGTCCTCTAACATTTCAACAACATCAGGAATAGGGTCATAACCAAGTGACCAATCGTCTCTTAATTTCTTTGCAGCATTTTCAGCATCATCAGCATTTTCTATCACCTTATTGTAAGTAAAATATTCCGGCTTCTCATTAGGGTTAATCAGGTGCTCTAATTCCAAATAGCGTTCACAATTTTCTTTTGCTTTTTCTTCTACCGATAACTGTTCAGTCTTTGAAATCTTTGAAGAATACTTTCGGTAGCCGATGTTTGTCAGGTTCACATGAATAGAAGGAATGGAATAAAAAAATCCACAGGCACATTCAACGCATTTGATAAAGCAATCAATACCTGACTTTCAGGTTTCATTTTGCCTTGTTCATATTTGTGCAATGCCTGACGGGAAACAAATTTTTCAAGTTTGTTTTCTAAGTCCTGCAAGGACATGCCAGCCATCTTTCGGGCTGACACCAATTTATTGCCAAATACATTTTCCATTTGCGAAATTTTTACGCATTTCTATTTGTTGACAATACTAAATTTTATTTTAAAATTGTCAACCAAGTCTTTTTTTAAAGTTTTAAACAATCTGTGGAAAAAACGAACGCACCAAGTGCCCTGAACGACAAACGGTGACTTTTTGTTTCATGCCTTTTTAATTAAGATGCAGGTTTAAAACCTGGCAGATACTCCGATATAAAAACTTCTGCCAATCGAAGGTATTATACCAGGACCAGGATATTCATCAGTTCGCCGGGTAAAATAGGCTTTATCGGCAAGATTATTTACACCTGCTTTTAGTGCATAGCGATTCAATTTATAAGTCGCACTTAAATCAAAAACCGTATATGCGGGGATATGTCCGGCAACAGGATCTTCACTTTTTCTAACGTTTGTTGCGTCCCCAAAAGCATCGCCTGTATTATTCATCTGCACTGTGCCGGAACACTTTTTATCTGAATAAGTTAAACCTATCCTGTTTATATATCTTGCTGATGCTTCAACACGATTACCTTTAAATTCTCCCGAGGTATACTTTGCATCAATTAAAGCAAGAGAGTTGAAAATACTGAGACCTTTAATGGAGTTGTTATTTAAGTATTTAAGCAGATTAAATTCAACATAGCTTTCTATCCCTTTATGTGCGCTGTTTGCAACATTGGTTCTAAGGGTATATTCATTTGCTGTACCCTGATTAATTAAAACTGTTCCGATCCTTTTATTATAAGCGAGATAGAATAAGCCTACATCAAAATTCAGATAGTTCTTTACAGTACCTCTGTAACCCAAATCTGCATTAAAGCCATTGGCATCTTTAAGATTAGGATCAATCTTAGAAGTTATTCCAAAGCCTGTAATTTGTGAGTAATCTATAGGGCGATAGGCCTGGCTGATATTAGCATAGATGTTAGTGTTTGAAGATGTCTTATATTCTGAACCTATACCAAACAAGGCAATACTTCTTTTTCTGTTCTCATCGGTAATAATTTTATTTCCACCATCTTCTTTATATCCTCTGCCTGTGCTTCTGAGATATTCGAGCCGGAAACCGGGAGTGATTGTAAGACGGTTACTTACCCTGAATATATTTTCTATAAAGGGGGCAACATTTGTTGTAGTAAAATCTAAATCATACTCATAATCACCGCTGATGGATAAATTAAAATCAGTTCCGGTAGTTCCTTC
>JBBPZJ010000539.1:0-4913 GCA_038199395.1 Chitinophagales bacterium
GAAGTATAGATAATGCTTTCAATAACATATTATCTTGCCTGGCAGCGTATAACTTTCTTGAAAACAAACCTTGTTTTTAAGAATAAAAAAAGGGACTCCATACTGGCACTGATAGCTGAATAACCGTCGAACTCACGTTAAGCTATTAATTCTTCAGATACCTCAGCCCTCAGCACCAGGCTATTCTGTGCTACCTTGCTTACATGAAGCAGAATAAGAATAATTGTGACCTTCAAAGTTGTTCGTTATGCAGAGGGTGTCTTAAGGAATGGCTGCCTGCACTTGCCGGTAATAGAATAACTTATAATTTTAAAAAAGGTGAACAACTGTTTAAGGAAGGTGAGCAGGTAACAGGAATTTGTTTTCTACTGTCAGGAAAAACAAAAGTGCATAAGCAGTGGGGAGATGATAAAGAATTAATTGTTCGTTTTGCTGGCCCCGGAGATATTGTAGGTCATCGTGGATTGGGAAAAGAATCTGTTTATCCTATATCCGCTACAGCTATTGAGCCGGTAAAATCTTGTTTTATAGACCTCAATTTTTTCTTCGCTACGCTAAAAGTAAATCATGAATATGCGTTTAAATTGCTAATATTTTATGCCGAAGAATTGCAGGAGTCAGAAAAACGGATGCGTGACCTGGCGCACATGGCTGTGAAAGGCCGGCTTGCATATGGGTTACTAAGATTAAAAGAAAGATTTGGCGTAACAGAGCAAGGTTTGCTAAACATTGGTATTACAAGGCAGGATCTGGCCTCTTACGCAGGAACCACTTACGAAACTGCTTTTCGTATAATGACTGAACTTGCAAAGGAAGACATGATCCGTTTCTTAGATAAGGGAATCTATATTCTTGATGAACAGGCCTTGTCAAATATCGTTTACTCCTCTTTAAAATAAATCTTACATTTTAGCAACTTTCCCCACTTTTACTTACACTTCAAACATCATTGATTAGGCTTTTTCGCTACAGTTACTGCATTTCTTCTACACAAACTTTCATGTTCCCTTATCAACCTCGATTTACTTAGGTGTAAGTATTGCTAATAAATCTTTTTTTTAAAAACGAACAATAACTGTTCGTTTTCGTACAGCTCCGATTATTTAAAGAAATTTAATTACCTGTAGCTGAACCAGTTATGCTGTCGGCATACCTGTTGCATTTCTTGATGAGCAGAAAAAGCTGTCAAAGGCAAGGACCGGAAATCAGTAAAATATTGTTTAAGGAAAACAGTTTTGTTGTTGCTAAATTAAAAAACCGAAGAGTTACTATTTATAATCTTCTTTTATGCTACGCAATTATTTAAAGGTCGCTATGCGAAATCTCTGGAGGAACAAAAGTTTCTCTGCCATTAATATCTTCGGATTATCTGCAGGCATTTCTGTGTGTTTTATCATTATGCTGTTTGTGCAGGATGAACTGAGTTATGACCGGTTCAACGAAAAGGCAGACAGGATTGTACGTGTAATATTTAAAGCGAGTATTAACGGTGGTAAGATCAATGAATCTAACGTGATGCCTCCCGTTGCCCAGGCATTGAAAAACGATTATGCAGAGGTCGAAGAGGCTACAAGGCTGCGTACCGGCTTTTCACCTAAAGTTACTTATGCTGATAAAACGTTTAAGGAAGGAAGCCTCGCATTTGTTGATGCCAATTTCTTCAATGTGTTCACCCTTCCATTTGTAAAAGGCAATGCAAAGACAGCATTGCAGCAGCCAAACACAGTTGTGATTACAAAGGAGATGGCAAATAAATACTTTGGCAATGAAGAGGCTATTGGAAAGGTACTGACGTTTAACAGCTACGACAATGCATTGTATAAAGTAACTGGTGTAATAGAAAAGATACCTGCTAATTCCCATTTTCATTTTGACATGTTAGGTTCCATGGAAAGTTTGCCGGAAGCAAAACAAACGACCTGGCTTGCTTCTAATTTTTTTACTTATGTAGTGTTGAAAGATGGTTATAACTATAAAAAATTAGAAGCGAAACTGCCCGGCATGGTCGAAAAGTACATGGGCCCACAGATACTAAAGGAAATGGGGATGAGCCTGTCGCAATTTCGAAGCAAAGGAAACGGACTTGGCCTTGCATTACAACCGTTAACAGATATTCATTTGCACGGCGACTCAACCTCTGAATTTGAAGCAGGTGGTGATGTTCGATATGTGTACATTTTTGGTGCGATTGCGATTTTTATGTTACTGGTCGCGTGTATCAACTTTATCAACCTCTCCACAGCGAGCGCATCGAAGAGAGCAAAGGAAGTCGGCGTTAGAAAGGTTATTGGTTCCGGCAAATTTGATTTGATAAAACAATTCCTGCTTGAGTCAGTGCTGCTGACATTGTTTGCATTGCTGGTTGCATTTGTTTTTGTTCAGTTGGCTTTGCCAGTGTTTAATCAGCTTTCAGGCAAAAACTTAACCTTTGGAAAAGACTTCTGGCCAATAGCAGTATTTGTGTTACTTGGCATAGTGGTCGGCGTTTTAGCGGGTATTTACCCCGCGTTTTTTCTTTCATCGTTTAAACCAATTGCTGTCTTAAAAGGCAGACCCGGAACAAGCACCAAAAGTTTTGGTCTGCGAAGTAGCCTGGTTGTTTTCCAGTTCTTCATTTCTGTTTGCCTAATCGTGGGAACCATTATTGTTTACCAGCAGATGAAATATATTCAAAATAAAAAACTGGGCTACGATAAAGAACAAATTATGGTATTATCAAACTCTTATGCTTTGGGAAAAAATGAACAGGTTTTTAAAGAGCAGCTATTAAAAGATCCGCGCGTTGTAAACGTTACGGTTTCTGCATACAAGCCTGCTGGTCCAACTAACAGTAACAATGCACTTGCTTATCCCGAAGGCAAAGAAAATCAGCTAATGAAAACGCTGGAATATCACGTGGATGAGCAATACATACCCACACTGGGTATGCAAATAGCGGCAGGAAGAAACTTTTCAAATGATTTTGCCACAGACTCTTCAGCTATGGTTATTAATGAAACGGCAGCAAGAGCATTTGGCTGGGCAAGCAACGCTGTAGGACAAAAGATTGTAAGGCAAAACAGTGAAAGAGGAAAAGACTTTTCGTATACTGTAATTGGTGTGGTAAAAGATTTCAACTTCAAATCGCTGCATGAGCCGGTTACACCTTTATTGATGATATTAAAGCCTGAATGGGGAGTTATTGCAAAAGTGAAAACTGCTGATATGCCAGGTCTTTTGTCCTCTATTAAACAGCAATGGGAACAGTTTACTACAGAAGAACCTTTTACCTATACTTTTATGGATGAGTTGTACAACAAGACTTACTCTGCAGAAGAAAAAACGGGACGTATTCTTAACATCTTTGCTGTCTTGACAATTTTGGTAGCATGTCTTGGATTATTCGGCTTAGTAACCTATACGGCGGAACAACGCACCAAGGAAATAGGGATTCGCAAAGTACTTGGGGCAAGCGTAACACAGGTAACTAATATGCTTTCAAAAGACTTTATAAAACTGGTTCTAATATCGTGCATCGTTGCATTTCCAGTCTCATATTGGGCGATGTACAAGTGGCTGCAGGACTTCGCATATCGCGTCAGTATTCAATGGTGGGTATTTGTTATAACTGGTATTGCCACAGTTCTGCTGGCACTTCTTACCATAAGTTTTCAAACCATAAAAGCCGCTATAGCAAACCCGGTAAAGAGTTTAAGAACGGAATAATCAATTTGAAAAATGGGGCAATTTGAAAATTTGAAAATGCAGAGAAACGCTTTCAATAAGTTTAGATGTAAAAGTGAAAATTGATCCGCTGGATTTGACACATTACAATTCACAATTCACAATCCACAACTCACAATATGTTCAAAAATTATTTCAAAACCGCCTGGCGCTTTCTGCTTAAAAACAAAACGTTCAGCGTTATCAATATTATTGGTTTGGCTGTTGGTACGCTTTGTTGTTTATACATATTATTATATGTAAAAGATCAGTACAGTTATGATAAGCACGAAAAGAACGCTAAAGACATTTATCGGGTAACCACTTCATTGGCTTCAAAGGGCGATAAACATACTATGGCGACATCGTCTCCGCCTATTGCCCCGGCTATGAAGAACGACTTCGCCGATGTGGAGCAGGTTACCCGTGTAGTTACAGGAATGACCGCAAAACAACACTTGCTTCGCTACAAGGAAAAATCTTTTTATGAGAAAGACGCTGTATTTGTTGACTCTACTTTTTTTGATGTGTTTACATATCATTTTACCAATGGTAGTGCTGCGAGGGCATTAACAGAACCGTATTCAATAGTATTGTTAAAACCACTAGCCAATAAACTTTTTGGCATTGAAGAGCCTGTTGGAAAGACCATTGAAATTAATAATGCTTATGGCAAACACGATTTTATAGTAACCGGTGTAGTGGATGAAAGTTTAGGCAAAACCCATATTCGCGCAAACCTGTTTATCACTATGAACAGTGGAGGCTTTGCCGAATATGTGCGCAAAAGCAATGCCTGGGCAGGTAATAACTTTGCCGGCTCTTACGTAAAACTAATACCTAATACGAATGCCGCTTCACTCGAAAAAAAGCTTCCGGCATTTTTAAACAAATACGGTGCCCAGCAATTGAAAGAACTTGGAATGGAAAAACAACTGCACTTGCAACCCATGAGTTCCATTCACACCACTACAGATTATGAGGTGGAAATGACGAAAACAGTAAGCCCCTCATTCTTGTATATTTTATTACTGATTGCAGTGCTTATCCAGATAATTGCGTGCATCAACTTTATGAATCTTTCTACTGCCCGGGCTTCAAAAAGAGCGAAGGAAGTGGGTGTGAGAAAAGTAATTGGCGCCCGCAGAAAAGATCTCATAAAACAATTTATGAGTGAGTCTTTTTCATTGTCGCTTATTGGCGTATTTATA
>JBBPZJ010000540.1:0-5167 GCA_038199395.1 Chitinophagales bacterium
CTTTTCGATACGTATATTCATCCACTTGATATTCAAAAGGATTTAGATTTTGGTAAACCGGACGATCGATCCGTTTGCTATAGCTTAAACCTACCTGGTTATTGTTATCTTTTTTCCAGGTAATTGCAACGCTCGGAAAAAAATCTGTATAATTCCTTTGAAAGGAAGAGTCAAATGGAGCAAAGTTATTTCTCAGTTTAAAGCCATTAGAATGCCCGGAAACCACGCTGTTTTCCATTCGTACTCCCACTTGCCATAAAAAGTTTTTGTAGTCTTTGTTGTAATTTATGTAAAGCGCATTAATGTTTTCTCTATAATTAAAATCATTGCTGCGTGAGCTATCCATTTGCTTTCCTTTATTGATAAGATCAAAGCGTTGAAAATTATTTTTACTGCTTACATAAGACGTTTTGCCCCCAATGTCTAACTTCCCTCCATTAAAATTCCTCAGGTTATTTATTTTAAAAGAGGTAAGATTAATGTTGGTAGGGGTTAGCATATTGTAAGTACGACCATATAAGTAATTATTAGAAATGTCGTAATAAGCGTTTGGCTGTAACCGCTCGTTAGTTAACCAATATTTTCCGTAGTCGAGATCTATGTTTAGTTCTTTATCCTTCTGTTCGTATCTATAATTTAGATTGATATTGCTGTTGCTTCTTTTGGTATCATTTATAGAGTTTGCCACCAACCTTTTAACAAGCTTGTTGCTAACTGCAGAGGATATGAACGTCTCACCCGGTTCATCCATTTGCATGGAGCCGGGATTCGCAGTAATGATAACACCTAGTGTCGTTGCTCTATTTAGAAAGTAATCCATCCCTGCTTTTATATTATGTCCCTTGTCATGAATAAACCGACCAAACCCTCCATCAAAAATAGTATCGTGTTGTATTCTATAACCCGTTGTATTAATCTCATTGATCACGTTGCTATACGAATACGTGCTAAAAATATTTACCTTCTTATCCCGGTAGTTGAGTGAAAATCCGGCGTTGTATTTTGAAAATACGCCAATACCATAACCTGCATTAACAGATCCGTTTGTACCAAAAGATTTATTTTTTTTGAAACGGATATTAATGATACCAGCATTGCCGGCCGCTTCATATTTCGCAGAGGGATTGGTAATAATTTCAATTGCTTCTATTTGCGCAGACTGAATAGATTTTAAATAGCCACTTAGGTCACTACCTGTTAATGGAGATGGCTTTCCGTCGATAAAAATTTGTGTGCCGGTCTTTCCTGCTAAAATAATGTTGTCATTATTATCAACTATAACAGCAGGCGCTTTTCTTAATAATTCGAAAGCATCTGACCCTGCTGCATTAATAGTTCCTTCTACGTTCATGATCATTTTATCCGCCTTTACTTCCAGCATAGGTCTTTTGGCGGTAACTGTTACTGCTTTTAGATCCATTGCCAACCTGGGTAAAACAACACGAATATCATTAACGTTTTTGTTTTTTGCTAAATCTAAAGTTGTGGAATACATCGTTCTATAACCCGTATACGATGCACTAATAATGTAATTTTCTTTGTTATTAATTGAAAAAGAAAATTCTCCGCCATCTTTTGTAACTGACAGCTTTTGTAAGGAAGAATCATTAGCCCTTAATAGTGAAACGGTAGAATTACCTAAAGGCAGTCCTTCTGAATTTATCACTATTCCTGATATGCGCTGTGCTGAAACAATTATGGAAAGCAATAAGCAGCTTAATAAGAAATAGAGCTCTTTCATAGCTATAACGAGTTTATTTTAAAAGCAATAAAAACTAATGAAAAGTGGAAGTGCTTTACATTGAAAATACATATGGTCAGGAACACTAACAGCGGCAGAAGGTTTTGTAAAAAGAAATTCGGATAGACTTGCTTTTAATGGCCGCCTTAGCCGAACTAATCTTTAAAAAGACCCTATATATAAGCCCTTTGGTTACTTGACAATGTCATTAGCATGACGTGCAGTTAATCGCCAGCCGCCGTTTTGTGCCATCCAGATGTTGGTGTAACGCCTATTGATTGTTTGACCTTCTTCAGGCATATCTCCCGCCGGCACTGCAGCTTCACTTCCCATTGAAATAGCAATGCCTTGTTTGACCATCACCCGCTCAATAGTCCTTGTAAGCGAAGAGTACCTAATTACTCCTTTCTTAACCAGGTCTATTACCTCCTGACTGCTTAAAGTAACCCGGTTAAAGGGAGCGTTTACCATGAAATCCTCAGCCCACACCTGCTGAAGCACAGCAGCATCACCGTTTAGCATTGCCTGGCATTCTTTCTCTTCCAAGTTTCTTATTTCAGCCTCGATTTCTGAATCTTTCTCTTCGGGATACATGTTTTTCATTGTCTTTTGTTTTTGTTGAAAAATGTGTTGTTTATTTTTAAATTGAGTTTAAATGCTTTATCAGATTTCATTGAGGCTGCTTATTGTCCTTTTTCCTTTTTAATTATCAATTAAAGCAGCATTGCTATTTTTCACACAACGCAATTATCCATTGATACATTTTTTCGTTTGCAGCCATTGCCATTTTTGTAGGAAAGAAATTAAAAGCATGTGAACTTTCAGGATAAACTGCAAGAAAGGTTTTATTGCCTGCCAATCTCCATCTTGCTTCCATGAAATAAGTATCATCTATCAACGGGTCCGCTGTTCCTATCGTAAATAATGCAGGTGGTAAATTTTTCAGGTCAGCATACAAAGGAGAATATTGCGGATTTTGCAATTGTTCTCTGCTCCACCCATGAAATACCAATTTCCAAAAATCATTCAGCTCTTTTTTACTAAGTATAAGTGTGCTGTCAGTTGCCATTCTGCACGATGGAGTGCGTGAAAGATCAAAGCAACCATACATGAGATTTACGCCTCTCACTTTATCAATAACATGCAGCGAATCCCTGATATAAAGTGTAGTTAATGCGGCTAAATGACCACCGGCAGAACCGCCTGAAATAAATATTTTATCTGTACCAAACTCTTTCATTGCATTATTCACCAACCATTTTGCAGCGGCATTACAATCGTTTATACAAGCAGGAAAAGGATATTCAGGAGCCAAACGGTAGTCAACGCTCACAATCGCCACTTTACATATTCTTGCCATTTCGTCGTTCAGTAGATCATCGTCTGCCGCAGTCCCCAAACACCATCCACCACCGTGAATGTTCAGCATTACAGCCCGGATTGTATCAGGTTTTAGAATTCTGAAAGAAAGATTTCCTGCAGGTCTTTGTATATTTTTTATAGTGGGGTGTAGTTTTGGTTTTACGGAAATGTCTGCTTCCATAGCCTTCCGGTGTTCTGCCAAACCTTCTTTGGTTAATAAAGATGCAATTTGCGGCATGTGGGCAATGCCCTGATTAGCAGCTCTCACTTCCGGCAGGTAGGCTGAGTAGTCTTCATTTGAATTTGTTTGCTGTGCAAATGAACTGTTTGTCAATATAAAAATCGGTATGAGAATGCAGGTGATAGATATATTCTTTGTCATGATGAAATTGTGTTGTTAGAAGTTGAGAAATAATTTTGTATTGTTAAATATGAAAAGTGCGCTCCTTAAAATTTAAACTCTCTTTCGGTAATGTCTCTTTGGCTTTGCTCTTACTGCGTCAACAATATAGCCTACAACGAATAAGTATCCTCAATGGTGGGAGATCTCATTTTTTACTAAGACACTCTTTCAATGAAAACTTATTCTGCCAAGTGAACCTCATATTTGTTTTGTAGTCATTTATTTTTCCGGAGATACCATTAGAAGTGAAACTTTCCAGTTTCCTTCTTTGTCTTTCTTCCAGATATGCAAAACTTTGTTGGGTATCATCTGCATTTTTCCTGTAGAATCAGGCGCAGGTGTTTCATTCCGATCTAAAGAATATGCCATATCTCCGTCTTTTGAAAATTGAATAATGTTTGGTTTATCTTCATTTTCCCATTTAATGGCCATTTCAGAGTTGGTAGGTGCAGAAGCATACATCTTAATCATTTCTGCTTTTCCATTCACTGGTGGAGTCTTTGGGGCTATCACAATGGCATCGTCAGCAAAATAATAAGCAATTGAGTCAGGCTTTCCGGTTGATGCTTTTTTTGACCAATCTGTCCAGGCGAATGTGATTTTCTCCTCCTCACCTTTAAAGTTCACTTTCTGTTGTTTGCATGCAGTAGCTAATATTACAATTAGCAAAATTGTTATTATGTGTTTCATGTGTATTGAGCTTTGTTAGAATTTACATTGTAATAGTTTAATTAATCTATTGTAAACAGCGGCGAAAAATGTAATTGTTACGATGATTTTTAGCAAGTACAAACTTTTGCTCTACACAATGCATTTGCGCCGTAAAATCTCTACGTAACAAAAGCAATCAGTCAAGGGTTTCCCGATGCACCCACTCCCATGCATCACCAATTCCTTCATCCTGAACTATTCCGGCAAATTCAAATCCGTTTCGTTGCAAAATTTTTGTTGAAGCGTTGTTTTCAGGTGCCGTCTTCGCAGTTATAATAATTTTTGGGTCTGTAGTCTTAGCTATTGCAATTAATTGGCTGCACGAAAACGATGCTATTCCTTGTCCCTCGTATTCTTTAAATGTTCCATAAGCAATTTCAACTTTACCGTCTCTTGGCTTTCCTGTAAAACCGCCAACACCTGCAACTGTATTGTCTCAGATTACCCAATACCCTATCCATGGGGGATCGTATCCAGTTTTATAATAATAGTCTGGATAGGATTTGAAAAGTTCCTGGCAATCAGGATTTGCATAGATTTCTTTCGTTTTGTCTTCGTCAATTAGTATGAGTTGTAATGTCATTATTGATGCTTGTTTTAATGCCCTGTGGCTAAGGAGCCACCTTACCATTTTTCCAGTTAAGTTTCTGCCATCAACATTCCTTTAATTCTACTGTCTGTTTAACTTATTAATCTTTTTATTTTAACTGGTGCAAGTAGAGGTATATGGCTTTTAATTCATTGTCTGTATAAGTAAAAGCTTTCCACGGCATTGCGTCTGAAAGTTTTCTTTCAGGAGTTCTACCGGTATGCAACGTGGTAAGAAATTCATCCTCTTTCCATTTGCCTACATTTCCTGCAGAGGTTATATCAGGTATAGCAGGTGCTTTTTCACTGTGTGGTGGGCCACCTTTGAAATTGGCTCCATGACACCCGGTACAGGTGGTAGC
>JBBPZJ010000541.1:0-3377 GCA_038199395.1 Chitinophagales bacterium
TGAAGTGTGCTTTATGTGATTATTACTTGTTGAAAAATAAATTATAGAGAAAAACAGGAACCTAAATATTGAAACTTACAAATTGTGGCAGTTCGATGCAGCGTAATCCCTACATTGAAGAGTGCGACGCAAAAATGTTTAATAGTAGTACTTAGCTTAGTACAAAAAAACAAAAAGACTATAATTATGGCGGCAAAATCAGATACGTTTCAATCTCCTGATTATTATTTATTGGATGAATTGCTTTCCGAAGAACAAAAAATGGTTCGGGAAACAATTCGCAATTATGTAAAAAAAGAAATTTCACCCATCATTGAAGAATATGCGCAAAGGGCCGAATTTCCACAACAGATTGTAAAGCAATTGGGAGACCTCGGTTGTTTTGGACCGACAATACCAACACAATATGGTGGGGGAGGAATGGATTACATTAGTTACGGGCTAATGATGCAGGAGTTGGAAAGAGGAGATAGTGGAGTAAGATCTACTGCTTCGGTGCAAGGCTCGCTTGTGATGTTTCCTATTTATGCATATGGCAGTGAGGAGCAACGACAAAAGTATTTGCCGAAGCTGGCGACCGGGGAATGGTTAGGTTGTTTTGGATTAACTGAACCGGACTATGGAAGTAATCCTGCGGGTATGCTTACAAATATAAAAGATGCAGGTGATCATGTTGTTTTAAACGGTTCAAAGATGTGGATCAGTAACGCTCCTTTTGCCCAGGTAGCTGTCGTTTGGGCAAAGAATGAAGTGGGTGAAATACAGGGTTTGATCGTTGAGCGGGGAATGAGTGGTTTTACCACGCCGACTACCCACGGTAAATGGAGCCTGCGTGCAAGTGCTACAGGTGAGTTAGTTTTTGATCATGTAAAAGTGCCGAAAGAAAATATTTTTCCTAACGTAAAGGGGTTAAAAGGGCCGTTAGGCTGTTTAAGCAAGGCTCGTTATGGCATTGCCTGGGGAGCCTTAGGTGCGGCAATGGACTGTTACGATACCGCCTTACAGTATAGCAAAGAGCGCATTCAGTTCGATCGGCCGATAGGGGGTTTTCAGTTGCAGCAGAAGAAGCTTGCAGAAATGATAACTGAGATCACGAAGGCGCAGTTGCTGGTTTGGCGATTAGGCGTTTTGATGAACGAAGGCCGTGCGACATCTGCACAAATTTCAATGGCTAAAAGAAATAGCTGCGAAATAGCGGCAAATATTGCAAGAGACGCCAGGCAGGTTTTAGGTGGAATGGGTATAACGGGTGAATACAGTATTATGCGCCATATGATGAATATAGAAAGTGTGATCACTTACGAGGGCACTCATGATATTCACCTGCTTATTACGGGAATGGATATTACGGGAATGAATGCTTTTAAATAGCAGGAAATCCGGTAATAGTTAAATAAATTAAAAATTCGGATGAATTGTATGTTTTTTTGTTGTCAGTAACGCTACTAAGTCTTTGCTTTATCAAAAAATCTGTAATTATTGTCAATGCCTGGATGATCCGTAAAATTGTAAGTGTTTGAAAAACAGCACTCCCAATCTTTTCTGAATGAATAACAATGGCGAGACAACTTTTTTATTTTGAAAATGTCTATTGTTGCAAAAACTTTTACCCCACATATGACCACCATAATTGCCAAAAAACCTGCTAAAGCTCTTTCCAAAAATTCTGTTGCTACATCTCAGTCTAAAATTTTTTTTATCGGTATGATGGGGGCCGGAAAGTCGTACTGGGCTGAAAAGCTTAAGAAGAAGTTGAAAGTACCCGCTTATGATTTAGATGCTCTTGTAGAGATGATGGAAGAAAAAACTATAAAAGAGATTTTTGAGGAAGATGGAGAAGATTATTTCAGAAAAGCTGAAGCTAAAATGCTTCGTTTATTCGGCGAGAAAAAGCAATTTATTTTGTCGGTGGGTGGAGGTACAGCTTGCCATAACGACAATATGCAATGGATGAACAATCATGGCATAACGATCTGGTTAGATGAGCCGATTGAAACATTAGTAGAGCGTTTGTCGAAAGAAAAATCTCACCGTCCCTTGATCAAGGATCTCGATGACGAGATGTTGAATAAATTTCTTACAAGCAAATTAGAGGAGCGGAGCACTTTTTACGAGCAGGCGGCTCACCGTTTAGGTGGCAAAGAATTGTCAGAAAATACATTTGCAAAGTTAATTAAAGAGCATGCATAAAGGTTTTCTGCAGGTTGCTGCTTTACTTGGTGCTGTTTCTGTTGCGTTTGGCGCTTTTGGTGCACATGCGCTTAAAAAGATGGTTTCTGAAGCTGCAATAAATATTTTTGAAACAGGTGTCCGGTACCAGTTTTACCACGTTTTTGCTCTTGCCCTAATTGGCATTCTTTATCGTGATTTCCCTAATAAGTGGATGGGTTGGGCCGGTAATTTATTTATAGCCGGAATGTTGCTTTTTTCCGGTTCTTTATATGTCCTGACTTACTTTAAAGGAACGGCGAAGACTGGTTACGATTGGATAGGCGCTATTACTCCTTTCGGTGGTTTAGCTTTTATCGGCGGCTGGATTTGTATGTTTATCGGCTTGTACAAGGGCGCCACTGTTTAAGTGTTTAATTGAAAAGTGAACAAACATCATCAACATTGTGTCGGAAAATCTTGCTAAGGAAAAGCCATTAATAATTAATAATTAAGAAGTTACCAGTAATATCGTCTTAATCAAAACGTCGATTTTTGCGTGTTTTTATTCTTATTCCCCGATTTACTCTCGTACACTATCTTTTCCCTCTCCTGGTCATCTTTCTGGGGCTGATTTTTTCTAAATATTAAATAACATTCAGGTTCACTTAATCCCGTCTTCCAGCACAGGTAACCTTTAAAGAAAGCGACAACCTTATATCCGGGTAAATCAATCCGTTGCTTTCCTGGTATATGGTCTGATGCAAATATTACGACTCCGGGTTGCAAACATTCAATGGTATCTAAAACCGCTTGCGAAGCTCCTACACTTGTTACATTGTTTACTGACCAGTTCCAAAACCTGTGATTGGAACCGTTATTGTGATTAGAAAAAATATTTGTTGAAAAATAGGGAAGTATCGAAATGTTCTTCCAGCCGCTGATATATATGTTCTCCTTATCAAGTTTGTTAGCCTTCAAATACTTTGCTACACTGTATCCCGCTGAATAATTATGGTCTAAGTCATAGCCTACTGCATCGACGCACCAGTAGACCTGCACCACCAGTACAACTCCAATACCTGCAATAACGGCTTTAGATAGCCCTGTCGGCCTTTCCTTTCTGTGTTTTTCAAAAGTAAGCCACAAAACAAACATCCATAACAGGAATAAAACACCCTGGTGCCAAAGGTTTCGATATTTTATGCCAAACAAAATAGAAAGTAGAA
>JBBPZJ010000542.1:0-26193 GCA_038199395.1 Chitinophagales bacterium
CTGTAATGGCGTCCTGTTTATAGAAATAGAAGCAAAATTGCTAAAGACGCCGTAGGAGTCCCCTGTTAAGAGAAAGCTCCGTAGGAGCTTAAATAATTCCTAATGCAAATCTTCTATAAAACAGGTAGCTCCTATGGAGCTTAAGTCAACGACATTGATTTCATCAATGCACAAACTTATGAGACGTAGAGTATAATAAGCCTTAGCCTACTACTTTTTCTAAGCAAAGCTTTTACCCAGAGTGCCTGCTCTAATATTAAAATTGAAAGCCCCGTAGTTTCTAAGCCGACGGAGGGCAGTATTACCTCAGCTACCTGCTCGTCATTGGTTGTGACCTGGCAAGGCAGCGGCGATCAAACATTTGCAATAAGTGCAAACTATAAGGGAAAAGACATTGCTACAATACAGGAAATACCCGCCTCAACAATTGTTGTTGGCTGTCAAAATGATGGGTTTTGCAGAGCAACCATTCCTGTAACAGCAGGCACAATCGTAAATTGGAGTGTACAGGCTATCAGTGAAATAGATGGCAGAACCTTTTACAGCTACCCTTTTCGCGGAGAGCAGGATTATGCGATTCCTAAGTGTTCAGAACCAGACGCCGCTCCGGGCGCCGTTATCGCAGATGCAACACCTGCCGTTATAGATATGGATAACCTGAAAGTGACACTGTATCCAAACCCCGTACACGCCATTCTAAATATCAATCTAAAAGGTACTGCTTCCAATGTGGGTAAAAAAACTATCATCCAAATTTATGATGTAAACGGCAGAGCCCTAATGGTGAAGCAAGCTGCTTTTGGTGGTATGCAAGTAAATGTTAGCCAGTTAAGCAACGGTACTTATTTTCTGCACGTGTTGGATAGCAGGGGCAAAGTAGTGCACAAGGGTAAGTTTATAAAGAATTAGATTTAATGAGGATGAGGCTTTGATAATTTCTAAACGTTGCAAGTGTATGTTTGTGCGTTGATGCACCCATCTTTTTTAATATTCATCAAAACTGACAATTACCGTTGTTCCGGCAGCGTTACCATTCTCATCTTTTTTATTAATTGTCGTAACAGTAGCCTTTCTTTTATTTAATGCATTGTCGAGATCCAGTCTTGACTGCGTTAGCTTTACCCCTTTTGATTGATGTGTTGAATGCTTGATAAAATGGTTTTTAGTTGCCAGTTCTCTGCCTTTACCGTTATCATCCATGATGCAACAAATGAAACTAGATTTTTTTTCTACACTTACTTTGATGTAGCCTTCCTCTTCTTTAGGCATAAGTCCATGCCATATTGCATTTTCTATAAAATATTTCCTCTTATACGCATAATGGCAACGAGTTGAATGACATAGAAACCGTCTCGCTGGTAACAGCACCCATTCCCTAATGCATTGTGACTATGAAAGATGATAATCTGGAGGTAAGTTCGAAGACTGTCGAGTCTATACCTACCACTTTACCCGGAAATGTCAACTTTCCAACCAGCGCACCAATCTCTTCATTTCCCGGCACCTGGATGGATATTTTAAATACTATCGCAGCAATATGTTGGGGACTTTAGAACCTTTGACAAGCTTTGCAGCACCATTATTTAGCGCGGCAATAGTTACAACTTTATGGACGGATACAGGCGTAAAAAGATAATAAAACGGTTATACCGTATTGAAGAAACTAATTAAAACAATACACGTTCTCATCCTGCCTGCGCTACCTTTCTCAGCATTGAGCGAAAGGCGCTGACTCCGGCCGGATTTGGGGGAATGGGCCTGCTACCTAATTTGAGGCAGGCTTTTTTATCATCAGGGAAGCAAGCAGTTGATTCGCCGTTGTCGGGCGTTATCACCAGGAATTTGATTAAAACTGCTACTTATTCCGCTTTTTATAATAAAGTGGTTAGTTTCAGTAATACATTCGACAGCTTAAACAGGATCACAAGTGTAACAACTAAGGAAGGTGTTAATACAGTTTCAAGTTCGACTTATCACTATTAATGATTCTAAAATATTAATGAATCAAAAAGCTCTATAGTGTCATTAGAGCTTTTTGATTATTATTCCCTTTTGCTCGCCAGAATTTGAAATAATAAGGTTAAGCAAAGGCGAGTATTACTTTTTCTGCTGAGATAAAAACGTGATCAGGGATGCAAATTCTTCGTACGATAATGCGTTCGCTAAACCGGTAGGCATCATAGATGTTTCCATTTCTTTCCGGCTAAGTATATCTGAAGTTTTTATACTGCTGACCTGGCCGGTAACATCTCTCATGGTAATTTTATCGGCTGTTTCTGCGGTTACAAAACCAGTGTAGCTTTTATTTCCTTTCGCATTAATGAGCACGGTGGCAAAACCTTGTGAGATAGATGCATTAGGTTTTAAAATAGACTCCGCAATTTGCTCCCGGTTCATAATAGACCCTATTTGACCCATAAATGGACCTTTCAACGGTTCTCCTTTACTGAGGCTATGGCATACGACACATCCCTGCCTGGTAAAAAGAGTTTTGCCAAGAGTAGGATCGCCTGTAATTTTAGCCATTGCTAACATTACATCCTCTATAGATGACTCACCGATTTGCCCTTTCTTATTTCTTATTTTTTCGAGGTCAATTTTAGGTTCTTCTTTAGCTGCAACGGCTTCCTCTCCTCCGAATTCGGTTATGCCCATTTGGTGTTTTGCGTTTAGGTCTGCAAAAAGTTGCTTATCAGATGCGCCGGACTTGGTTTGTTGCCCAGTAAGGAATTGTTTGATAGTTGGAGATGCTTCCCAGTCGATCGGTCTGTAGTACGGGCCATGCCCATCGGGGCGAGTGCTCCACCAATACAGACCCTCCTGTGGAGATTCTTTTTTATAAAGCCGGGCTAATGTTGTAATGATATTTTTTTGAAGTTCTTTGTCGCTTGTCTTTTTATAAGCAGCAATTAATCCATCAACCGCTTTTTGATTATGCATGTATCGCAATGCCCATAATGCAATAGTGGAGTTGGAAGATCCTATTGCAGCAACGCACTCATCAACGGCATTGAGGCTTAATAAAGAACGCACAGCAAGATGTGCAGGAATAATAGCTGAGTTAGGAGTGGCATGAGGGCCTTCTGTGTCTTTGGGTGGCGCGACAAACAAAGCCGGCACTTTTACATTTAACAGGGCAGGAATTGCTTCTTTACGATCTAACCGGCCCAATGCTACTATTGCGGCTGTCTGAACTCTTGGAGAGGGATCGTTAAGCGCAGTAATGAAAGGCTCAATGGGTACATTTTTTACGTTTTCCTTGCGGTCTGCAAGGGCACGTAGGGCCCATTCTTTTACATCATTATCATTAATCAGTTTTAGCAAATTGCCTGTGCCATTTTCTCCGGCAGCTTGTGCGTAAGTAAAAATTCCCGCTACCCGGGCGTAAAGCGGAAAACTTTTATCATCTGCAATTTTCCACGAAGCTTTAGTTACCTTTTTAACAGGTCGGGTCAGTAATTCCTGCTGGGCATTCAGACGTGCTACAGCACTGTTAGATTTTAATAATGCCACAAGCTTTTTAAGCGATGCTTTCTTAACATCTGGAAAGGCCTTATACTTCCAATCTTTTGGTACCGCACGCACAACAAATCCTTTACCAGGGTTGCCTGAATAACCTGCACCATCCCATGCTGACAAATAAAGACGGCCGGAACCATCCACATCCAGATCAGTGATCTGCGCTAACTTGATAAATTCTTCATCTTTTTGAGTAAAGCTTGGTCCGTCAGGAGTTACACGATGAACGTACAATTGACTCTTGCCCCAATCAGCCATCATGGGTACATGATTGTACTTTTCTGGCCAGTTAGGATCGTCCATAAACAAGCAACCCGTTCCAGAGCCGCCACCAAGATCTACCAATGCAGGAATAATTTCCTCTGTAAAATGCTTAAAAAGAAGCGGGTAACCGTACTCTCCCGACTGAATTTGATGGCTAAAGCGAATGTTCCAGCCTCCTCCATCATTGGTATTTCCACGGGTGAAAATATTCATATACGGATCAATCGCAACATCATAGATATTACGTAAGCCGTGCGTATATACTTCCATTTCTTTACCGTTTGGCCTAACACGAACAATTCCTCCCCCAAGCATCGTCAATTTTTTGCCAGAACGGTCAACCGCATTATAAAAACCAAAGTCACCAACAGCAATGTAAATCCAGCCGTCAATACCCATTCTTATGCCATTGGTGGCGTGATCAGTACCGCGGCTTTGCAAAAATTTCGGAGAACTTATGTGTTCAATAAGTGGTTTTTCCGGGCCATCAGCAATACCGTCATTGTCTTTATCTTCAAAAACAACCAGGTTCATGCCTGTTGCTATACCGGTTTCTTTAGAAAAGGTAGTATGCAGTACAAATACCTGGTCACCGAGCGCCAGTATTCCACGTGGATTATCTACCATGGCAAACTGAGTATGCTTATCCAACTTTCCGTCATTGTCAGTATCAAAAAGTTTTACTATGCTGCCCTTTCCCGGTGTTTTTCCAAGTGATCCTATTTTATCAACGCCAACAAATACTTCCCCGGTAGCTGCTACCGCAAGACATGCAGGGCTTGGGGTAATGTCGGGGCCGGCAAAATTTGTTACGCTAAGTTCTTTCGGCCAACTGCTGGCGTTGCGTAGGGTGTCTTTACTATCAGGGATACTGGTGATGTGAGAGGCTTCTAAATTTCTTTCGTGAAAATTGTAGGCAAGATTGATAAAGAAAGAAAAAAAAATAGCGAATTTGACTTTGACCATATAGCGATTTTAATTTGTCTGATGTAGATTGCAAAATAAGAAGAATGTGCATTTCGGCTGTATTTAATTTTCTTTACGCTAAAGGTCCTTCGCCCGCTTTTAGAATTTTTACATGAATTTCTTTAAAGAATCTTAATGTCGTTTTTGTACCGGCAAATAGTTTTATGGTGTTGAAAATACAGCAAATAAAAGAGAGATAATTTTGAAAGCTAAGTGTACGTGTCGAAGAAAAGACGAAATAATAACAAAACTGTTTATGGTAGATAGAACTAAAAATGGAAAATAAAAGAAATTGAGCATGATTGAGTAGATGCAATTGCTCGGCAGAAGCGATTAGTTATAATGTTTTCTGAGGATTATGAGCTAAAGCAAAATTGTTTGAAAGGTGATTTTACAGAATTTTATTGAACTGAAACAAATGTTATTGCAACCTAAAGGCCGTGTTATCAACTTCGCTTGTTTTTCTCTCGTATAAAAATGCAGGGATTAATATTAATGCACCCGTGATGAAATCTATAGCAGACCATTCTGGTTTTCCGATTTTAATATAAACAATTACTGATGCAATTACCATCCACCAGCCAATGAATTTACTTATGGAGACTCCATTAGGTTTGTTGCTTGCTACAAAACTAGTAGCGGTCAGGCAAAGAGTAGACACGATTAATACACACACTCCAAAGAAACTCGCCATTGTTTTTACATCATTCGAGTAACTCATGCCGGCATGGCTTAAAATCCAATTTAGATTTAAAAGCAAAAACGATCCTAAAAGGGCATCTTTAACTGCAAGAACCAAAAGAAAGAAAATCAGTGCTTTTTTAGAAGTTCTCATGATATTAATATTAGATCAAGCACTAATTACGCAAAGTTTTGTTCTTTTTATAGTATTTCAACAGAAAAAATAGTAGAAAATTTCAACCAGGCTTAATGTTTCATCGCCATAAGACTTTTCAGAAGTGAGGGTCAAAAATTGAAAACCAACAAGCACCATAGCGGAACCCGTAACAAGATCGTGCGCTGCATCTGGTTTAAACAAGAATTGCCAGCAGGCTATTTAAGAAAACCGAAATCTACCACACGTCTTAGGAATTTTTTATCCTGGATCACCCATGTTACTTCATAACTACCGCCGGCTTCCTGCTTCAATAAATATACATACACTCTTCGTCCGTCATTCGATAAAAAAACTTTATCCTGCGACTTTTGCACGCCCTTATCGTTGAAAGAAAAAATCGGGTTATGCAAGTCGGCATAAGCAGTTGGAGGAATTGCCACAGTATCTTTGTCTATGACAACTGTCACGTTTTCTACTGTTGTTTTAGGTACTTTACCGTAGTCGCCAAAGTAGGGCTTGTTGTCAATTTTTACAAGATAATTTTCTTCGTAATAGCCAAGCTTATGTTTGGTTTTATCAAACGGTGCAGATGTAACTTTAACTTCTATATTGTTACCCGAAAAAGTAATAAAATCCCTTCCAAAGCCAGTAATTGGCAATGATTTTAAGGGCAGTTTTCCAACGCTTTCATCTATACCTCCCATGCTAAAAGATGCTATATCATTGCGGACGTCTTTTTCAGTAATTCTTGAAAAAATCTCTTTTTTGCTGCGGTAGTCGGGGTAATCGCCATTTTGCGCAAACGTACTTACTGTAAATAAAGCAAGCACAGGAAACAGTACACTTCTCATAGTCTCAATAATAAAGTAATTTAAATCTACCGTATTAATTGATTTACCATTCACTGGAACAACGACAGAAGTAAAAATTAACAAAACTAACGGTATTTGTACCAGGAGCCGGTGTTGAATAGGAGGGTACGCTCATTTTCCTTTATCCATTCATTTCTTAACAACTTTTCAAAAGCAACATAGGTTGCGCTGCCTTCGGGCGATAGTAACATTCCTTCGGTGCTGGCTATCTCAGATATGCCTTTTTCTATTTGTTTTTCACTTACAGTTATTACCGTACCCCGGCTTTCTTTTATTACCTGCATCATTAAATCTTTTGCAAACGGAAAGGGCACGGCAAGACCGTAGGCTAAAGAAGCCCGAGGATGAAAGCCTTCGGATATTTTCCCTGATTCAAATATCTGCATCATTGGTGCGCAATTTTCGCTTTGCACTATTACCATTCTTGGCAACCTTCCTGTGATCCAGCCAAGTTTTTTCATTTCTTTAAAAGCCTTCCACATACCAATTAAACCGGTTCCTCCGCCAGTTGGGTATATAATGACATCTGGTAGTTTCCAGGCAAGTTGTTCTGCTATTTCAAAGCCCAATGTTTTTTTGCCTTCCAATCTATAGGGCTCTTTCATTGTTGACATATCGAAGTACCCTTTTTCTTCTGCCAGCTTTTTTGCAAGTTTTCCGCATACGTCTATCAGGCCATCAAGTTGAATTAGTTCGGCACCGTACAGCCGACATTCTTCTTTAAGCGTTTCTGTCGTGTGAGAGGGCATTATGACGGTAGCTTTTATATCAGCTTTTGCACAGTATGCAGCCATTGCTCCACCCGCATTTCCTGCTGTCGGAATTACAACCTGTTCGATACCCAATTCTTTTGCTTTAGAAATGGCCATGCTAATGCCACGGGCCTTAAAAGATCCCGTAGGATTTACACTTTCATCCTTAAGTAAGATGATCGGTACTCCATCTTTCGATGCCAGCTTTTTTAAGGGATGAATTGGAGTCCACCCTTCACCAAGAGAAACAATATTATTTGTATCAAAAACGGGCAATAACTCAAGATAACGCCACATATTTTGCGGCCGGTTTTTTAAAACTTCTTTGGAGACATAATTGTCTTTGTAAACAGTTACTAAAGGCTGGTTGCAACATGTAGCGAAAGACTGCAGAGAATGAATGTCATATTCAACATTACAAACAGGGCACACTAATGCTTTTGCTAACGAAATTGGCTCGACGGTAGTATTTTGATTGATAAGCATGCAGCAAAATTATAGGGGGTGTATAACTTTGAACATTCCATTTGTTTATGAATCATAACTCGTGGTTATAGATCTCTTTAGCAAACGAAATCAATATTTTGCTGAGCTCATTAGTATTTTCGCCTACACGCTGAATGAAATAAAACTGTCTTTCGATATCAAGACCTTCTATAACAATTTCGGCCAGTTCTCCGTTTTGTAATTCTTTCATAACTGATCTCTTTGGTAAGAAACCGAGGCAATTGGATTCCAGTAAAAAGTTTTTGAGTGCTTCAGTGCCCCCCAGTCTGACCTTTACATTTAAGTCTGCCAATCTGATAGTTATTCTTTCTAAGCTTTGAATGAGCGCTGCTAAGGTTCCGCTTCCTTTCTCTCTTAAAACAATTGCCATCGGTTTAAATTCTTCTAAAGAGTAGCTGCGCTTTTTTGCAAGGATGCTTTTTGAGCTGCAAACGGCCACTACTTCGTCGGTTAGAAACGGTAATGAGGTTACATGTTTTGATTGTATCGGCCCTTCTATTATCCCAAGATTGATGGTCCGTTGTATAAGAGCATCTAATACAATTTCAGAATTTCTGTTAAGTAAATTGATCTCAACCTGGGGATATTGTTTATGAAAAGCGGACAGAATTCGTGGCAATATGTATAAGGCCACTGTTGTGCTTGCACCAAGTTTTAAAATTCCCTTAGCTTGTAATTTGTCTTTGAGGTGAGAAATTTCAAACTCTGTTTGTTCCTGAATATTTTTAACTTCTAGTAATTTTCGGTACAAAAGTTCACCGATCTCAGTTAAGGTTACTTTCAGTCCCTGCCTTTCAAACAACTTGGCTTTATATTCCTCTTCAAGCGATTTTACACTTTTGCTAATAGCGGGTTGAGATAAGAATAAACTTTCACTTGCTTTAGTAAAGCTTTTCTGCGTTGCTACTTCTAAGAAAATAATGTGTTTGGCAGATAACATATACAGAATGTCTTTTTAAAGTTAGCCATACTTAAAAAGACACAGCGTTTTTTAATTTTTTATGAAGTTGAAAACGGATCAGGGTGTGATACAGCAGAGGTTATTTCCTATGATGCAGCATGTTCGAGAAAAAGCCAAACGTTCTTGTTCAGCTTCATCCTTTACTAATGATCCACAAAACTTGAAAAAAATGAAAAGGGCCGCTAACCGCAGCCCTTTTCAAAGTTTTCTTACAGAAACCTATTTACTTAAAAAAATAGTAAACGTAATAATACACGTTCTAAACATCTATTGCCTCACCATATGCTACCGCTGTTGCCTCTTTTAGACCTTCGCTCATAGTAGGGTGAGGGTGAATTGAGTTTAAGATCTCATGTGCTGTAGTTTCTAATTTTCTTGCTACCGACACTTCTGCAATCATTTCAGTTACACTATTTCCAATCATGTGTGCTCCAAGGAACTCTCCGTATTTAGCATCGAAAATTACTTTTACAAAACCCTCGGTAGCACCGGCGGCGCTTGCTTTCCCGCTGGCCATAAAAGGAAACTTTCCTACCTTAATGTCATATCCTGCATCTTTAGCTGCTTTCTCGGTATAGCCAATGCTGGCAATTTCAGGAGTACAGTAGGTACATCCCGGTATATTGTTGTAATCAATTCCTTCGGGAGCATGAGCAAATTTTTTCTCAGTATAACCTATGTGCTCTGATGCGTTTATCCCTTCTTTTCCTGCCACGTGTGCAAGTGCTTGTCCGGGTGTACAATCTCCGATAGCATAAAAGCCCGGTACATTTGTCTGGCCAAACTTATCTACTACTATCTTCCCTTTTTCAGTCTTTATGCCTAGCTCTTCTAATCCAATGTTTTCAATGTTTGCTGCGATACCTACAGCGCTCAGCACAACATCAGCCTCAAGGCTTATTTCTCCACTTTGCGTTTTTACTCTTGCTTTTACAGCATTACCTGTAGACTCAACCGCTTCTACGGTAGAGTTGGTCATCACTTCAATTCCCTGTTTTTTAAATTGTTTTTCCAGCTCTTTCGAAATTTCTTCGTCTTCTACAGGAACGATTCTCGGCAAAAATTCTACAATTGTAACCTTGGTGCCCATGCTATTATAAAAATAAGCAAACTCAACACCGATCGCTCCGCTGCCTACTACTATCATGCTTTCAGGTTGTGTTGGTAAAGCCATTGCTTCGCGATAACCGATTACTTTTTTACCATCAATAGGCAAATTTGGCAATTGTCTGCCACGGCTGCCGGTAGCTATGATAATATATTTTGCTTCTACTATTTGTTTGCTGTTATCTGCTGCAGTTACTTCTACCTGGCCTTTTGCTTTCAGTTTGCCATATCCCATGATGACGTCGATCTTGTTCTTCTTCATCAAAAACTGTACGCCTCTGCTCATCTTATCTGCTACGCCACGGCTTCGTTTTATTACAGCTCCAAAATCCTGCTGTGCTCCGCTTACATTTATGCCGTAGGCCGTGCTGTGCTTTGCATATTCGAATACCTGTGCGCTTTTAAGCAGAGCTTTTGTAGGAATACATCCCCAGTTAAGGCACACGCCTCCGAGGCTTTCTTTTTCAATAATGGCAACCTTAAAACCTAGTTGTGAAGCACGGATAGCAGCAGGATAACCTCCCGGTCCGCTTCCTAAAACGATTACGTCGTAAGCCATAGTTTTCGTTGTATTATAATATTTAAAAGAATAAGTTTGATTGCCGGCTACATGGTTCAATTATGTCAAATGAATTGTAACACTACAATTTTGAAAAGATGTGCAAAAATACTGGTTACTCTGCAAACAACAAATTACATGTGGGCAAGAGAGTTGAAAAGTACTAGCAACGATTTTGGGTTATGCACAGTGACGGGGTGCTAATTCGTCTTACTTTTGCGACTCCAAATTCTTTGTATTATGAGAAGCTTGTTAATGATCATGATCGCAAATATTGCTTGTGCAAACGCTTTTTGCCAGGATAATATCACTGTGAAGAAACTTCAGAAAGAAATAAACCGGGAGATGAAAAGAGGCGCTGCGGATACTGTGCCGTGGACGTGGGTAAAGGGGGGAACAGTAGCTTTAAACGGTACACAAGGATCTTTGAATAACTGGGCTGCTGGCGGCGAGAAGTTTTCTTTGGCGTTGAATAGTTATGTAAATTATTATGTCTTTTATAAGAACGGAAGACAAAACTGGGACAATAATCTCGACTTTAATTTTGGCTTATTACAGAGCACCAGCATAGGTACAAGGAAGAATGATGACCGTTTAGATGTTTTGTCTAAGTACGGATATAATTTTGATGGAAGGTGGTTTTTGTCGGGTTTGTTTAATTTCAGGACTCAATTGTTTGATGGTTATAACTATTCTTCCGGTGATAAAAATTTTTCTTCCACATTTCTTTCACCTGCCTATATACTTACTTCTATAGGCTTTGACTATAAACCTTCCCGGAAATTCTCTCTTTTTATTTCGCCTTTAACGAGCAGATGGGTGATTGTGGCAAGTAATAAGTTGTCTAAAAGAGGTTTATACGGGGTAGATTCCGGAAAGCATGTCATCAATGAATTTGGAGCGTTTGCCTCCATCAATGTGTTAAGACCTATGAGTAACAATATTTCTTATAAAGGCAGAATGGATTTATTCAGTAATTATCGAAACAATCCGGGCAATATAGATATATTTATTACAAACTATTTTTCATTTAAAATAAACAAATA
This sequence comes from Chitinophagales bacterium, assembly GCA_038199395.1. Classification (GTDB taxonomy): domain Bacteria; phylum Bacteroidota; class Bacteroidia; order Chitinophagales; family Chitinophagaceae; genus Segetibacter. The sequence continues at coordinate 11,392 of JBBPZJ010000542.1, forward strand.
TCTCGCAGTTACTTATAATCTGGATATGATATATGATGATGACATTAAAATATTTGGTAAGGGTGGCAATAGTGCTTCGCTACAATTAAAGAGTCTGATCGGAATAGGCTTTACTATGCAGTTGCAATAATATTAATAATAAAACCTACACTATTTGTTTTGTCGAAATTTTTTTTGGCAACCAGCTATCTTTTACCGGAATAAGCCATTTATTTAATAATTCTTCTTTTGTAAGCACGAGATTATTAAAATACAGAGTCTCGGGAGATAAAAGGTCATTTTGAAAAGCATATTTAAATTGGGAGAGGGGCAGTAACTGTATCTTGTCTTTTACCAAAAAAGCGAGGCTTTGCCGATTAAACATCTCTACTTTAAATGTTTCTTCAATGTTCTTAATTAGCCTTACACTGCTGTCAGTGCTGCACCCGCTTACACCCGCCTGTGTCTCATCTGCCATTATAATAACAAATTGCCCAAAAAAAAGATTGGCATAACCTTTTACCTTCGCTCCATGCGAATGCCAGTTTTCCACAAAGTCATTCATCATTTCTTCTATTTCCAGGGCTTCTCCGATAGAGAATATACGGTTAGCCTGGTAAATCCAAACTCTTGATGCAGGATGAAAGCTGTCTGGAATAAGGTGCTTATACTCTAAGTTCATTTGGTTTATATTTTATTATGGCAGATACTTTTGTCTTGATGATGGAAACAGAGAATTCAAATATTTTATACTTAGGTGCTTTGAGTTATGGATACAAAATTAGTTTAAGAATATCAAAGGTGCGCCGCTACTATTTCTGCTACATCCATAACGCTCACCTCATTTTCTTTGTCTTTATTTTTTACACCATCTGTAAGCATTGTGTTACAAAAAGGGCAAGCTGCGGCAATAACCTGCGCTCCTGTATCGATAGCTTCACCGCTTCGTTCTTGGCTAACATAACGGTTACCCTTTTCTTCCTCTTTAAACATTTGCGCCCCGCCTGCTCCGCAACATAAGCCGTTGCTGCCACATCTTTTCATTTCTACCAAATCTGCATCAAGCGCTTCCAGTATTTTTCTCGGAGCTTCATATATATTATTTGATCTTCCCAAATAGCAACTATCATGGTAGGTAATCCTCTTTCCTTTAAAACTTCCTTCTTCCTTCATTTTCACTTTTCCTTCATCAATCAATTGTTGCAGTAATTGAGTATGATGCATAACCTCATAGTTTCCGCCTAATTCGGGGTATTCATTCTTCAAAATATTAAAGCAATGGGGGCATGCAGTAACTATTTTTTTTACTTCGTAACCATTTAATACCTGGATGTTATTATACGCCGACATCTGAAACAGAAATTCATTTCCAGCTCTTCTTGCCGGGTCGCCGGTACAAGCTTCCTCTTTTCCTAATATGGCGAAATTAATACCGGCATGATGTAGAATTGTAGCAAAAGCTTTTGTAATTTTTTGCGCCCTTTGATCAAAACTACCCGCACATCCTACCCAGAACAAAATTTCAGGTGTTTCGCCGTTCGCTATCATTTCTGCCATTGTACGCACGTTCATTTTTTTATAGTTTAATGTTTGGCTTATACTTCAAAGTATAGATTTCAGTTGAGGTAAAAGAAAAGGGCTATCCTTTAGAATATGCAAAACTTTAATTCACTTTTTATTCCTCACATACACTAAAATGATGTTGTTTTTTCCGGTGCCTCTTTCGTCTATTTCAAACTTTTGAAGGCTTTTAATTAATGGAACTAATTTTTTAAAGCCATAGTTGCGGGGATCAAAGTCGGGCTGTCTTTTTAGAACCAAATTTCCCAGGTCGCCTAAAAACGTCCATCCTTCTTCGTCAGCCAGGTCGTTTATGCTGTCTTCAATTAATTTTATAAGGTCTTTGTTTACGTTTTCAATGGGTGCTGTCTCGGTTTTGACCTGCATAACTTCAGGCTCTGAAGATTTCTCAGGCTTTTTAGAACGGTTTCTTTTTGATGCTTGTTTTTCTGATTTTTTTGCCGGTTCGTCATCAGTTTTTAAGATTTCTATATAAATGAATTTGTCGCAAGCAGAAATGAAAGGAACCGGTGTTTTTTTCTCACCAATACCAAATACTTTCATTCCTGCTTCTCTTAATCTTATTGCAAGTCGTGTAAAATCACTATCACTCGATACAATGCAAAACCCATCAACCCGACCTGAGTAGAGAATGTCCATTGCATCAATAATCATTGCAGAGTCAGTAGCATTTTTTCCGGTGGTATAACTATATTGTTGCACAGGTGTTATTGCGCTTTCCAAAAGAACTCCTTTCCATCCTGACACTGTTGGTTTTGTCCAGTCTGCATATATTCTTTTAAATGTGGGAGTGCCATATTTTGAAATTTCCTCCAACATCTCTTTTATGTTACTGTATGGAACATTGTCTGCGTCGATAAGTACAGCCAGTCTCAGGTCTTTAATAGTTTCCATACATGCAAATTACATTTTTCAAATGCTTTTGTAAAACTTACATTGCAGGAAGCAAAACAGAACAACTTCAAATGTAAAAAGCTTTAGATTCGTACATAGTCTTTTTTATACAGAACATGTACGAATCTAAAGCTTTGTAAAATGAAATGCCACTACAGCATACCGCCGAAGGGCTTAACTCTTATAAAGGATTAGTAAACATTTTTTGAGCAAGGGTAGCATCATGTCCGTATATGTCGTCCCTAAAGTTCAGCATTCCATTTTCATCGACCCAGGCAGTATAATAGGTGATCAGCACAGGTATCGGATCTGTTACTTTTACAAATTGCTCCTGTCCACTGTTCATTGCCTCATCTATTCTTTCTGGCGTCCATTCTTTTTGATTTCTTAAAACATAACCAGCCAATTTAGAAGGATCGCTCAACCTGATACAACCATGGCTGAAAGCTCTTCTATCGCTGCTAAATAAACTTTTTGCAGGTGTGTCGTGAAAATAGATATCGAAGCTATTAGGAAACAAAAATTTCACTTTTCCTAACGAGTTCTTTGGACCCGGTAGTTGCCTGATATTTGGTATTCCATTTTCACCGCCCGGAACTTCTTCCATATTATTTCTGGCAAGATAATCAGGGTCATTAGCCATAGCAGGAAGTATTTCATCTTTAACAATGTTAGAAGTTACGTTCCAATAAGGGCTAAAAACGACCTGGTTAAGATTTCCGGTAAACATCGTGGTATTATGACCATCTTTTCCTACAACAACAGGCATGTCAAATGCTTTGTCTTTGCCTTCATACACATGTAAAACAAATTCTGGTATGTTCACCATAATTAAATTACCTGAAGTAGCATTTAACATCCATCTCATTCTACCCATGTTTATCAGCAGTTGCTCTACTCTTTTAAGGGCAGGCACATTCATTTCTTTTATCAACGATTCCGTTATTTTTCCCGTTGGAGTAAGGCCGCGGCTAACCTGGAATGCTTTTACCGCATCTTCGAGTGTATCAGTAAAAACATGAGTTGTATCGCCGGGAGGCATTTCACCTGTAATCTCAAGTCTTTTTTTAATAGCCGGGATTTCAGGAAAAGAAGCACCTTTCTTAATTGTTTTATGGTTGCTGGTAATGGCTTGCCAACCTCCTTTTTTTGTTATGTCAAAATATTTCTGAAGCTGGTCTTTTAAGAGTTTGTACGCCTGATTTACATCGGTATAATACTTATTGTCTTTGTGCTTTTTGGTAAGCAAAGAATCCGCCAGGTGCATTGCTTCTTCCTTTTTAAAAGGAACAAACCGCTCCATTTCCTTACGTTTGATTTGACCCTGGTCGTAATTGTGCAGAAGGTACTGAATGAAGTGGTGCGTCATCGTTATCTCTGTATTGGCCATTGATTTATCATTAGCGCCGACTTTTACAGATTCCGCACTCATTAAATAATTCATTTTTTTCTTCAGACTCTTATTATTTAAAGAAGTGTCTTTGTTGTAGGTTGTGTAGTACTGATGCAGGTTCCAGAAGCTGCGGCCTTGCTCTGTAGGACCATCACCCGCAAACCATGCAAACTGATAGTTTCTTGTGTTGTAAAAACTTCTCATTCTTCGGGAAATCGTGTCATTTACCTTATTAGCAGCAATGTAGTTTTCAACTGCTGAGCTATCAAGAAAAATATCTGTATAAGAGTTAGAACTATTTATACTGTAGTCCCTTTTACTTATCTTTTTTTCTCTAGCTTTTTCAGTTTTTTCATCTTCTGTTTCTGTATTTCCCTCCTGCCCGTTGTTATGGCACGAGGCCAGGACGCTTAGAAACAAAGCGTAAATAAAAATTCTTCTCATATTGTCATGTTTTTATCAAAACCCATGCCTCTGCTTTTATTTTAATTCAACATAATTATGTCAATATGTTTATAGCCTACGAAACTACCCATACCATAGTTAAATGATTGATGCGTTTATAATGCAATACCAGGCTTTGGTGAAAATCACGTTTAATAAAAGCAGCATGTATGGTACCTTCTTTTTCAACCAGAAACGGCATTGTTCGCATCATTTCGCTAAAGTCAACTTCACCTTCTCCATACCATTTGTACATCGCCTCTTTCGCACTCCATAATATGCTTAACAGGTTAAGTTGTAGACCAGCCAACTGGGAATTCACAAATCTTAGCTCATCTGCATGCAAAAATTTTTTTTTTATTTTTTCGAGCCTTGGGGTTATTAATTCTACATCTACTCCAACTCGTTGAGTACTGCTAACTATTGCTGCTGCATAGTTGCTGCAGTGTGACATAGAAAAATGGTATTGCTCATTAGGAAGAAATGGTTTTCGGGTATCAGCAATTTCTATTTCATGGTTAGGAAAATCAGAAAAAAGGTAAGGGAGTAAAAAGCGGCCTGCCAGGTGTTGCAGTTTTTTGTGAGGATGAGTTATGTTTCTGCCTAAGGGAATGGATAAGTTGAAGAAACTTTCATCTTCATTTATTTCCCAAATGGCAAGTCTTGTGGTCTCGTTAATATTTTGTTGATAAAAGAGGGGCATTTTTAAATTAGCTGTAATGGATATTTGCAGATTTACAATTTTATTTGCAAAACAATCATTCAAATTAAAATTCTTGAAGTTATATTGATCATTTTATTCGTGTGGTATAAAATATTAAAAAAGAGTAGTGACACTGCTGCTGTGAGAAGAGTAATCTGATGGGTTGATATTAGGCTTCTGGTGAAATCGAAAAAGTTTATGCCGGGGTAAATTTTAAAAAAAGATAACAATGATTTTATCTGACGAACGGATACTGGAAGAAATGGATAAAGGGACGATTAAAATTGTACCCTACGAAAGAGAAAGTTTGGGAAGTAATAGTTATGATGTGCATCTTGGAAAATGGCTGGCAGTTTATGTCGATGAGATATTAGATGCGAGAAAACATAACACGATAAAGTACTTTGAGATACCCGAAGAGGGCTTCGTTTTACTGCCTCAACATTTTTACCTGGGAGTAACTGATGAATACACAGAAACTCATGCACATGTACCTTTTTTAGAGGGCAAATCTTCTACCGGTCGTTTGGGCATCGACATTCATGCAACCGCCGGAAAGGGTGACGTAGGCTTTTGCGGCAACTGGACATTAGAGATTTCTTGTAAGCAGCCTGTGCGCATTTATAATAGAATGCCTATTGGCCAATTAATTTATTTTCCTGTTGATGGTGAAGTCCAGGTGAAATATAACAATAAGGCAAGTGCAAAGTATAGTGGTCAGCCTAATAGACCTATAGAGAGTATGATGTGGAAGAACAAATTTTAAATGATGAGAAATAGAATTAATAAAGGAAACCACTAACAACGCCTTGCGATCAAATCTTACCATACCTGTTGTAATAAGCAATTAGCCAGCCTGTAACTTCACTGTAACTCTTAACACCTTTGCTTTGTTGATTTGCTTTTAAATAGCGGTCATAAAAAATCCTGATGATCGGCTCGATAATGTTATCGCTTTGCCGCCAATACTCCTGCAACTCTTCTTCATCTTTTTTTACCGCTGTATCAAGCTGCTTGTAGTTATTTTTTGCCGCTATAGAGTCTCTAAAAAATAATTCACGGTTTGCGTAGTTAAACAAATCAAAATAAGCAGAGTAATGAAAGAGGGTATCGGGTGAGTGAATAGCTGCGAGGTAGCCAACAAAATTAGCTTCACTTTCGCTGGCGTATCCTAGTTGATGAGCCATTTCATGACAGGCCACAAAAGGAATGAGAAATTTTGGTTGAGAGAGATTAACCTGCGCCTCTCCGGTAAAAGGATTGTAGTACCCTAGAAACCCGAGAAAATTTCCTATTCTTCCGTACATTGATCTTTTTATAGAAGTAGTATTATATTCAAGGAAAGGAAAGGTAAGCGCCGAAGTCCGGTAGGCTGTTTGGGCTTGTTCGAAAATTTGTGTATAGGTCTTGGTAGTCACTCCATTTTTCACCAAAGCACGCTTGTTTTCGTTTACCTTTTGCACTAGTATTCCTGTAATCCGTTTGAGATCGTCTTCTTTATAAGTAGAAGGATTCAGGCCCAGTTGATAGGCTATACCAGGCCTATTATAGTTCAAACCCCACGAAAGATTAAAATAAATATAAATTGCGGAAAGAATAAGCAAAAGCTGAAGTAATGTTTTTTTGTAGTTTAGAAGCTGTTTGTTAAGTAAAATTTTAACAAATTTCAAAAATGATACAAGTAGGAAAAGCGCTGCGCCGGCGTAAAAAATGTCTCCTAAACTAAACGGGATCCATCCAAAAATAACCCGGAAAAAAGAGGAGATATAGAGATAAATGCCCCGACTATAATAGTTTTCAATCCACTGAGGATAATAAGAAGCAACTTTTATTAAAAAGATGAGAATCAATATACAAGCTATAGAGACAACATAAACTTTATTCGAATTACTTCCTGTCTTCATTATTTATAATACGAAGATAGGCGGGGCGTTGTATCATTTTTGTATTTTTGCTGATATTATTGTTGATGCTGGTCAAATTGGTTTTACCAGGAATTGGTTTCTTTTTCGGATGATTGTGTATCTTTTCTGTTATTTGTTTAGCAAAAACACCTACCTTTGCGTGCCCAAAAAATGAGTATGAGCCATAGGAGAGATTACGCGATTGCGTTTGTAGGATTGAAGCCTGGGGTGCACAATTTTTTATACGAGATTGATGATAAGTTCTTTGAAGACTTTCAGCAGCAGGATTTTAAAAATTGCAAAGCAACTGTAAAGCTTGCCCTGGATAAAAAAATGGGCTTTATGCTTTGCAAATTTGATGTAGATGGCAAAGTGGAATTGATTTGTGACAGGTGTGGAAATAATTTACAACTGCAATTGTGGGATGAATTCAATCTTGTGGTAAAGATGGCAGATAATCCTGAAGTAATGAATGACAAAGAGGAGGATCCGGATATTTACTATATAAGTAAGGGTGAAAGTCATTTACATATTGAAGATTGGATATATGAATTCATTAATCTTAGCATTCCTATGCAGAGAATGTGTAAGGAAGATGAAATTGGCGGGCCGCAATGCAATGTAGAAGTACTTGAGAAATTGAAGAGAATGGACGAAGATGCAAAAAGTGCTGAGACCCATTCAATTTGGAAAGGACTCGATCAATTTAAAGATTTACAATAAGTTTATTCGATTTTAATAAAATTTAAAACATGCCTAATCCTAAAAGGAGGCACTCGCAGCAACGGAGTGCAAAAAGAAGAACACATTATAAAGCTGAGGCGATCACTTTAAGCAAAGACTCCACAACAGGTGAACTTCATGTCCGTCACCGTGCACATGTGAGTGAAGGGAAATTGTATTACAAGGGGAAATTAGTGGCTGATAAAGCGCCCTTAAAAGCCTAGTATATAAAGAGACCAGATTTTTGTTATTCACCCCTGTAAAAAGGGGTGAATAATTTTCTTGTTGTGTAAAGTGCCGGTGGGGCGTCTTGATTCTATTAATTTATTCTAAATAGTTTCTAACTAGTATGAATATTGGTATAGATATGATGGGTGGGGATTTTGCACCACTTGAAGCGGTGAAAGGTCTGCAGACCTATTTATCTATATCCCACTCTCCGGCTAATCTTTGTTGCATAGGTGATGATGCACAAACAAAAGAGCTGCTCGATAAGCACGATCTCGTCCGTTCAGAAATAATTGTTATTCATGCTCCGGACATTATCGGCATGAATGAACATGCTACAAAAGCATTTAAGGAAAAGCCACGATCTTCTATTGCCGTTGGTTTTCACATGCTTGCCTCCGGAAAAATAGATGCTTTTATGAGTGCCGGCAATACAGGCGCCATGTTAGTTGGAGCTTTATACAGCATAAAGACCATAGATGGACTTCAACGTCCTGCAATCGCAAGCATAGTTCCTAAAGTAAACGGATCTACAGGTATTTTGCTTGATGTGGGATTAAATGCAGACTGCAAACCTGAAAATTTAAACCAGTTTGCGGTTTTAGGTAGTCTATATGCAAAAGACATTTTTGGCATAAATGATCCAAAAGTAGGCTTGTTAAACCTGGGAGAGGAGGAAGGAAAGGGAAACATACTAGCGCAGGCAGCTTACCCACTGTTGAAAGAAAATTCGGCCATTAATTTTGTTGGAAATGTTGAAGGCCGCGATATATTTCAGGACAAAGCTGACGTGATGGTATGCGAAGGTTTTACCGGCAACATTGTATTAAAGCTGGCGGAAAGTTTATACGATGCCGCAAAAGAACGCTTAATTGAAGATTCCTTCATGCTTCGTTTTAATTACGCAAATGTAGGTGGAACGCCGGTACTAGGGGTTGGAAAGCCCGTAATTATAGGTCATGGAATAAGTAACGCAAATGCATTTGCCAATATGATCTTTCTCGCTGAAAAAATGGTAATTTCTAATATCTGTGATAATGTTAGAGCTCAATTTAAATCGTAGTTTTCTTCTTACATTGTCTGTTTCCCCGTTGCGATTCTTTTTGGTCGCCTTACCTGGCAATATGCTTCCTCTATATTACTGAACTTTTTTACCTTGTATTTCACTAATACCGTTTTCACTTGGCGAGACTATTAATAACATCATATTTGGTTACGATATGCAAATTTCCACCTTCATCTTTAGCCATCACAGCACCATTCCCTTTTGTAATTAATCTCCCAAGTCTTTCAACAGGTGTATCGAAAGAAACTATTGGATAGGCCGGTTCTATAACACTCGACACGCTTGCAGACTTAATTTCGGGGTTGCTAAAAATTTTTTGAAATAGTCCGCTTTCACTTACAGCCCCTAGCATTCCTTCCCCATTCATTACCGGGATATGTTCTATATCGTATTTTTGCATTAGCGCCACTGCTTCAGCTACCGTTTGATCTGATTGCATTGTTACAAGACGTTTTGCAGATCGCGTATTTACTATATCCTTACATGTTTTTACATCAAAAAAACCGCGTTCCATCATCCATTGATCATTATAAACTTTTCCTACGTATCGGCTGCCATGATCTGGAAATATGACAACAACCAAATCATCTTTTTTTAATTCTTTTTGCAACTGCATCAAACCCTGCAATGCAGTACCTGAACTATAACCTACAAAAATCCCTTCTTCTCTTGAGATGCGCCGGGCCATTACCGCCCCATCCTTATCAGTGACCTGTACAAATTTGTCTATTATCGACATATCGTAGTTGGCGGGAACAAAGTCTTCGCCAATACCTTCTGTTATATACGGATGTACCTCCTTCATGTCGACTTCACCTGTGTCGAAATATTTTTTCAATAAGGATCCAAATACATCAACTGCCCACACCTGTATATTTTTATTTTTCTCTTTCAGGTATTGCCCCGTACCGGTTATGGTGCCACCAGTACCTGTTGCTATTACCAGGTGTGTTATTTTCCCTTCGGTCTGCTCCCAAATTTCGGGACCTGTGTTTTCATAATGAGCCTGTCGATTAGCAAGGTTATCATATTGGTTCATATGAAAAGAATTGGGGATTTCGAGGGGCAAACGTTTTGCCACTGAATAGTAGCTCTGCGGGTCTTCAGGATCAACATTGGTGGGACAAACAATTACTTCTGCTCCTACGGCTTTTAGTATATCAGCTTTTTCTTTTGATTGCTTGTCGGTTGTCGCGAAAATGCACTTATAACCTTTTATAATCGCAGCCAATGCAAGTCCCATTCCTGTATTACCGCTTGTGCCTTCTATAATAGTTCCGCCGGGTTTAATCTTTCCGGTCTTTTCAGCCTCTTCGAGCATTTTTATTGCCATCCTGTCTTTAATAGAGTTACCCGGGTTAAAGTATTCCACTTTGGCAAGCACAGTACATGGAAGTTCTTTGGTAATCTTATTTAATTTAATAAGGGGAGTATTACCAATAGTTTCAAGGATATTGTTGTACCACATAAATCATTTCTTTTTGATTAAGTAAAGGTAAGGGATGAGGGCTGGAAGTTATAGCCAAGCCAATCTACAATGACTGTATCATTTTTTAGAAGCGTCATGCATTTACCTTAAGCACAGTAGCTTTGAGCTGGTAGGTAAGAAGCTGGTATAGTTTTAGCCTGAGGATAAGAAATTGCTCATTTAAAATATTTTGAAATGAAAAAGTTATTAGTTGGATTTTCCTTACTCATTTTTTCCTTCGCTCACGCGCAGGAGAAAGATAAAACCGTTGGCCAGGAACTAAAGCAAGATGCTAAAGCAACAGGACGTTTCATCAAAAAAGGTGCAAAAGCCACAGGGCGAGCCGTTAAAAGTGGTGCCAGTGCTACAGGTAAAAAAACTGCCGAAGTAGCTTCAAAAGGTCAGTCTAAAATTGTTGATAAGACGTTCGAGGGGAAGGCCGGGCCAAATGGCGAAACTGTTTATATTAATAATGAATCAAAGTATTATTGGGTAGATAAAAAAGGCAAAAGGCATTATGTTAAGGGAAGCGAACTTACAGACAAACAGCGCTAAATTAATAAGTGAAAAGCCTCTTCAACAGAGGCTTTTCACTTATTATAAAAAATGTATTTTATTGAGTTATTCAAGTTTAAAGGTGAGGTGTCTATTATCGCATGAAACTGTTTACATCGCTAGAATTTTAAAAGCTGCGCAATCAGACTGCCTAAACTCTGCTTTTCTGTATTACACCCCCCACAATTACATCATCACCTTCATAAAATACAGCGCTTTGTCCGGGAGCAATTCCTTTTACGTTTTCATAGAATTTGATGCGTAACCCATTATTTTCAGGATACATATTGCAAAGGCTGCCACTGTCTTTATACCTTATTTTTCCAATTGCTTCCATACCAGGAGGGATGGTTTCATACTTACCCATATTTAACCTGGTAACGATCATAGTACTTTCATCCAAATCTTCTGCATCGCCTAAAACCACCGTATTGCTTTCAGGAATAATTTGTGTTACAAATACGGGACGGCCCATTGCAATTTCAAGACCCTTTCTTTGTCCGATTGTATAAAATGGGTAGCCTTTATGTTTACCTAAAATCTTGTCATCTTTATTTACGAAATTTCCCCCTGCAACTCTTTCTTCAAGGCCTTCTACTTTTCTTTTAAGAAATCCACGATAGTCATTATCCGGAACAAAACAAATTTCATAGCTCTCGCTTTTTTTGGCCAGTTCCGGGTAACCCATATCATGAGCCATCTGCCTGATTTCGGTTTTATGATAAATGCCAAGAGGTACAATGGTACGGCTCAGCAGTTCCTGATCAAGGCCCCACAAAACATAGCTTTGATCTTTTGTCTGGTCTTTTCCTTTGCTAATCACATACCTTCCGTTATCATGCATGCGAACTTTTGCATAGTGTCCGGTTGCGATAAAGTCACAATCCAAAGCGTTTGCTCTTTTTAATAATGCCCGCCACTTAATATGAGTATTACACATTACACAAGGGTTCGGAGTACGACCCGCAAGATACTCGTCAACGAAATTTTCTATTACAAAGTCTCCGAATTCTTCTCGTATATCTAATATAAAATGAGGAAAACCGTGATGAACAGCAGCAGCGCGTGCATCGTTGAAACTATCGAGATTACAACATCCGGTTTCTTTCTTGCTGCTTCCTGCACTGGCATAATCCCATGTTTTCATGGTAATGCCGATCACTTCATACCCTTCGTGGTGCAGCATCAGAGCCGTAACGGTACTATCTATACCGCCACTCATTGCTACCAAAACTTTTCCTTTACGGCTCATTTGCAAAATAATTTAGCGGGCAAAATTACATAACTATTTTACATGTGAGGCGGGCAGATGGTCACGGTTTTGCAATAAAGGTTAGATTTAAGAAATAATTCTAACAAGCCGTTATCGTTAAGTCTCTCTTGATACCAGCAATTATAAATACTTGAATACTGTTTGCCGGTATACTTCTAAATCTGCTTCTGTTGTTAATTCGTCAAAATTTTCTATCCTTCCTTCTGCGTATTGTCGGGTAAGTATTACTGTTCCACCTTGAACTACCGTGCTTTTTGCACGGTTAAACATCAGCTCCAGTTCTGCTGTGTTACTGGTCATTTGAAGGTCTTCTACTTCATTTACATTGATTATATATTCTGGCATTTTTGATTTTATTTTTGGTCATCATCAAACGCTTCCTTTTACTTCCTAAAAAAATGTACAACCGGTTTTTTACAATCCGTTGCTGGCATAGATATAAGTTTGAAGTAAAAGATTTTTATTTCAGTTTGTCTCTCCTTTCTTTCAGTTCTTTCCAGGTAGTTAAAATTATCCCCTCTTTTTTAAGAGCATCTTTAAAGAGGGGATCTGTCATCGCCAGTAAATCTGCTTTCCGCACAGGACCGCTATTGCTAATATAAGGAAACACTTCTGTCGTAGCTGTACAATGCATAATCATCATGGTGACCCCAGGTTTTAGAGATTTAATTGCTTCAATATATTTTTGTGTTTTAAATGCCCGCATTTTATTATCGTCATTGGTCATGTTCTCCGGAATTTTCCAATCGTAACTTTCGTTGTGAAGATCATCCAGAACAGGTAAGCCACCTGACCACAGCGTTTTGCCCAACAGACGCAATTGTTGCATCTGTTCATCAGGTGCCTTCATTTCACTTTGTATTAAAGTGTTGTGGCCTCCGGGTAACATCACCGGGATTTTCTTTTCTATTCCCACCTTTACATATCTTTCTAAAAAAGCCGGAGTCGCAAACAATGTCCCCATGTGCGAATCCATGTGCGATGGTTCGAATCCTATAGTTGCTGCTCTGTCAATTTGAGCCCTGATTTCTTTTTCTACTTCATCAGCAGATGCATGTTTTACTACATCTGCAACTCCCCTCCATAAATTGCCTTCAGTATCCGTGAGACCAGGCACTTCAGATTTGCCAGCTAGCGGAACCCATCTGTAATCTTTCCATTCTGATGTAAGGGTCAAGTGTAAACCTGCATCAAGATTTTTATGGTCATGCAAATAATGAACGAAGCCGGGCACCCATGGGCAGGGCATCATTACGCTGCAGGATGTTGCGACACCCCTGGTCATAGCTTCAATTGTACCTTCATTTGAGTCGAAGCTCATGCCGGCGTCGTCAACATGCAATATCAAAACCTTAACCCCTTTAGGATAACCAAGTTTCTCAGCGTAAGTAGTTTCGGGTGTTTGGGCATTGCAAAAAATGGATACTGAAAGAAAAAAAAGGAAGAATGAGCATTTCATAAACAATCGATAGATGAAAGACAATATAAATAGAAATATGATTACGGATGAATTTTTTAGTAAAATGAGTCTATTTTTCTTAGCTGGCTTTCGATTTGCATTGAATGAAATTAAAATATAAACATATGGGTTTTGACCAATACCACGAGCCGCCCGACGAATTATCTCAAGATACACGAACACTTGCACGAATGCTTGCAAGCCTGATTGAAGAAACAGAAGCAATCAATTGGTATCAACAAAGAATTTCGGTTGAGAAAGATGCTGATGCAAAGAACATTATGAAAAATGCGCAGCATGAGGAGTTTAAGCATTTTGGAATGGACCTTGAATTCCTCCTAAGAAAAATGCCAGCCTGGAGAACAACACTTAAGGAAATACTATTTACAAGTGGAGACATCGTAAAGCTGGGGGAAAAGGGCGAAGAAAAAGCAGATTAAACTTTTTTTTAAAGGAAAGGGACAAAGCGATTTTATCCCTTTCGTTTTGCCTTTTATTCAAGTGCATCATACAAAATTTCGACTGTATGTAAAGCCTTTCGTCCGGTGCCATCTTTTATTTGATGGCGGCAACTTGTTCCAGGAGCAGCTATGATCACTTCTTCTGGCGCTTGTCTTACCGCAGGTAGTAAAACCAATTCTCCAATTTGCATAGAGATGTCGTAATGCTCTTTTTCATAGCCAAAGGAACCAGCCATACCACAGCAACCTGAAGGAATGGTTTCCACTTTATAGTTCTCAGGTATAGACAGCATATTAACCGAAGCTGATAGCGCAGACCACGCCTTTTGCTGGCAATGTCCGTGCAGTTTAATCAGTTTTTCTTCTTTTGTGAATTGTTCTCTGGTTATGTTTCCTTTAGCGGCTTCTTTTGTAAGAAATTCATCAATTAAATACACATGGGAAGATAATTCTTGTGCTGCCTCAAGCTGGCCGTCATCTACCAGATCGACGTACTCATCACGAAAAGTAAGAATTGCCGATGGTTCTATTCCTATCAAAGGAGTATTTTCTGAAACGATTTTACTTAATAAACGAACATTCTTTTCTGCAATCTTTTTTGCATCCCTCAACAATCCTTTCGAAAGCCATGCCCGACCGCTTTCTTCGTGTTTCGGTATTTCAACTTCATA
>JBBPZJ010000543.1:0-3584 GCA_038199395.1 Chitinophagales bacterium
TATTTTCAAGGTTTGCAAATAGCTGCTGCGTATAAGAAGCACCTGCAATAAATTGTTTTTGCATAATTGCTGCCCGGGCTCGTTCTGCGCCTGGGAATGCTCCACTGCCGGGCCTTGCTGCTTTTGCGTTCACGTCATATTCTGCTTGTGTTAATGCTCCCGGCGTTTCGTAAAAAAGATTGCCGTATAAAAAAGTTGTTTTTAATTGTTTGTTGTTACCCAAATTATAACGTCCGTTCCAGCTAAAAACGTCTCTTTTCATGGCCGAGTGAACTCGGTAACCATCACTTTCCTGGTGTTGAAAATGGACCCGGTTACTGGTATTATCTGAAGTTGTTGAAACTGCAGCATAAACATTTTGCATCCCATAGCTGCCTGCAGTATATTCTAATTGAGCAGCCGGTTGTTCATTTTCACTCATGCTTTCAATCAGAATAACACCGCCTGTTCCGGCGCCATACAAGCTGCTGCCAGGCCCTTTTATAATTTCAATAGAGTTGATATTATAGTATCCTAACTGATTGAGATAAGTAATGCCTCCGGGGTCGGTAATAGGAATATCATTAAAGTAAACTTTTACGTTCCTCACGCCAAAAGGCGCACGCAAAGAACTGCCCCTGATGTTCATCCGGTAGCTGCCCGGAGACCGCTCTTCCATCCTAACGCCCGGTGTAGAGTTTATTGCCTGTACAATAGATGATGGATTGAATCTTTCCAAAGTTGATCGTCCAACATAATTAACTGCTGCAGGTATGTCTTTTAACCTTCTGTTTTGTTCATAGGCTTTTACAATAACCTCCTGTAAAGATTTTTCTTTGATAGTGTCTGATGTTTGCGCCTTTAAAAAAACAGGCGCCAATCCTAAAAGAAAAAGAAGAACTTTTTTATTTGCTTTACACAGGCGAGTAACGGTTGTATGGTACATAATTCAAAGAAATGTAAAATTCATACCAATACCACCCATTTTTTTAAAAATTATAATGAAGTTTATCCCGGTGATAATGTTTTTGCTGATCGTTTTTACTCATGTAGTTGCTGGTGCTTCTATCAATACAAGGAACAACGGTCTATTTTCTACAACCAGCCATTTGTGGGATACAGAAGTTACAGGAATGAATGAACTTACCGGTGGAAGGCATTCTCTTGCACGAATTGTTTCAGAACTTAACCTTTACATTCCTCTTTTTAAAGACTCAAACATTGTAATTGCAAATCGTATTGGTGGCGGTATCACGTTCGGAAACACGGCTTTTTTTTAAAAGATGCAGTTAGGGGGATCAGAAATTTCCGCGGCTTTCATTCTTTTCGGTTCACCGGTAAAACAATGTTTTATTATAACCTTGACCTACGGTGTAAACTATTTGATTTCAATTTTTATTTTTTTCCGGGGAACAGTAGGTGTTGTAGGTTTTAACGATGTGGAAAGAGTTTGGGAGCCGGGCGAAAGGTCGAATAAACGGCGTCATGGTCATGGAGCCGGACTTTATATAATACCTGCAGATCTTGTTGTAAATCCAGGCACTATTTGGCAAATCGGTGGAGGGAACAATGCTTTATATTTCTATTGGTTTTACTTTTTGACCAAGGCGCTTATTCGCTATTGTGGCAACAAAATAATAAAATTAGCACCTTCACCATCGTTGCCTGAAGCTTCTATCAATCCTCCGTGATTTTCTACTACTTTTTTGCAGATAGCAAGCCCTAAACCTGAACCTTCGAATTCTTTTTGTGAATGCAGTCTTTTAAATAATAAAAATATGTCTTGTGCAAAATCTTTTTTAAATCCAATCCCGTTGTCTGCTATCTCTATTTGAAGATATTTTGAAGCCAGCGTCATTTTTAAACCATTAAGTTCTTCAGGATAAATGAATGTATGATGGATGGTGATAACAGGCGGAACGTCTCTTTTCGAAAATTTAATGGAATTGGAAATGAGGTTTTGAAACAATTGTTTTATCTGAGAAGGGAAGATGTTAGCTTCGGGAAGATGGTCTGATATTACAGTAGCTTTATTTTTTGTTATCAGGTATTCTAATTCCGTGTTTACCTCTTTTAGCAGTTCCTGCAGGTTCACTCTTTCTTTTTCCTTCTCAGGATTTATAGTAGAATAAGTTAAGATGTCTTTTATCAGGCGTTTCATCTTCGAGGTTGAACTTACCACCTTCTCTAGTAGTCCTTTTCCTCGTTCTGAAAGCCTTTCTTTTTCGGTACTTAGAAGCAGATCCGAATGCATTAATATCTTTCGCAAGGGTTCCTGCAAATCGTGACTGGCTACATAAGCAAACTTTTCAAGGTTAGAATTAGAAAGTTCGAGTTCCAGGGTTTTTTGCAATAGGTTTTGTTCTATTTTCTTTCGTTCAGTTACATCTTGAACGGTTCCGGTCATAAGCGAAGGTTGACCATCTTTGAAATGCACTATGCCTTTTGTCCACAATACTTTTTCCTTATTGTTTGTCAGATATCGAAACTCGCATTCATAGTTACCTTTCAGCAGCGATTCCTGCAAAGCCTTTTTTACTTTATCATTATCTTCAGGATGTATTTTTTCAATCATTTTTTCATAGGACTGTGGTTGTTCCGTCTCAAATATTTTTCTTAGTTGGGGGCTGTTTTCCCTGCTTATATTAATAAAATCCCACTCGAAGCTGCCTACCTGTGCAATACTTTGTGCTTCCAGTAATTGCTCACTTTTTTTTTCTATTCTTTCCGTTAGAATTTTTATGTAAATGTTGGTTCCCGTTGTATTGTTAGCGAAAGTATAATCGGTTATCTCATCATTTAGTCCAATAATTTCTTCCTGGTTTGATGTGTATTTCCATATCCACTTTTTAAGTCCCTTTTGCTTTATATAGTTAAGAAGGGTTATGTCTTCGGCCGCAACATCAAACCGGCCCACCATCTCGTGTTGATCGCTCGCCCACTTTTGTAACGATTCTTCCAGGTATTCTTTTGCCTTGTTGTTTGCTAAAACGGACAACAATTCGGTGTTATTTTTTTTGGATATTTCAAAAATTTGCTCATAACTAAGATGACTAAAAAGTCTTAATAATGGAACATTTAGTTTGAACGACCATTCAATTTGCTCTTTTACAAATTCGTCGAGATGGTTCTCTAAAATAAACTTTGCAAAAGCAGGAATATATTTAAAATTGTACATTCCGGGATGTGTTTCGTACGCTTTCATTTATTACAGTTTACCTGTTTGTTCAGATGAAGTATGATGAACATTTGAGAAATTAGCCGGATTAAGAAAAGCTTCAAATATAATTAGCCGACTGATTTAATTTACTATTGACCCTCAAAATATTTCTGTTTTTTACATTAATTCCCAATCTCCCACAACCGATAGTCGCAACATATTTAAAGCATTAATGGCGGTTACTTCAATGTTCCTGCTTCTGTTATACCTTGTTTGAAATTTTTTCGCAATTGTGCCACGGGGTCCTGCAACCGCGATCCAAACGGTACCGACCGGTTTTTCTTCGGTGCCTCCGTCAGGTCCCATAATTCCGCTCACAGCTAATGCATAATCGGTTTTCATTATTTTTCTCGCAGCATTTGCCATTTCATCAACAGTCTCTTCA
>JBBPZJ010000544.1:0-2869 GCA_038199395.1 Chitinophagales bacterium
AAAATGATAGATTAAATTGACACATAGCGTCAAACAAGGGTTTTTAACGCTCTGTCAATAATTCTGCCAACACATTCCGGATAAAACTTACCTAAGGGAAACAGCAGGATTAAAAAAGGGTCGGTAAATAATTACCCGCCCTTCGTTCACTAAAGAAAAAAGTTTTATCCTTTATTCTTTTTATATCTTTTGTCAGGAGTTCCGTCTTTCTTTAACGGGCCAACCGCTGTTTTAGTCGTTGTTTTATTTTCTTTAAAACGTTTGTCGGCGGTTCCATCTTTCTTCATTTTAGGCGTAGTAGTAGTGGTGGTTGCGGTGGTTGCGGCCGATTTTTCAGTTTTCTTTGTTTCTTGTTTTGCTTGACCAAAAGAGGTTGCTGCTAACATAACAAGACCCATTAATAACGAAGTCATTTTTTTCATTTGGCAATTTTTAGAAGTGAAAGTTATAATTTATATACAAGCTAATCGCCGTGAAGAAAAAGGTTTCAATTAAATTATAATTAAAAAATTAAAATAAGATTAAAGAAACTGAAATAAAAATTCGGATAGGTGAAATATTTGAAACATCTGGGAATATTCAACGTGATATCTCATTTTATTGCATGACTGAAATATAATTGTCAAAACCCAACAAAAAATAGTCTGCATATTTGCACACCTATTTTAATTCTATATGAAAATATTGAAGTTCGTAACGGTGATGTGCTTTTTCGCCTTATTATCAATAAATATTCGGGCGCAGCAAGGAGAGGTAGAACTTGACCCCGTTACCATAACGGCAACATTACATCCGGTGTCATCATCTGTAACCGGACGAAATATAACAGTGATTAAGGGAGAGCAGTTTTCAAAACTTCCGGTTAACTCAATAGATGAACTCCTTCGTTATTTACCTGGGCTGGAAGTACAAATGCGTGGTCCTATGGGATCACAAAGTGATATTGTTTTGCGCGGTGGCACTTTTCAACAGGTACTCGTTATTTTGGATGGTATTAGGATCAACGACCCCAATACAGGACATTTTAATAGTTACATTCCAATTGCTCCGGCAGAAATAGATCGTATCGAAATTTTAAAAGGTGCATCGTCAGCAATCTACGGCTCCGAAGCTGTAGGCGGGGTGATACAAATCATTACAAAAACTTTTTCGGCAAAAAGAGCCCAAAAAACAAAACAACTTTCCGTACAAGGTGCGGCTGGCGAATACGGACTTATTAACGGCCAACTTGGAGGATATTATCAGAATAACAACACAGCCCTGGCAGGCGGAATAATCAGCAACAATGCAACAGGTCAACAACAGCGTGGCACACGAGGCTATTTTCACAATAATTCTGCATCCGTTTCAATTAATCAGTTTTTAAATCAATACTGGAACATTTCTTACCGAACTGCCTATGATAACAGAGACTTTGCTGCCCAAAATTTTTATACGACTTTTAAATCAGATACTGCCAGTGAAACCGTTTCTACTTTTTGGAACCAATTTAAATTAGCCTATGAAAAAGAGCATAAAAGCTTCTCTTTAAATGTCGGCTACAAGGCAGTAAAAGATCAGTATCGGTTTAACTCAGTTGGAACTCCTAATTTAAATAAAAGCAATCTTTTGCAGGGGCTGGCAATATACAAATGGCAGGCAAGCGATAAGACGACCTTTACAACAGGTGGGCAGTGGGTAAATAAGCAAATGCGTTCTAATGACCGCGGAGATCACCATCTTAATCAGGCCGGGGGGTTTGTTGTAGTTGATGAAAGAATAGACGATCACTTAAATATAAGTCCGGCTTTACGTGTCGAATGGCATGAACGGAATGGCTGGCACCTTGTACCCCAGGTAAACATCTCCTATAAACTACCTTACTGGCAATTGCGAGGTAGTGCCGGTCGTACAACAAGAGACGCTGATTTTACGGAACGCTTCAATAATTACAACAAATCATTTGTCGCTAGTGGCAGCATAGGCAACCCAGATCTTGTTTCCGAAAACTCCTTTAGTTATGAAGCAGGAATCGATTTTTTTGGTATTAAAAACATGAGAATCTCCTCTACTTTTTTTCAGCAGCGGTTTACCCAACTGATTGATTATGTTACTACCCCTTACGCTGCCATGCCCAGAAAAGAAAATCTTTCTCCTACCGGCACTTATGCTTTAGCTGAAAATCTTGGAAAAGTAAACTCAACAGGAGTTGAAACAGATATACAGTTTAGCAAAAAATTTAAGAATGACCGGGAATTCTGGGCAACAGCAGGCTTTACTTACATCGATAGTAAAAGCGATAATGCCACACCGTCCTTTTACCTTTCATCTCATGCCCGGTTCTTAACCAACTTTAATGTTCGCTATAGTTTAAAACAATTTTCTGTAAGCATTAACGGGTTGTATAAACAACGAAGATCGCAGATATCTACACCTATAAATGCCGAAATATCTAAAGATTATTTTGTTTTAAATGCCCAGCTTCAGGCATTTGTTTACAAAAAGAAGGTGAGCCTTTTTACTCAGGTAGATAACGTATTTAATAAACACTATAGCGACCTGCTCGGATCTCAAATGCCGGCAAGATGGCTGATGGGAGGTTTTAAAATATTACTTTAAATTTTTGACCACGCATTAAGTCCCTGATCAAACTTTTGTTGCGTCGCACTCTTGTGCCTAAGATCTTTATTGATCTTTTTTGAATATTTCAAATGCAGTAATTCTCACAGCATTTGCCTGTAAACATGGTTTTAATAAAAGCTATTTGCGTCCTCACTGTTTAACTGGATAATGTCGGGCGACCTAATGTAATTGGTGTTGTATCTAAATTTGATGTCCCCATAAAAAGACACTCTAAAAGCATTCATATCTTGTGCCTTTCTTGGAAAGT
>JBBPZJ010000545.1:0-4988 GCA_038199395.1 Chitinophagales bacterium
AAAAAGTTGACGTTCTCCATTTGCTAACAATCCTTCCTGTCTGTCAGTAATCTCCAACCCCAATTGATGCTGGATCTGTTCATTTATACAAAGCATATAGGCACCGGTGTCAATTAAAAAAGAAACTTGTAGTTCTCTTACCTCATCGGGTTTTATAACATTTCTCTTTGCTAAGGCTTTGTCGTCAGCATTTATAATTGTAAACTCTTGTCTGAATACGCCCATAACTTTCAATTTATACAAATTTACTTTAAAAAGAAACGGATCACCATTATGACATCGCTGTCTTCATCATTTTCAAATTTTCAAATTGCGACATTTTCAAATCAGAACTCCCCAAACCGCTCCATTATCCCCGAAGCTCTTTCAACCATTCCTGATGCGGTGTGTAAAATCACAGCTTCGCTTGCCTGCACTATTACCTTCAATTTTGCACGGGTAACGGCAGTGTATAAAAGCTCACGGGTTAATATTTGAATATTCAGATTGTCCGGCAAAACCACCAAAACTTTATCATACTCCGATCCCTGGCTTTTATGAATGGTCATCGCAAACACTGTTTCCGATTCTGCCACGTATCCCGGCAAAACAGATTTTAATTCCTTATCGCTGTCCTCAAACCAAGCCTTTAAAACCCCGTTTTCATCTGATCTTACTATTCCAACATCACCGTTAAATAATCCCAGAGCGTAATAATTTTTTGTAATAATAATTGGCCTGTTTTCGTAATACTCCGAGTTCCTGGTAATCAGCTTCTTCTTTCTCAGGTAATTTTCAATTGCTGTATTTAAGCTATACAAACCCTGTTCACCTTCTCTTACAGCACATAACACTCTTAGCCGGTTAAGTTTTTGCAACGCTTTTTTAATATCTGGCTCTTTAATATAATCTGAATATCCTTCTATAAATTGTTCAAACAAATCAACGTTGTATGTAGTATCAATCGTTACCTGCTCATCCTCGCTATTTTCCAAATATTCATGCAACCCTTGTACATCATTTTTAATGATGGCTTTACTAAATTTTCCGATGCCTTTATCCCTCGTAAAACGATGGCTTCGTTTTAATTCAATTACATGGTCAGATAACAGATGTACACGTTCTTTTGAGATGTATTCTGAAGAAATTCTCCGCTGATTATCTACAATAAAAGAATTTAACAATTCTGCTCTTTCCGACGAAAAGACTTCTAAACCTGCCTGCGACTTACATAGGTCTCCGAATAAACTTCCAGCCTCAACTGACGCTAATTGATCTTTGTCGCCCAACAGTATTAGTTTGTTTTGCGGACCAATTGCATCTAACAATTTTGCAAACAATGCCACGTCAATCATCGATGATTCATCTATTATTATAACATCATAATTGACAGGATTGTCTTTATTGTGTTTAAAATAAGGAGAGTCTGGAACATATTTTAATAGGCGATGAATAGTCCCCGGAGTAATGGTTTGAAACTTTTCAATGATGTTACCGGCAATATTCAAAGAAGACGCTTTTAATGATTCTGCCATTCTAACGGCTGCTTTACCGGTAGGTGCAGCCAAAGCAACTTTAAGCTCAGGATTGAGCGTATAAAGTATAGCAAGAATTTTTGCGACCGTCGTGGTTTTCCCCGTACCGGGGCCTCCCGTAATTATTGTAAAATTGTTCAAAACCGCAGACACTGCCGCCACTAGTTGCCAATCAATATTCTCGCCAGCAAGGCTACTTTTGGTAAACCCTGTTGCATTAAAAAGGAATTGAATAAAATGAGCAACAGATCTTACCGCTTCAATACGATCATCAACCTCGCCTTTTTCGCTTGTAACAAACCCTTTTATCCGGTTTAAAATTTCAGTCTCATAGTTAAAATAGCGTTGCAAATACAACCGGTTATTATGTAATACAAAAGGCTGCTTTGCTCCACCTTTTACAGTTACCAACGGTTCATATTGTAATCTCGATGCAGTTGTAAGTATAATGTTTGCATCGTAAAAAGGAGATTCTTCAAGTTCCTCAGCAGCATCACTTACCTGGATGCAAATATGCCCTTCACTTAATTTTTTAGAAACTAAAAACGCAAACGGCTTAAGTGTTTCGCTTCTAAAAAATTCTGCAAATTGATGGTGAACATTATTTAAGGCTTGCATGAGAGAAATATCATTTATACGATTGAAATAAGTAAAATAAAAGCCGCTTCTCCGGAATAATTGTAATGAAGCATATAGCGACAAAATTAAGACTCCTAATCATCGGTCTGGTTTCAATTTATCCTACGTGCTTGTTCTTTAACCTGTTGTCATAAATCTTTTAGCGCTGTTTGTTTTAAAGAAGCAGCATCATAACTATTGTTATTCCGTTTGTTTGCCGGCAGTCATTATTGAAATGCTTAATTTTATATGAATTTAGATTTAATGGAACCACAATCAAAAACCTTTACACATGTAAATTCTTCAACCGGCCAGCCGGCAATGGTAGACGTTGGAGACAAGCAGGTTACAAAAAGGATTGCGAAAGCTCAGAGCATTGTTGTATTGGGAGAGGAGATTATGCAACATTTTGCGGGAAGTGATATACAAACGAAGAAAGGACCGGTATTTCAAACAGCAATTATTGCAGGAACAATGGCTGCGAAACGAACGTCAGACCTGATACCCCTATGTCACCCGCTTGCACTGGACAATTGTAAATTAGAGATCGATACAAACGAGCAGAATGAAGTAATTATAACTTGTACAGCATCCATTACTTCAAAAACGGGTGTGGAAATGGAAGCACTGACAGGTGCATCGGTTGCAGCCCTAACCATTTACGACATGTGCAAAGCTTTTTCTCACGACATTGTTATAAAAGAAACCCGGCTAATAGAAAAGACAGGAGGAAAAAGTGATTTCAGAAGAATCAAATAAACAGCATCAGAAACATGCAAAGCTAACCAGGCCTGAGTTGGGCGAATTTGGTCGGGACGAACTAGCCATTATAGGAACAACCTGTGCAAACATTAAAAATCTTGCTTCTAAAATTATTAACGGGCTGACTTGTAAAGTTGCCTATGTTGATGCGGATCATAAAACGGAAGAAAGAGGGGTAAATGATAATACTGTTTCAAGCAATGGAGGTTATCTTGAATACACCGATAAAATAACTTTTCGAAGAATTGATTTTAAAAGAGATCCAAACATTTTTCAAAGAAGAATGCTTTTTAATGAGCAGGATTTGGTATTAGTGAACGGAAACCACTTTGCTGCAAAAAGCCAGATAGTTGTAGTTGATCCAGTTAAAAATCTTGAAAAGAAACAGGATAAACTAAGTGATGTAGTGCTGATTTTATTAAAAGAAAAAGACGCTGTTATTCCCGATTTTCTTCAAAAGCTTCCCGGCTTTCATAAGATCCCTGTGCTGTCCTTTGATGATGAAACCCGGATAATAGATTTTGTAAAAAGTTTTCTTGCTCAAAAAGTTCCGGCCTTACATGGATTAATTCTGTCCGGCGGTCAAAGTAGTCGTATGAAGATGGATAAGGGAAGTTTGAGTTACCACGGCATTAGTCAGCGGCAATATTTGTTCAATTTGCTTTCAAACTATTGTAACAAAACCTTTATCTCGTGCAATGCTCAACAAGCGGTAGAGTTGGATGGAGAGTTACCGATCATCCGGGATAATTTCCTTCAGCTCGGCCCAATGGGAGGTATATTGTCTGCCTTACAAACCGATCCTAATGCTGCCTGGTTAACTGTTGCCTGTGACCTGCCTTACCTTTCGGAAAAAACCATTCAATACCTCGTTCAAAACCGAAATCCCTCAAAAACGGCTACAGCTTTCCTCGATCCAAAAGGAGAATTTCCTGAGCCATTAATAACGATTTGGGAGCCTAAAAGCTATTCAATTTTATTGCAGTTCCTTAGCCAGGGTTATTCGTGCCCGAGAAAAGCGCTTATAATTTCAGATATTGAATTATTAAAAGCACCTGACGAAAAGGAATTTTTAAATGCAAATTTTCCTGAGGAATATCAGGATGCTTTAAAGCATTTGAAGACAAACAAGGTGTAGTGATGTAGAACCAGTATTAACAGAAAGAAATAGCGAGATGAATTATTTTTGACAATTGATTATGATGGAAGATTGCACAGATCGTAAATTAGGTGATCAAACTAAAAATGAGAGAATGGATGTAATACTATTTGGGATATCAAGAGACATTGTAGGGGAGAAAAAACTGAAAATAACTCCGGCAGAAAACATACAAACGGTTGGAGCACTTAAGCAATGGATGAAGCAGAAATATCCTCAATTGGAAAAACTTTCTTCTATAGCAATAGCTGTAGACAGCGAATATGCAGAGGACGAACAAAACCTTTTTGACGAAAACGAAGTTGCCATTATTCCTCCCGTTAGTGGTGGGTGATAGAAATTATGCTTGTAAAAATTGTTGATCATATAGATATAAACGAGGCTTACGGTTATCTTCAATCACCAGATACCGGTGCCGTAAATTTATTTATTGGCACGGTTCGCAATCATACGAAAGGTAAGGAGGTGGTGAAATTGGTGTTTGAAGCTTACGATAAGATGGCTTTAAAAGAAATGAATAAGCTGGCAGCAGTTGCTAAAGATAAATGGCCAATAGATAAATTGCTGATGTTGCATATAACAGGTGAAAAGAAACCGGGGGAGGCAGTTGTTGCAATTGGTGTAACTTCATCGCACCGTGATGCATCTTTTGAAGCCTGTCGTTTTTTAATTGACGAGTTGAAAAAGACGGTTCCAATTTGGAAAAAAGAATTTTTTATAGATAACAGTGTGTGGGTAAACGCACATCCGTGAAGATGGAAAATAAGTTATTGATTGATAAATATGGAAGGCAACTTACTTACTTAAGGCTGTCTGTAACTGATCGCTGTAACTTCAGGTGCTACTATTGTATGCCCGAGGAAGGGGTAAATTTTGCCAACAGGAAAGATCTGTTATCCTTTGATGAAATGTACCTTTTGTCGAACGTTTTTTGC
>JBBPZJ010000546.1:0-5666 GCA_038199395.1 Chitinophagales bacterium
CTGACAAATTTGTACCTACCGGCACATTTTGGTTGATTGTTCTTTTTAACAGTACCCTAATTTTCATTAAGAGTTCTTTGAATTCAAACGGTTTAATAATATAATCATCTGCCCCTGCGTCATAACCTTCAATTTTATCGTTTAGAGAACTAAATGCGGTCAACATAATAACAGGAATATTGGTATTTTTCGCCCTTACCATTTTACAAAAATCATAACCATTGATGCCTGGCAGATTAATGTCTAAAACAATCAGATCGAATGTATGATTTTCAAAAAGGCGGTATCCTATGCTTCCATCGTAAGCAACTTCTACCTGGAAATCATTTTCCGTCAGACCCAGCTTTAGCGTATCCGCTATTTTTTTTTCATCCTCAACAATCAGCACTTTTCGCTCTTTCATGTAGGGTCGTCTTTTAGGGTCACAAGATAAAAATACCTGCGATTTTATTGATGTTTCTAATGATATTCTAATTTTCTAAGTGTCCGTCTGATAGTCCAGTTTGTTCACAAGCCTAAAAAGGACAACGCCGAAATGCAAAACACAGAGGTGAAATTGTAAGGAAATCAGGGAAAGGAGAAATATTAAAGCAAGCAAAATCTAATGTCATTCTAATGCTTAACCAATGTTTTGATTAGTTATTGTGATATTTGGTATAGCATGAAGAATAGAACTGCAATGCTCTCAAAGGGAGAAATATTTACGAAAGAAGTAGCAGATCATTACTAAACATTTAAGCAGCGCCGTCGAAATTCTTGCTGCAATTGTCATCGCAATTTCGCTTTTCGAATACAGTTTAGAAGTCGCTAACCGTAGCACCCGAGCTATCGTTAGCCGCCGACATACTTGCTACTGCCATCGCTCCAACGTGGGATGATATAGGTAAACTTGCAGCTATTGCTGTCATACGTACAGCCCTCAATTATTTTCTCGGGAGAGAACTGAGATCATCTGAGCTACAAACAAACAAGGCCATCGAAAATCAATATAAAACGAATGATAAAAAGAATTGGTTATGAAATCAACATCTGAGAAAAAAGAATCTAATTGAATTCTAATGAGCAACTAATCGCCCTTTAATATAAATGACGCAACTTGCCCTGTCCAGTGGAGTTGTGTTGGATAAATAGTGATCTCGTTTTAGGGTAACTTTTCTTGTTGTTGCTGCTTTTATTGATTACGTTCTACTGTTGGATCGCTTTTTATCACATAAAATAGATTTTATGGCTGAGATCAAAATAGCGGGAAAAAGTGCCTTAGCTCCATTTGTTATACTCGGTCTTGCTATACTTGCACTGCTTATTTATCTATTATTTTCTTATACCACTTTGCAAGAAAAGCCTGTAGTAAGGGCCGGTCTAAGTGCACCAGCGTCGATAAGCATACATGAAAGCAACCGCAAGATCAACGATTTTGCCACATTTGTAAATGGCAACGCAAATAAAAGCGGCCTTGATGATACCTATACTGCCAACGCATTATTAAAATTGGCAGAGGCAATAAATGCCGTGGCGTCTGAATCAGGGTATAAAGTAAGTGCAGACTTGAATGAAGTAAAAGATTACACTCATAAAATAACTTCCGCTTCATTTGAAACTACAAAGCCTGAGGAGATCGGCAAGGCAACTCGTATAGTGACTGAAGCGCTGGTTGAAATGCAACAGGCAAGATTTCCAACGTTAGTTGCTGAAGCGGGTGAATTAAAAAAGTCCTTAGCTTCAATAAATCCCGACGTACCAATGCCGGAGCAGAAAGGTGCGCTAAAAGCATTTTTTAGCAAAGCCGCCCGTTTATTGCAAAAAATGAATTAGAGAGTGTGCTTAATTTTCCTATACGTTAGAGTTTTTTCAAAAACCACACAAAACTTACGAATCATTGTAGTTTTACTCTAACTGATAAAAGGAAAATTATATGCCGGTAAGATTGCGCATAACTTTACTCTTTACCTTGCTGGTCGCTGTCATACTCACCCTGGTATGTGTTTCTGTTTATTATTTCTCCTACAATTTACGGGTCAATTATATTGAAACCAGGCTTACACACAAGGCTATTACCGTTGGTAATTTATTAAACCAATCCAATTTTTTTTCCACTGAGATGGTTCGAAAAATAGATTCATCAACATCGTTAGCTTATACAAATGAAGTAATTCAAGCTTATGATTCTAAGAATAATAAGATTTATGAATATAGAGATAATTCGAAAGGAATCTTCAGGCTGAGACCTGAAATCTTGAGTAAAGCAAGAATTAAAGGACGGGTATTTTTTGATGTTGGTAACGAAGAGGTAGTCGCTTATTATTATACCGATATTGCCTCGCGGGTGGTTGTCATTGTTGCAGGAGAAGACCGGGAGGGTAAGGAAAACTTGCAACATCTTTTATATATTCTCTTGTTTTCTTACCTGTCGGGGATAATCATTGCTGGTTTTGGAGGGTATTTTTTTTCTACGGGCTTATTAAGGCCGATCATAAAAATATCAGATGAAGTAAACCATATTTCTGCTCTCAATCTATCAGAAAGAATCAAAACGGGCTCAATCAAAGACGAATGGTTTTACTTAGCCGACACATTAAACTCGTTGTTAAATCGCCTGCAGGAGAGTTTTGATTTGCAGAAAAGATTTATTTCCAATGCATCACACGAGCTTTCTACTCCGTTAACTTCCATCTCAAGTCAGTTGGAAGTATCATTGCAAAGAGAAAGGGATGCGGCAGCATACCGCGAAGTCATGAAGTCTGTACATCAGGATGTTGTGCAAATGGGTAAACTTACAAGAACCTTACTAGACTTTGCCAAGGCGGCGGGAACACGGGCGGGAATTGAAATTAAACGTTTTAGAATAGACGAAGTATTGCTACGCTTACCTGCAGAAATAGCCAAAATAGATCATGCTTGTTCGTTATCTTTTAAGTTTGATAAAATGCCTGATGAGGAAAACAAATTATTCGTTTATGGTAACGAAGAACTGCTTTTCACGGCCATAAAAAACATTGTCGTAAATGCATGCAAGTACTCTGGCGGCAGTGCTGTCGTAGAATTGGGTGTAGAGGCGCAATTGATTCAAATTTTAGTAGAGGATAATGGAAAAGGCATACCGGAAGCAGAGCTTCAACACGTATTTCAACCTTTTTACAGGGTAGACGATAAAAACGATAAAGATGGTTTTGGCCTCGGATTATCGTTAGCCTCACAAATTATCAAACTTCACAAGGGCGAAATAAAAGTAGTTTCACAAAAAGATGTCGGAAGCTGTTTTGAAATTCTACTTCCTGTTGCTAATAGTAGTGCTTAAAAGGTAAAGCGCCGTAAACGGTGTAATGCCTGCTTTAAACATTGCTTCTATCTGCAGCCCTGCACCTGCTGTTGGTCATCAGGTCAATAATGCTTTTTCCAAACTTTAGTTGTTGTTTACCTGTTAGCATTCAACTTATTAATTTTATTTGATAAATCGGCCATTATTCTAACTCAACTTCTAATCACATCCTAATATGTATTTTTTTTGCATTTTCTGATTTACTTGTTAGATTAAATCTATTTTTGCTAAGATAGTTTATTTAAGTACTGAGACTAAAGCTTCGCTAAATAGGTTTAGATCCTTTATAAAATACGGGATCAACTACTTTAATTTTAAAATTCCTTTCTATGGTCACCCTCTCAAAAATAAAAAACTGGGGCGAAGGTCATCATCCGGCATGGATTGATTTTTTTAGAATAGTACTCGGAATTATTCTAATGTATAAAGGAGTGCAAATTGCCATGAATTTGAATGCGTTTTCGCAATGGATGGCAAACAGCAAATTATTAGCTTCATTTGCTATAAGCTTTATCGCTCATATTGTTATTTTAACCCACGTAGTAGGTGGACTGATGATTACTTTAGGAACAGATACAAGACTGGCTTGTTTGTTTCAAATACCCATACTGCTGACGGCGATTTTATTTGTAAACCTACCTGCCAACGTTTTACAGCCTTATTCAGAATTGTCGCTGTCAATATTTGTACTTTTAATGCTGATCTTCTTTTTAGTTGAAGGAGATGGTCCCTTTTCTGTTGAACACAATGTTGTAGAAGACGACCGGTTATAAGAACTATAAAAACGAAAAATAATTTCCTTACAAAAAAAATACAACATATGAATTACGAAATGGAGCACGGGTCTTTTTACAAATCTTTGATGGCGGGATTATTTGCAGGAATTGTTATAACGCTGGCTAATCTTATCTTCAATTTTATTTATCGGGCTATTACGCGGTTCAATCCTTCAGAAATGGTTAATGTAACATCTATCATTTTTGTTTCTCTTATCTTTTCGATTCTCGCGGGAATTTTGTATTATTTAATTGTTCCTTATGCAAATAAAAACAAGATCGTTTTTATTTCAGTTTTCATTCTGTTAACGGTTGCGTTAACTTTTGTGGCATTTCATGTAAGTCGCTCAAGTAACCCAAATGTAAGCGCTCAATTTCACGGCCTTTTTGCGGGTATAGTAATTATTTCAGGACTTACTAATGCCATCTTAATACCGTATATGGCCAAACATAAAAACTTGGTTTTTTAAGTTAAGTAGTAATAGTGTAGCACATCACAAGACCCGGGGAAGTAGTTAACCCTGGGTATTTTGTTTAGATTTGATGTCTTATAGCTTATTGAAAGTAACACACCTAAAAAATTGCCATGAAATGCGACAGTAGCAGGTACTGTCTTTACTTCCAAATTTTTTGTGCAAATAATAATCTTTGCTGTAGCCAAAAGAAGGCTCCAGCTCCTGATAGTTTTTTGGTTAATATTCTGGATTGAACTTTTCATTTTCTTACCTTCGGCACCCAAAAGACCCTCCTGTACCTATCGAAACGGGTGACGATAAAAGGAGTTTAAGTAAGTAATCGAAGGCTTATTTTGCTCTGGTTAGTAAGTAGCTGTTCCATTGCTTCAGGTATGCCGGTGACCCCTAATGGCTTCTAACCATACAAAAAAGATCGCTTCTTTTTTATTCCACCTTTTGGTATTTAAACAGTTCAAGCAATTATTGCCACACAATGTATAAATGGAGATGCTTGACTTTTGCAGTATACATTTCTTGCAGTAGAAAGAGCTGCAAATTTGTTTGAATAATTGAAGTCGGCTCCTGACAGATTAGATCTAATTAGAATAAAAGCAATGGCTTTTTCCCAGGCGTTTTTAGTTCAAAATCAATTAGCCCTTTCTATCAATTTTTTTTTCCAACAATAGGCAATTCTTATGCGTGTCACATGCACCTTTTGTCCTTGAAAGACAAAGACAATTTACCACTTTTAGAATATCGGGCATCAGCGCTGCAGCACGTTTCTTCTTATTATAGTTATTATAGATATTCTCAAATATCAGGATAAGAGTTTATATAAGGCGGAGTCGATTTTACCATAAAAAAGAAAAGCGGGAAAAAATGAAAGTTTTTTTTGTAGTTATATCTCATCACGTACTTTTGCGCCGGAGAGTTGGCAGAGCGGTCGATTGCGGCAGTCTTGAAAACTGTTGACTGTAACAGGTCCTGGGGTTCGAATCCCTAACTCTCCGCTAGAGGGGATAATCGTAAGGTTATCCCCTTTTTTTGTGCGTCAGGCAGGCATATCAGCTATAGGGTGCAAGTCCCGAATACGCTTTACAGTAGGGAGTATTAGCCAAG
>JBBPZJ010000547.1:0-5790 GCA_038199395.1 Chitinophagales bacterium
AGATCATAATATTTGATATCCAAATCAAGGTAAGGAAGAATCAATTTGTCTTTTATAAACTTCCAGATGATCCGTGTCATTTCATCGCCATCCAGTTCAACGACCGGGTTGGCTACTTTAATTTTTTCCGCCATGGTGTTATTGTTTAGTTTTTTTTAAGCGGTTACAAAAGTAAGGCTTGATCTTTTTATATTAAATAAAACATTTAACAAATACCATCCGTATATACATACATTTTAATGAAACTAAGAGTAATGACATACAAGCTAAATAGATCTGCCAAAGCGCTTCCTATAATTTTAATAATTTTTGCTTGCTTTGCCTGTGCAAAGGAAAAGATGATGGAAACACCTCAAACTAATAATACTACTATTAATCCAACACCCGGTGCTGGATTAAAATACCTGGCATTAGGCGATTCTTATACTATTGGGCAAAGCGTGCAGGAAAGCGACCGTTTTCCCGCACAAACTGTTAAGCTGCTTGCAGATCAAAATATAAAAGTGCAATCTCCTACTTACATCGCCACTACAGGTTGGACAACGGCTAACCTCATCAACGCTATCAACTCACAAAATCCATCAAAAGACTACGATATTGTAACGCTATTAATTGGGGTAAACGACCAATACCAACATATGGACACAGGCATCTACCGTACCCGCTTTACTGCTTTATTAAACACCTCTGTTATCCTGGCTGCCAACCGGCCTTCAAGGGTATTTGTTCTCTCTATTCCTGATTATAGTGCAACACCTTATGTGTACCAGTCAGACAAAGCAAGAGTAAGCCGGGAGATTGAACAATTCAATTCAATTAACAAACAAATTACTTTGGATAATAATATAGCCTACATCGATATCACCCCTGGTTCGAGGGAAGCCGCTACCGATCTTACACTGGTAGCGGGTGACGGCCTCCATCCGTCAGGCAAAGAATATGCAAAATGGGCCATGTTGTTAGCACCCGTAATAAAAAATGCTTTGAAGTAGATGTATTGAAACGATAACTCTTAACGCTTTGGCGACTTTGTAAATGACCGGAATTTTTATAAATATATTCTGCCTTATGCTTAATTGAAGCGCATAGTACCGGGAGAAATAATAATCGGTCAGCTTTAAAAGATTTTACATTTTAGCCTTCCTGTATAAGATGCAAATAATTTAACTGTGAGCTGCTTAATAGTTTGCTTAAGGATTGCTTATTTACGAATACTTTAAAAACCTGCTAATTATTTTCAAACCTATAAAACATCCAGTAATTTTCGCATGGCCAGATTAAGTAAAGAATTCTCTTCACTAAATTGATCGACTATAGAAAAATGATGTAGTCCAGCTACCTCTAATACCTGCAATTCTGATACTTTAGTTTTCCAGGCGGTGTATAATTCTTTGCTCTGATCTTTAAATTCGCTTGTTTCATCTCCGCCTACCGAAATAATTAAAGGGCAGCGATTTAGGGGTTCATGATTTAAAGGACTATTTCTAAGAGAATTTTGTAAATCCCAACATAAAACGGAATTGAGATAAGAAAGATGTATTGGAACTAAATTGAATAGCCCGCTCATTACACAGGTTCCTTTTATTAAATCAACCGGAAGTTGTGGGTCTATAACTTTCCAGTTGGTTGCCATCAGCATTGCTGCCAAATGTCCGCCGGCACTGTGTCCCGCAACAAATATTTGGTGAGAATCTCCATTATAAGCAGAAATATTATTGTATACCCAATTCATTGCATTCCTACAGGATGCTACAATTTGATCAAGTGAGGCTTCCGGAGCAAGTGGATAGTTTATCAGAACAGTGTTTATTCCATAAGAATGAACGCTATTGGCGATAAAGTGGAACATCGACTTGTCCAGCATTTGCCAATAGCCTCCATGTATAAAAACCAATGTTTTGGATTGAGGCCTTAGCGACGGAAATACATCGAGCGTTTCACGTGGTAATGTACCGTAGCTAATATCTTTTATAACCTGTAAATCTTTTTCTGTTTGCCTGCTCAGCAGCTCCCAACGCTCGAAATAATCTGCAAAATCAGGAACGTGAAGTCTATTGTTATATTCCCTGTCGAGCCCTGCCTGA
The DNA here is from genome assembly GCA_038199395.1 of Chitinophagales bacterium. GTDB lineage: Bacteria > Bacteroidota > Bacteroidia > Chitinophagales > Chitinophagaceae > Segetibacter. Next base: position 2,085 of record JBBPZJ010000547.1, read on the forward strand.
TCGTATTGCTTATACAGAAACATCAATAGAGGCTTAGTTTAGAACAACCGCACCTACCGGTTTTGTTTCTGTAGTTTTTTCAAGACACGAAAATACTATCTTATAAAATTCAGGATGCGATTGCCACGTTTTCCCTGTAACGATCCTTCCGTCCTGCACAGCCTGGGCGGGAGTAACGTAAACACCGCCACAAGCTTCCACTTCAAATTTTACGTGCTCATAGCAGGCAATTTTTCTACCATCTACAAGGCCTGCCGTTACTAATATTTGAACGCCGTGGCAAATAGCAAACACGTATTTGTTACTGTTATAAAAACCCTTTACAATCTTTATAACCCTTGGGTCGTTACGCAGAAATTCCGGAGCCCTGCCGCCAGGAATAAGAACAGCATGGTAATCATCTGTGTCAACCTCATCAAAAGAAATTTCGCTTTCAATCAGGTATCCCTGCCGTTCAATGTAGGTATCCCAGCCTGGTTCAAAATCATGCATTACTAAATTCATCCGTTTTACAGCAGGAGCGGCAATGACGGGTTGATAACCTGCTTCTAGTAAGCGGTGGCAGGCATACAATATTTCAAAACTTTCACCTGCATCGCCGGTGATAATAAGAATTTTTTTGTTGGTACTCATAAAACTAAGTTAGGGAATTTCCTGTTAGCTGCATGCTATTAGCTATTAGCTACTAGCTATTAGCTTTTTATGTTTTGATTTAGACACGGTATCTGCTTGCTTGCTAAAACTGAATAAAGTTCAGCCATGACAAAATAGACAAGCTGAGAAAAGACTTACGATGAAAACAACTTATGAGTTAATAAGTTAATAACAGCAAAAATCGAAAATCTAGCAGCTAACAGCTAGCGGCTAGCAGCTATCTTCTAACTCACAATTAAAACCGGTATTCTTAATTGATGACGTACCTTATCTACAGTTTCGCCATATAAATAGTCGAGCATGCCAGTATGAAAATGCGCCCCCATTACCAGCATATCTGCATTTGCTTCTTTTACAATTCTTACTATTTCTCTGGTCCTGTGTTTGTACCCAAGCGTGCCTTCAACAACAAACCCTTTTTTTTGCAATTGCTCTACATACGACTGCAGGTGCTGCTTGTCTTTCCGGGTTTCAAAGTCATCCGAATTCTCTCCAAAAGCCCTGGCAGAAGGACTTTCAACAATATGTAGCAGTAGAAACTTTGTTGTTCCATTTCCCTGCGATAGAGCATTTGCAATCAAATTTTCATCATTATTACTAAAGTCGAGGGCAACTGCAATACAATTTAATTCGGGGATGGTAAACTTCTGCAACACCCCGGCGTTGGCGTGCATTCTTGCGGTTTCTATTTTCTTTCTTTTTTTAATTAGTGGCAGAATGGTCATTAATAAAAACAACACAATAAACAGGATAAAAGCAACTACTATAACTATTAACCAAAATATGTTTATATCACTTGTAAAAGCTGTATTTATTTCGTTCATAACCATTCTAACATTCAAATAAATAAGTACTATTGCAATTAGCCAGGCAAGAATTTTTATGGGTGTTTTAATTACGAAATCCCCCATTGTTTCTTTGTCGCTTACAAAGTGAATCAGGGGTATTACGGCAAATCCCAATTGCAGACTTAAGACAACCTGGCTTAGTATCAGCAGTCTGTCTATCCGTTCTTCTCCAAAATAAAGAATAAAGAAAAAAGCTGGAACAATAGCAAGCATTCTTGTAATCAACCTCCTTATAATAGGATTGATACGAAGATTAAGATACCCTTCCATAACAATCTGGCCTGCCAATGTTCCTGTAATGGTTGAACTTTGCCCTGCTGCAATTAAGGCTATTGCAAATAATGCCGGCGCTATATTGTTTCCAAGTAAAGGAGCAAGCATACGATGCGCTTCCTTCAACTCGGCAACAGCCGTATTGCCAGAAGCATAAAATACAGAAGCGGCAAGTATAAGAATTGCTGCATTAACAAAAAAAGCTGCGTTTAGGGCAATCGTGGTATCAATTCTGTTGTATCGCAGTGCCTGTTTAATAGCTGGTTTTGAACTGCCGATTTTTCGTGTTTGAACGAGAGCTGAGTGCAGGTATAAGTTGTGAGGCATTACAGTTGCACCTATAATACCTATTGCAATATATAATGCATCGCTGCTGGGTATTGAGGGAATAAACCCTTTCATCACCTGCCCTAAATGAGGTTGGGCAAATATCATTTCAACTAAAAATGAAAAACCGATTATAGCAACAAGGCCAATTATAAAACCCTCCATTTTTCGCATCCCTAACCGCTGCAGGTAAAATAACAGAAATGTATCAAGAACAGTTACGGATACCCCCCAAATAAGCGGCAGGCCGGTAAGTAGTTGTATACCTATCGCCATACCAAGTACTTCGGCCAGATCGGTGGCCGCAATTGCCAGCTCAGCAAGAATATATAGCGCAAAATTTATAACAGGCGGATATACCTCTCGGTTTGCCTGCGCCAAATCCATCCTTCTTACTATACCTAAACGCGCACTAAGTCCTTGCAACAGCAGGGCCATCAAATTACTCATTAACAAAACCCAGATGAGAGAATATCCAAACCTTGCTCCGCCTGCTAAATCAGTCGCCCAGTTTCCGGGATCCATATATCCTACACTGACAAGATATGCCGGGCCTAAATATGCCAGAATTCTCCGCCAGCCTTTTTGCTTCTTTGTAACATCTATGCTTCTATGTACTTCACTAAGAGAAGCGTCACCTTGTTGTTGAGCCATACAATTACAATGGTTTTAAAAATAAAGTTTGCGCCAGTTGCTGGCTAATAGAAAATGAAGGGAAATCTTTGACTTTAATTTCAAGCGAATTATCAAAAGAAAACTTTCGAACTACTTTTAGTACGGTTCCTATTCCGATATTTTTATGCTTCAATAATTCGAGTAATTCTGTTGACTGGCTGCCCACAGCACTCACCTCAGCGTTACTATTCAATTTCAACTCATTTAAATTAATCTGCTTCCGCACTTCCATTTTACCATTTACATCAGGAATAGGATCCCCATGAGGATCGAATTTTGGATAGCTGAGATACTTGTCTAACTTTTCTATAAGCAATTTGCTGCTTACGTGTTCGAGTTCCTCAGCAATGGCATGCACTTCATCCCAACCAAACTTTAGTTCATGCACTAAAAAGTATTCCCACAAGCGGTGTTTCCTAACTATATTTAATGCCACCCTAGCGCCTTCATTGCTAAGGGTAAACCCCTGGTAACGCTCGTAAAGAAGCAAGTTTTTTGCCTTTAGCTTTTTCAGCATATCAGTTACAGATGCAGGTTTTGTTTGTAACAAGCCAGCCAGATCGTTGGTTCCTACAACTTCTCCCTGTTGCTGCAAATGATAAATTGATTTTATATAATTTTCTTCACTTACCGAAAAGCTCATGAAATAAAATTTTAGACAAAACTAAATTTTTATTTCATTAAATCAAATTTTTAAAAGAAATTGAATCTTTGTAGCATTTGTTTATTGACTAATTTTATTTTTTTAAATACTTCTAAATGAAGAAATACCTGCTGTGCGGAATTATACTTTTTACTTTATTTTCGTGTAAGAATAAGAAAACGCCTTTGGGGAATAAAAACATTGAAGCAGCCGAGTTCTTCAATGCTTATGACGATCTGAAACTACCCTTTGCTGCATCTGACACCAACATTAGAAAAGTGTCTGA
>JBBPZJ010000548.1:0-4345 GCA_038199395.1 Chitinophagales bacterium
ATATTATTTGCCTCGGCATATTCTTTTGCCTTGTTGATGATATTAGCATCAAAACTTAAAGTGATTTTGTTATCCATCTCGACTCAAATTTTGTCAAAATTACTACTTATACTACAATCATAAAAATTTTATACGTATAATTTTATACTGTTTTTTCCAGCGTATTTTGATATTTTATTAAAAAAGCCAATTGAATTAGTGGCTTTGAATAAGTTTAAAAGGCTTACGGTTATTTGTACATTTCGTCTCTTAAAACCTTTACCCGGTCGTCTACCAAATATTCATCAAAGGTCATAAGCCTGTCGATAATCCCCTTAGGTGTCAACTCAATAATCCGGTTAGCAACTGTTTGAATAAACGTATGGTCGTGGCTGGTCAATAAAACAATTCCCTTAAAGTTTGTACAGCTTTCATTAAAAGACTGAATACTTTCAAGATCGAGATGGTTGGTGGGTTGGTCAAGAATTATTACGTTTGGATTTTGCAGCATCATTCTACTAATCATACAACGTACTTTCTCGCCCCCACTCAGCACCTTTGTTTTTTTCATGATCTCGTCGCCGGTAAACAACATTTTTCCGAGGAAGCCTCTTAAAAAAGGCTCGTCGACATCTGTTACATAAGACGGCACATACTGTCGCAGCCAATCCATCAAATTAAGGTCATTTTGAAAATACTCATTGTTTTCTAATGGCAAATAGGCAGTGGTTACCGTAGTTCCCCATTCGAACTTTCCATTGTCAGGCTTTTCCTCGTTATTAATAATTTCAAAGAAACTTGTAACAGCTAAAGGGTCTTTGCTGATAAAAGCAATTTTGTCGTTTTTACTAATACTAAAATTAACCTTATCAAAAAGCTTACGGCCATCAACAGCTTTACTTAAATTTTCAACGTTTAATATCTGATTGCCGACCTCGCGTTGCTGTTGAAAAATAATACCGGGATATTTACGATTACTTGGCTCAATCTCTTCAATAGTAAGTTTTTCTAATGCCTTCTTGCGCGATGTAGCCTGCTTGCTTTTAGATGCATTTGCGCTAAAGCGTGCAATGAAATCTAAGAGATCTTTTCGCTTCTCCTCGTTCTTTTTATTCTTATCGCTCATCTGGCGAGCCATCAACTGGCTGCTCTCGTACCAAAAGGTATAGTTTCCCGTATAAATCTTAATTTTTGCCCTGTCAACATCGGCAACGTGTGTGCACACCGTATCCAAAAAGTGACGGTCGTGGCTAACTACCAGCACGATGTTTTGGTAATCTGCAAGAAAGTTTTCCAGCCAGCCAATAGTTTCGATATCCAAACCATTCGTAGGCTCGTCCAACAACAAAATATCCGGGTTGCCAAAGAGTGCCTGTGCAAGTAAAACCCGTACTTTCAGATTACCGGGTATGTCCCTCATCAAACTGTTGTGATATTCTTCCTTTACATCAAGACTGCTTAGCAACGTGCCTGCATTGCTTTCCGCTTCGTATCCACCCATTTCTCCAAATTCGCCCTCTAGTTCACCAGCGCGCATTCCGTCTTCTTCGGTAAAATCAGCTTTGGCATAAATGGCATCTCTTTCATGCATGATCTCCCACATCTTTTGGTGTCCCATCATAACCGTATTGATCACCATCTCTTCCTCATAAGCAAATTGATTTTGTTTTAAAATGGCAAGACGCTCCCCCGGAGTCATCTCTACACTTCCCTTATTCGGTTCTATTTCGCCGCTCAATATTTTTAGAAAGGTTGACTTTCCTGCACCATTAGCACCAATTACACCATAACAATTGCCCTTAATAAAGTTGAGGTTTACTTCATCAAATAACACTCTTTTGCCGTACGCAAGAGTTACATTTTTTACGCTTATCATTTGCGAATACGATTTTTTTAATTTTAGTGATTAGGAGGTATGGAAGCTTCTTAGCATTCTGCTTAGTATGCGATTTCCTCTTTCAGGCCGCAAAAGTAATAAAACAACTGAAGGGAGAAGAAATAAAAAAGATGAACTGAAACTGCCAATAAGCAGGAGAGGCCATATTAAGACCGATGTAAGAACGTGGACAGTATCAATTAAAAAAAGCGGCAAAAGAGACACTTGTTCTTTTATTAAAATAACTGAATTTTAATAAGCTCTTGCAAACAAAACTCTTTGAGTTGAGGGATTTCCTGTAAGAATGCACTTTCCTTCTTCCTGTTCGTTATTTATCGGAATGCAGCGGATAGTGGCTTTGGTAAGTTCTTTTATTTTTTCTTCTGTTTCACCTGAACCGTCCCAATGCGCAGAGATAAAGCCTGTTTTTTCATCTAATAATTGCACAAATTCATTCCAGTTGTCTGCCTTTGTAATATGTTCTGCTCTAAACGTACTTGCCTTGTTGTAGATATTACTTTGAATGTCATCAAGTAGAGAAATAATACTTTCCGAGAGCCCGTCCATTGAATAATTCTTCTTTTCTTTTGTGTCGCGGCGAGCTACCTCCACTACGTTGTTCGCTAAATCTCTTGCTCCTATCCCAATTCTTACCGGTACACCTTTAAGTTCATATTCCGCAAACTTCCATCCCGGTCTCGAATTTTCAGAGTCATCATATTTTATTTTTATGCCTGCTTTTTTTAACTCTTTTACGAGATGGCTTACTTTTTCATCGATTGCCATTTTCTGTTCGTCACCTTTGAAAATTGGAATGATAACTACTTGTATAGGAGCCAATTTTGGCGGAAGTACTAAACCATCATCGTCACTATGGGCCATTACTAATGCACCAATAAGCCTTGTGCTTACTCCCCAACTAGTCGCCCATACATAATCAAGTTTATTTTCTCTATCGCTAAACTTTACATCAAATGCTTTCGCAAAGTTTTGCCCAAGAAAATGGGAAGTACCCGCCTGCAACGCTTTCCCATCCTGCATCAACGCTTCTATACAATAGGTATCTACTGCCCCTGCAAAACGTTCATTTGGGCTTTTTACTCCTTTTATTACAGGCATAGCCATATACTTTTCTGCAAATGTTGCATATACTTCGAGCATTTGTTTCGTTTCTGCAATCGCCTCATCAGCAGTTGAGTGAGCAGTATGCCCTTCCTGCCACAGAAACTCGGCGGTGCGAAGAAACAAGCGTGTGCGCATTTCCCACCTAACCACATTAGCCCATTGATTAATTAGTAATGGCAGATCGCGGTAACTTTGTATCCAGCCTTTGTAAGTATTCCAGATAATTGCTTCACTTGTTGGCCTGATAATAAGTTCTTCCTCCAGCTTGCTTTCAGGGTCTACCATTAAAGAACCTTTTTTCTCCGGATTCAACTTTAACCGGTAATGGGTAACTATAGCACATTCTTTGGCAAATCCTTCTGCATTTTCTTCTTCTTTCTCAAATAAACTTTTAGGAACAAAGAGCGGAAAGTAGGCGTTTTGATGACCTGTATCTTTAAACATTTTGTCAAGAACGTCACGCATATTTTCCCAAAGAGCAAAGCCGTAAGGTTTTATCACCATACATCCTCTTACAGCAGTATAATCAGCTAAACCACCTTTAATAATCAAATCGTTATACCACTGTGAATAATCTTCTTTACGGGAAACAATTTCTTTGCTCATAATTTCATTTTTATTCTTACCTTAACAAAAGCCTTTCTTATTTTTAACAGTTAGGAATAATGTTTGAGTATAGTTACCAGGTGCCGCAAAAGTAATAACTTCACATTAGATAATCATTTTTAAACCCTTTGACATGAGATACAAAATTCTACTTTATGGCCTGATAGCTGCTGTAGTAACCAGTTGCACATCAGCCTATAAAGCAAGCCAGACCCCCGACGACGTGTACTACTCTCCTGCAAGAGAAGGTGTACAAAAACAAACAGCAAAAAGAGACCGATACGAAGATTATATTGCCTCTGAAGATGACCAATATTTGCGAATGAAAATCAGGAACAGAGACCGTTGGTCAGGCATTGATGATTATTCTTATTGGAATGACAGCAGGTACGTTCCAATGAATAATTATAACTACGATTATTACAGAAACAACGTATACAACACATATGCCTGGAACAACTGGTACAGACCTATTTCTGGTTTTTACTATAATCCGTATCCATACGGCTATGGTGTTGGCTCCTACATGACGAGCTATTACCCGCAGTACGGGTATAACTACAATCCATACGGCGGTTCTTACATTAATAAAAATCCTGCGAGGGTTGTGTCTCCGTCAGTAAGTCGTCCAAATTTAAACGGGTACCGAAATGGATTGTATGAAAATAACAATAACACTAACAGATCTAATAACCAGAATGTTGGTAACACCTTGAAGCGGGTTTTTTCATCAAACGAGAATGCACGTACTTACAGCAA
>JBBPZJ010000549.1:0-4828 GCA_038199395.1 Chitinophagales bacterium
CCTATTTTTACAATAAGTTTTTGACTGAAACAATTTTTTCAAACTTAGGTCTTGACCTGAATTGCAATAAAATAAAAAAGCTTTATAACCAGTGCTTGAATATTGGTTCTATCGCTGCTTAAAATATTACCGAACTATTGAGATATAACAAGATTAGTTTTCATATCAGGAACTTCAATTGTAAAATTGCCATCACTATTAGTGGAAACTCCCTTATTCGTACCTCTTATAATTACGGATGCTCCTGTAATTGCAATTCCTTTTTCATTGGTAACCTTTCCTTTTACAATGAAACCGTTCGTATAAGCGAATGCAACTACCAGCATGCATACAAGTAGGGTGAAGAATAGATAATGTGTTTTCATAAAAAAAATTTTTAGTTTAAAGGGAAGTATGTTATTAAAACAATCAGCTTGTCTACATATTGCTTCAAATATGTACCTGAATTTTCTTCATACAGCTTCGTTTTCTTTGTGATGCAACTACATTCCGGATTACATATGGCTTTGCAAATGTTTTTAAAAGAATGGCTTGATACGGAAGAATTCTAACGGAATAGCTATTTGATGTTGTTGCAACAGCCACCTAATTACTTTGTACTAAGTGAGGGTTAATTAACTAAGTCGAATTCAAAACCTTTTTTCTTACATTCGGTTTGAATTTGCACATGGGAATTATAAAAAGCATACGTACTTCTCCCCTTTCAGATGCGGAACTGCTGGAAATTTATCAGCAAAATCTCCATCAGGAAGTTCTTGCACAATTATTTCTCCGCTACCACGAGCTTGTCTACGGTACCTGCATAAAATACCTGACCGATCAGGAGACAGCAAAAGATGCCGTAATGAATATTTACCACGAATTGGTTGAGAAAGTAAAACTTCACTCAATTGATAACTTTAAAAGCTGGTTGTATGTCGTTACAAAAAATCATTGCCTCATGCAGATTAGAAAGAATAAAAAATCTACCACGATTGACATTGATTCGCAGATTATGCAATCAGAAGACTTTTCGCATCTGGAAAGTGTATTTGAAAAAGAACGGCAATTAGAAAAGCTTGGAGGATGCATGGAAAAACTGAATGAAGAACAGAGACGGACAGTGCGTTTATTTTACATGGAGAACAAATGTTATAACGAAATAACTGTAATGACAGGTTTCGACTGGAACAAAGTCAGAAGCCTCGTGCAAAACGGAAGAAGAAACTTAAAAATCTGTATGGAGGATAATGGCTGAAACACCCACATATAATTACATAGACATTCAACGATACCTGCAGCACAAAATGTCGTCGCAGGAAATGCATGAGTTTGAAAAGGCGCTGATGAACGACCCCTTCCTTGCTGATGCGATGGAAGGATTTTCGACGGTCGAAGCATCGCTAGCTGAAAGACATCTTCAGGAAATAGAAACGTCGATAACAGGAGAACAGCAAAAGGCAAAAGTGGTTCCATTAACAGCACAAAAAACAGTGTGGTGGAGAGTTGCAGCAGTCATATTATTAGTCGTTTCCGCAGGAGCCATCACCTATTCTGTTTTAGATAATAGTAATTCTCTTAATAAGAATAAAGATCAAATTGCCGCCTCATCACCTGCAACCGGTGCAATTGAAAAAGATAGCTTACGGCCGGCAGACAAACCTTTAGCAAGAGCAGACATATTTCGAGAGACTCAGCCATTAGACAGGCAAAAAAGCAGTTCTCCAATCATTCGACATCATGCTAATAATGCTTCTACAATAAATAAAGCCGAAGCAGAAGTTGCTGAATGGTCTGAAAAGAAAAAAGAATTAAACGCCTCTCTGGCGGACTCTTTTGCAGTTGCATCGCTCCCGCAATCAAGCCGCCCTTATCCAGAGGCATTGAAATTAAGAGTTTCAACTGCAGAAAATAAATTCACGGGAAAGGTGGTCGATAAATCAGGTAAACCATTGCCAGGGGCAAGCACAATAATAGAAGGCCGGAATATAGGCACATCTGCAGATACTAACGGAGATTTCACTTTAAAAGCGGCAGACACTACTGTCGATGTAGTGGCCAATGCAATAGGACGCAGAGAAAAAAGATCAAAAATTAAGAGTAATACGTCCAATAATCCAATTATATTAGATGAAGGCGATCTTACATTAGCTGAAGTAGTCGTGTCGGCAAAGAGAAATATGAATGAAAATGCAGGACCAACAATCCGTGTAGACTCTTCCATCTCTGCCACCCCGGTCGAGGGATGGATGAACTATCAACAATATTTACATCATCAAAGCGAGTTTATAAAAGAAGTTGACAAACGTGAGCATGCAAATAAGGAGATCGAACTGGAGTTTTTTGTTGATCAAAAGGGAAAGCCAACTAACGTAAGGGCTTTAACTAAAATGGACAAAACAACAGCAAAAAAGATTATTGCAATAATCTCGAACGGGCCACTATGGGAAAATAGTAAAAAAGATAAAAAAGTAAAAGTTATAATTAAATTGTATTAATGCATATTTCTTGCGCTTGCATTACGTTTGCACAAAATACCATTATGAATAAAAAATTTTTTATCGCCTTTACCGCTGTAACTCTTATTACAGCCAATGTAAATGCGCAGGTTACAATGCCTGCTCCAAGCACTACTCAAACCATTATACAGGATTTTGGAATGGGCAAAATCGAGCTTACCTATAGCCGGCCTGGAATTAAAGGCCGCCAGTTATTTGGAGAAAAAACTGAGCTGGCTCCATTTGGCAGACCATGGAGAACAGGTGCAAATGCTGCAACAAGGATTCGCTTTACAGACAATGTAACCATTGGCGGAAAAATGCTTGATACAGGCCGCTATGTTATTTATACCATTCCTGCAGCAAGCCAGTGGGATGTTGTATTCAGCAAAGGAACTGCCTATCCAGGTCAGGATGGATTTAAAGAAAGTGATGATGTAGTGCATGTAAAAGCTACTTCAAATAATATAGATGTAACCCTTGAAACTTTTACAATGTTGTTTAGCGATGTAAAAAATGAAAGTTGCAATCTTCAAATGGTTTGGGGAAATACAGCCGTAACAGTTCCTATTACAACCAACATAAAAGACCGCATTCGTACACAATTAGAAGCTGCATTAAAAGGTGATAAAAAACCTTATCAGCAGGCAGCAGGCTACTACTATGAATACGAAAAGAATTATCCAAAGGCACTTGAGAATATCAACAAAGCAATAGCTGAGAATCCGAAAGCTTATTTCATGTACCTGACAAAAGCCAGAATTCAAAAAGACATGGGCGACAAAGCAGGAGCAAAAGTTAGCGCTCAAAAGACGGTCGAACTTGCTAAAGAAGGTAAAAACGAAGATTATGTAACTTTCGGAAACGAACTGTTGAAAAATTTATAACCTGCTGCTTTCTTTATTTTAAGCCCTTGCATTGCGGGGGCCTTTATTTATGACCGAACTTATCTTACATCCTCATTTCTTTTACACAAAATAGATTTCACTTTACCCATATAATCTTTGCTCTTTTCGAAACCCCATTTTCATTAAACGCTTCTATCTACCAAATTAGTCCAGCTTTGTCCATCTAACGAACCTTCAATTGTGTAATGGTGATAAGGATTAGAAATCCTCCCATATAGGTCAGATTTATAATCGTGGTAGTTTACTTGTATAGCATACACCTTGCCCGGCTTTTGCAGATCAATCTCGTCTTTGTAATTATGAGCAGCAGGCGCATTAGATCCCTGGAAGTACCATTTTTCGGGCGTAATAAAGGTCCAGTTAAGTAAATCTGCAGAATGCCAGTAACCTAACGACCTTGTGACAAACATGTAATATTGACCTCTAAATTTTACTACTGCGGGATCAGCACCGGAACGATAAGATATGTTTTTATCAGCGTTATAAATCATGTATGTGTAATCGAGATTAACAGGATTGCAATAGGTGGTCGTTTGGATTTGTTGAGCATCTAGTTCATAAATGCAACACTGTGTTATTATAGCAGCAATTAAAAAAAATTTTGTCACTTTATAGATAGTCTTTTGTTCGATTATAGTTCTTATTATTCAATGGTTTTCACGCAAAGACGCAAAGAAAAAAACGCAAAGGCGCAAATAAGAATGGGCGTCTTTGCTGCCTTTGCTTCTTTGCGTGAAAACCAATAAAACTTTATAGTGTTAGTGTCCCTTTAGGTGCGGGCTTTGAAAGCCTAAATTCCTTAATCCCTGCTTCACATCAGGACTGCTCATAAACAAATTCCACAATAAGCCTGTACGGTAGTTCTCCATCATAGCAACAATGGGGCCCTCGTCTATCGCTAGATACCTTTTAGGATACCAATTATCAGTTTCACTAAAAGCATCGTAAAACCCATACACTCCATATATTTTATCACCTAAATCATTATACCAATGTTTCATTGCGAGCATCGAGTATTCGGGTGTATAAGGCATAGACGATAAAGCAGCCGTAGGTGTGATAACACCGAGATCGTTTAACATGCCAGGCATGTGTGCTTCATACCCTTTTACAGAATAACTGGCGGTAAGGCCCCAGCTATCAGGACCGTAACCCTTAAATTTTTTTGGATTATCAACGCACCACGCATGGTTAATCAGTGCCTGATTTTTATTGTTTTCCCAATAATCTGCGTACTTGTCTTTTAACCCGGTGGGATCGAGGCCAAGGTAAGAATAATGCGACCAGAACAAAGGGCCTCCGTACCCCTGGTCACCATTGTGAGAAAGGGTTAAAGTAAATCCATATTTCGTGGTAACACCGTTTATTTTTCCGTTTCTGGCCCAACCTTCATCGTATACTTCTGCAGGTACTCCATGAGTAGGCGAAGATGCAGCCAACACA
>JBBPZJ010000550.1:0-2819 GCA_038199395.1 Chitinophagales bacterium
CCAAATTAAATTTAATGCGTCTGCCCTGAGTGTCTATTAATGAGGGTATGTATTAAATCTCGCCTTCCAAAAAAATACAAATCTTTTTTTAGTGGATCTTGTATTCCAAACAAGTCTCTACTATAAAAATTTTTTCTAAGCTTATTTACAACATAATCTGCATCGTTCAAATTATCCAATAATTCAGAATATGAAAAAGAAACTATTACTCTCGCTTCCTCATTTGTTTTAAGGATTGTATTTACTTTTGTCTCAACCTCATTGTCTTTACTAATAAGTATACTGCAAATTTCTTCTAAACGAAGCTCCTGAATATCCAGATATTCAATTGCATCAATAGAACGTGGTTCAAAGGTGTCATAAGAACTAAATGCAACAACAATTTCTCGGTGAAAATTAAAAGCATTTTTTATTAATGACGATGGCTTCATTAATACTAACTTATACGAACTTTGGGCAATTTGAATTCGCTCTGCTCTTGTCACAAACCAATCCCTTGAAGCCAAGTATTTAATTATTTTTTTTTCATCCGATGAAAAATTATCAAGCTCTTGAGCACTTCTTATTCCTGGCCTAAACTCAATCTCCATTAGTCTACAAATTTGTTGATATCTGCTACCCGTTAGTGGGCAAAAAAGATATTGAGAAAGATAAACAGTTTATATCCAACTTAAAATTTTTTTTTTCCGTCCTGCATGGGTCTCCTCTCCTAGCCTTTGTGTGCGAGCAGGGACCCCGGCAATTGCCGAAGCAACTACAACCGTATAAGTGGGCGCAACAAAAACATCATAGTAGCACTTCAGCTAAGTACAGCCCCAAAAATAAACCAAAGGAGGACTTGCTAAAATAATAACTCCATCTGCAATCCATCCTTCAACTCTTTCACTTCACTTCTTCTCACTTCGGGCTCTTTACCATTTTTACTCCCACTCTTTTTGCCCATGCCTGGTATTCGGTTAACAGGCTGGCTGCTTTTTCTTTATTTAATGCAACCACATTGGTGCTTTCAGTCGGATCTGCTGAAAGGTTGTACAGCTCCCACGAGGCATCTTCCTGGTCCTTTACCAACTTCCAGTTTCCTTTTCTTATTGCCGCATTTCCCTCATGCTCCCAGCAATAAGTTCTTTCAACGGCAGTCGAATTATCCCATACATACGACAAACTTTTGCCTTCGGTATTACCAGCTTTTACACCTGCCACTTGCAGGGCAGTTGGCAGCAGGTCTATTACATGTCCAATTTGTTCGCTATATCCTGGCCTTGCTTTTATTTTTGCCGGCCATTGCATAATGAATGGAGTAATCATTCCACCTTCATGCATAAACCTCTTGTATTTTTTAAAAGGCGTATTTGATACATTAGCCCATGGCTCGTTATAGGTAACATAAGAAACTCTTTCACCAATTTTTTTCGTTGAGTCATTAAAGTTGCGGCCTTCGACTGTTTCTGCACAACCACCATTGTCAGATATAAATACAATGAGGGTATTATTAAATTGGTTGTTGGCTTTAAGGTTCTCTACCAACCTTCCAATTCCCTGGTCCATTCGGTCAATCATAGCTGCATACACAGCCATTTTTCGCACCCATTGCTTATTTGCTACTGCGTTCCATGCAGGTATATTAGCTGGTCTTGGCGTCAACTTGTATCGCTTATCAATCAACCCTAGTTTAATCATTTTCTGGTAACGCTTGTCACGGGTTATACCCCACCCCTGCTCGTAAAGCTTTTCGTATTTTTTTATATCAGACTCGTAAGCATGCAACGGAAAGTGCGGAGCCGTGTATGCCATGTATAGGAAGAATGGTTTGCCCCGGTTACTTTTCTTTTGGTCATTAATGTATTCTATTGCATGATCGGTAATTGCATCAGTCATATAAAATCCTTGCTTCGGAACTTCGTATTCTTTGTCGTCCTGTACAATGTGCCGGATCCCTTTTTCCTGCGGAATAATTTCGTAGTAACTGTTAGCCCCCGAAATTAGCCCGAAATAATGTTCGAAGCCTCGCTTTAATGGCCAGTAAGCTTCATTTTCACCTACATGCCATTTTCCGCTCATGTAGGTATTATATCCTGCTTTTTTAAGCTCCTCTGCAATCGTTGGATATCGGAAGTCGAGGTAGCCCTGGTAGCTACCCGGCGGCACTTTTGCATCTGCTTTCGTAACCATATCACCCATGCCCACAGTGTGCGGATATTGTCCTGTTAACAACGAAGCCCGTGTTGGGCAACACCGTGCATTATTATAAAAACTGCGAAGCTTAATGCCATTTGCAGCAAGCCGGTCGATGTTAGGCGTGTGAACTTCACCACCATAACAGCCGATATCCGAATAACCCATATCATCTGCCATTATGTAGATGATATTGGGCCTTGTTTTAACGTCTTTTGGAGTACTTCCTGCAATTAAAACCGCCAGTACCAAGGCAGGTATAGATCTGAACAAGTACGAAAAAAAATATTTCATGATGGCAGTGGGTTATCGTTTGGTTAAAAGCTATTAAAGCACTTCTATTACAGTCGCCCCAATCTCCTTTTTTGCAAATTTCTGTTATGATTTGAAACGTTTACCTGGTTCAGCTTTTCTTATTTTCTCCAGCAACAATGTCAGTTCTTTTACCTTGTCAGGATATTGATTATAGAGATTATTTTGTTCTGAATAATCTCTATCAAGATTATACAATTGTCCAATGGCTTCACCGGCTTTTGGTTTAATAATAGCTGGTTCAGAAAAACCGCCTGAACCCAGCCCTGTTATTAGTTTCCACGGCCCTTGCCTTATATCGAAAAAACCTCTTGATGAAATATTTACTATGGCCG
>JBBPZJ010000551.1:0-8278 GCA_038199395.1 Chitinophagales bacterium
CTCAATGGTCGGTATACTGCTCATACATAATTTAATTATTGAAAAGGACGCTGGTTTTTAAGGGTTTTATCAAAATCTATTTTATTTATTTACTGCACTCCACACCGCATTGGGTACATCAAGCAAATATTTAAAATCTCCTCTGATTGCTTTCAGAGCGTATTTTTCTTTTTCGATTTCTGCACGGGTTCTAAACCCCAGTTTTCGAAAAATAGGAAGAGGATTGTTTCTCCCCCTGGCAATATTAGCTAAAGAAATAATGGAGGTGGCTAATGGCAGCACCAGCCACTTTTTATTTACCGTTAATGACAAAATTATACCTGCAATAGTTAATGAAGTACTTTCAGCCTGCATATAAGTTTCTAAATCTACTTCATTTTCCAGTTCAAATAATCTGAAATCTATTCTTTCCTGGTCATGATAATATCCGTTCAAGTCATCCTGTATAGCGATTTCAACAGGGGTAGAATGTTCGAGCGTAATGTCTGTTTCCTGATTAATATTTTCCATTGATATCTTTTTAGTTAATGCTTTCATAATTCATACCAGCGATGTCTCGAAAATTTTAAAAACGATAAGTTTTGCCGGTATAACTATTGTTGCTGGTTTCTATTACAGTTACATAATTATTTGTAAATTGTAATTATGGAAGTAAGGGAACCGATAGTAAAGCATGGCAAGAAAACATTCACAATCGCAGAATATCTTGAAATGGAAAATGTTGCCGCAGAGAAAAGTGAATACTACCAGGGAGAAATATTTGCAATGTCAGGAGCAAAGCTGCCTCACAATAGAATTTCCAGCAACCTGATGATTACCTTGGGCAATAGGCTAAAACAAAAGGGATGTCAGCCTTTTGGAAGTGATTTGAGGGTACATGTTGAAAAAAATTCTCTTTTTACATATCCTGATTTATCTATTGTGTGTGGAGAAGTAAAAACTTTGAACGATGATGAAATGAACGTTCTTAATCCGACCGTTCTGATTGAAGTACTTTCTAAATCTTCGAAGAACTACGACCGGGGAGATAAGTTTAAGTTATACAGAGATATTCCTACGCTTACAGAATATATACTGGTTGATTCCCTTTCGTTGAATGTGGAAGTTTTTCGTCTTAACAAAAATAATTTTTGGCAACTGGAGGAATACCGAGCAATTGAAGAAATTTTATTGATTCACGCTTTACAAGTGTCGATACCTTTAGCTGATATTTACGAAGGTGTAACCTTTGGGCAAGCTTAATAAAGATTTGCCATAGAAGGGAGTAACACAATACTGTAGATTAAACAAATAATCCATACAAATACAAAAAGCCCACCTCAAACGAGATGGGCTCCAACTTTTATATACCTTATCAAAATCTTATTTCACTTCTTCGAACTCGGCATCGGTTACATGCTCACTCTGATCAGCACCTCCGGTTGGACTTTGCTGTCCGTTTCCGCCAGGTTGACCCTCACCTGCACCCGCATCCTGAGTTGCCTTGTACATATCTTCACTTGCAGCAGTCCATGCATTATTCATTTCTGTTAATGCAGAATCTATTTGAGTGAGATCCTGAGATTTGTGAGCCTCTTTCAGTTTATTTAAAGCACTTTCGATAGGCGCTTTTTTATCTGCAGGAATTTTATCTCCGTACTCTTTCAATTGCTTTTCGGTTTGGAATATTAAACTGTCAGCCTGGTTGATTTTTTCAACCCTGTCACGAGCCTCCTTGTCTGATGCTTCGTTGGCTTTAGCTTCATTCTTCATTTTTTCGATCTCTTCCTTGCTTAATCCGCTACCTGCTTCTATGCGTATGTTCTGAGTTTTTCCGGTTCCTTTATCTTTTGCACTTACATGTAGTATACCGTTAGCGTCAATATCAAAAGTAACTTCGACCTGAGGTACACCTCGTGGAGCCGGTGGAATACCGTCTAAATTGAACATACCCAAGCTCTTATTTTGATTTGCCATCGGTCTTTCACCTTGCAATACATGTATTTGTACGCCCGGCTGGTTATCACTCGCTGTAGAAAAAGCTTCTGTTTTCTTTGTTGGAATGGTGGTATTGCTTTCAATTAAGCGGGTCATTACACCGCCCATTGTTTCGATACCCAGGCTAAGCGGAGTAACGTCGAGCAACAATACATCTTTTACTTCACCTGTTAATACCCCACCTTGAATTGCCGCACCGATCGCCACAACTTCGTCGGGGTTAACACCTTTGTTTGGTTTTTTACCAAAGAATTTCTCAACTATTTCCTGTACTCTCGGAATACGCGTACTACCACCTACAAGAATAACTTCATCAATCTGAGAGGTACTATAACCTGCGTCTTTTAAAGCAAATTCGCAAGGTTTCAAACATCTTGCAAACAGGTTGTCGCTCAATTGCTCGAACTTAGCACGGCTTAATTTCTTCACAAGGTGCTTGGGAACGCCATCGACAGCAGTAATATAAGGCAAATTAATTTCTGTTTCTGAAGATGAACTTAATTCAACCTTAGCTTTTTCAGCGGCTTCTTTCAAACGCTGCCAGCTCATTGGGTCTTTTCTTAAGTCGATATTTTCATCTTTTTTAAATTCTTCAGCTAACCAGTCCATAATCACTTTATCAAAGTCGTCGCCGCCAAGGTGCGTATCACCATTGGTAGATTTTACTTCAAATACGCCATCACCGAGTTCGAGAATTGAGATATCGAATGTACCGCCACCAAGGTCAAATACTGCTATTTTTTGGTCAGCGTGTTTTTTATCTAAACCATAAGCTAATGCAGCAGCAGTAGGCTCGTTTATGATACGACGAACATTTAAACCAGCAATTTCACCAGCTTCTTTAGTAGCCTGGCGCTGAGCATCATTAAAGTATGCAGGCACAGTAATAACAGCTTCGTTTACTTCCGATCCGAGATAATCTTCTGCAGTTTTTTTCATTTTCTGCAAAATCATTGCACTTACCTCTTGCGGAGTATATTGACGTCCATCTATGTCAATACGGACCGTATTATTGTCACCCTTTACAACTTTATAGCTCCAGTGACCGGTCTCAGTGGTTATTTCATCAAATTTATGCCCCATGAAACGCTTCACGCTCATGATGGTTTTTGCAGGGTTAGTAATAGCCTGACGCTTAGCTGGATCGCCGACTTTACGTTCACCGTCTTTAATAAAAGCAACGATACTTGGTGTAGTTCTCCTTCCCTCATCGTTGGCTATAACCACCGGCTCGTTACCTTCCATTACGGCCACGCAACTGTTGGTGGTTCCAAGGTCAATGCCTATAATCTTTCCCATAATTTTTCCTTTTGATTTGATAATTTGTCTTACTTGTGTCAATCATTATGCCAATGGAATTTTAGGTGAAAAAATGGCAGAGAAGTAATTAAACGATAAAAACTGTCGTAATGTGAAGGAAGATAAAGACATTTTGTTAGTGTGCCAGATAACTTTACTCGACATTGTTGTGTCACTCACTGCGTCGGCAAATACAATATTCCTCATTTCCCTCCATTTGCAAAAAAAGGAGAATGTGCAAAATTTATAAAAAGGTGTATCAGTTCAATTTGAAGAGGAAGCTTAAGTTCTTTCATCTAAAACCCATTCTACGGAAGTAAAAAATCTATCAACAATAAACGCTTGTCCTCTTTGTTTCTTGTCTTTAAGCTCATTAATGTAGTTTTCCCTGTCTTTTCTTACCACACCATGATTGAGAGATAAAACTTCATCTATCATATATTTAATTTCAGAAACCATATTAGTATCGTCAATATCAGTATTGGGCACAAAGCGGTGCGTCTGATCGTCGTATTCAAAGTATTTTAGAGGACTGTAGTCGTTTAAATCGGGTTTTAAATAAGTGATCACCGGCTTATTTGATTTTATACTATTGATTTTTGCCTCTATCATAAATAAGTTATCCCAATTCCAATATTGCACCTTTTTATTTTCCGGATCGAAATGATCTAATTCTCCTCTATGATCTACCCTACTAAATTCTGTTTCGTTTGGAATAATGTATTTTCCTGTTGTCCAATTGTTCTCTCCGTATAACTCCGAGGGGCATATATACGCTTCCGTGTAAGCACAAACTCCTTTTTGACACTTGTATAAGTTCATTACAATATCATCATACTGATCTCTGAAATTCTTATTTGCCCCGTTACCTTTATTTTCTTTTGCTAACCATTTTTTATACTTCGAAGGCAAGCTGTCTTTTATTTTATCAATCTTTCGCATAATCAATTTTCCCAGGCAGAAAGCTCTTTTGTAAGTTTTTGAACCTTTTGTAAAATGGTTTTAGCTTCCTCCGTTTCTGCCTTTTTCTGTTTCTCAAGCTTTTTATATTTTACATTATACGTAGCCAACTCATCCAGCTTTTCCTTACGTAGTGGACTTCCGTCATTCTCCATGTCAAATATCCTTTGTAGTATATCATCCCACCGCATATACCGTGGATTGTATTTATAATTGTCCACATGATTTTCTCCTTCATAATACAATTCCCTGTAAACATATCCATCCTCATTAAACTTTAGTTCAACAATTTCCCAGGGTTCAAAGTTGGAGGCAATAATAGGGGAATGTGTAGAGTAGAAGAATTGGCAATCTTCAGCAAGTGAGGAGTAGAAATCTATAATAAAACGTTGAAGATCCGGGTATAAAGAACGTTCTGGCTCATCAAATAAAATAACAGTATGTTTAGGTTTTAAAAGATATAAAGGCATGGCACTTAAAACAACTTGCTTAGTGCCTGTACTCCATAAACCATTAGGTATTTCGTTACCAGCATAATCCTCTATTTTTATAAAACCGATATCATCTTTGCTTTTGATATCTAATTCGGTTTTTACCCTTAATTTAAATGGTGCTAATAACCTGTTTAAACAATTATCAGCGATATCCTGAATTGGGTTGAATTCTGTTTTTTTCCATTCTTTCAATTTACTTAAGGCTCGTTCTATTGTAGTTAAATCATTTGATGCTTGTTCAACTGTTCTTAAAATCTCCTGCCTTATTTGTAGCTCCTGTTCCTGATATGATTGTATCTGTTCCAATATTAAGTTCCATACAAAAGAAACTTTGTCTTTACTAAAATCTATTATTCCATTTTTTCCCATTTTACTTTCGCCTTCTACTTCTATATCAAAATTTAAATTAGCCGGTAAATAAATGAGTTTTGAAGCAAATTCTTTTTGCCAGGTCTCGGTGTAATATGTATATATTGGTGTTGAATCTGTAAGTTCTTCTCTTTTTTTGCGCGTTGCCCAACATCTTTTTGTGGACTTTGTCCCTTCTGACTCGCTTACGGAAAAATATAACTGCGCTGAATATTCATTTTCCTTTCCAAATTCTATGGACATTATTATTTTATCAATTATTGATTTAACCCCACTTTTTACTATTAGCTGGGTGTCGTAGAAATACAAAAATTTAGGAATCAATTCTATCAAACTTGTCTTTCCCGTTCCGCTTTGTCCAATAAAACAGACCTTATCTAAAGGCTGCCCTTCCTTCTCATGTCCTTTTGGATAAGTCAAATCGATCGTCAAATCCTTAAACTGGTGAAAGTCTTTTAAATGTATTTTCGTAATCTTCATTTCTAATTTTTGATCGCCCTAAATGTACTTTAAATTTCATGTCAGCCCTCAGAGACTTTAGACATAATATTAGTTCACTTAAAATCCGCCCCTCAACGTTTTTCCATTTCTTACCTCATTCTGTACACCATTTTCGACACTCACTCTGCCATTTACTATGACATATGTAAAACCTTTGCTGTATTGATGAGGTTTATCATAAGTTGAAAGATCCTGAACGTCCTTATCATTAAATATTAAAATGTCTGCAGCAAAACCTTCTTTCAATAATCCACGGTCTTTTAAATTAAACTTTTGTGCAGGCAATGATGTCATTCTCCTGATTGCTTCTTCAAGACTGATTATTTTTTCATCTCTTACATATTTGGCAAGCACCCTTGCATTGGTTCCGTACCCCCGGGGATGAGGCATACCACTATTAAAAACCCTGATACTTGCATCAGATGCAAACATATCAAAAGGATATTTCATAATGTTCTGCACATCATCTTCACTCATTCCATGAAATACCATTCCCGCACCTCCCTGTTCCATCATGTCCATGATCGTCTCTGCTTCATATTTCGCCTTATGTTTCCGGCCTTTCATTAGGTTTACTTGTTCAATACTTTTACCATTATATGAACTATCAGCTTTAAACGATGCCACTACAGGATAACTAAAATGCTTCAGTTTTCTGCGACGTAGTTTACTAATCATGTATGTTGCAACTCGCTTTCTTATTTCCGCATTTTGCAATCGTGCAATTATGGAATCCTGCCCGTCAGATAAAACATTGTCAGGTAACAAAGTACTAAGTGAAGTGCTGCTTGCGGTATACGGATACTGATCGATAGTGACCTCTAACCCCTGGCTCCTTGCTTCCCTTACAAGTCCTAATGTCTCGTTAGATCTACCCCAGTTTTGTTGCCCGCTTAATTTAAAGTGTGATATTTCAACCGGCATTTTAGCATCTTTGCCAACTTGTATTGCTTCCTTTATTGCATATCCGACACTATCACCTTCGTCTCTGATATGTGATGCATATACCCCATCATAAGCGGAGGCCACTTTAGCCAGTTCTACCACTTCCGCAGTTTTTGCATAAGTACCGGGAATATAAATAAGTCCTGTAGAAAGCCCCACAGCACCAGCTTTCATTGCCTGCTCTACCAGGGTTTTCATACTATCTAATTCTGCTGTAGTCGGATCTCGGTTTGCCGTTCCTAAAACTGCTTTTCTTACGTTATTATGGCCAATCAGAGATGCTACATTAATTGCAAGTTTTATGCTATCCAGTTTTTTGAAATATTTCTCAAGGTCAACATTTGAGGAACCGCAATTTCCGGTAACCACACTCGTGACTCCATCGTAAATAAAATTGCTTGCCAGAGGATTTGCATCTTCATCACCCTCAATATGTGTGTGAACATCTATAAAACCGGGAGAAACAAACATTCCGCCAGCATCTATTTCTTTAGACGCCTTGACGTTTTTAAACTTACCTATCCGTACAATTCTGCCATCCTTTATGGCAATATCTCCATAATACCAGGAGTTGCCCGTTCCATCTAAAATCTTTCCATTTCTAATGATAATGTCGACGTCAATATCTTCGGGAGTAACAAAGGAAAGAAGGAATACGACTAAGAGAAACCTCATAGATTAAGTTTGCAACTAAAGATAATGTTAGTTGAAGTACAAAGCACCTTTTCGTTTTCCAGATACGAGAATTGGAAAATATAGGACTGAAGAAGTTGGTGCTGCAAACAGGCTGGCTTGTCAAAATTTAGATGGTCTATTTTCTTCCTGCCAAACAAATCATTATTCTTTTTGTTACTAAAGAAGTGAGGGTTAAACGTACAATAATAGCTTCGAAACTTTCGGGAGAAGGATGTTTTGGGTTCTCAGACAATTGAAAAAAATGGGCTAGAACAGACGGCAAAGTTTAGACTTGTGTCTATGTAATTGAAATCTTACTGGTATCCATAACCACCTTTGTTTGGCTTTATTCTTTTAAGGAATGTTGGGTTTATGGGAAAATCTTATTCCTTCTTCTGGGCTGAAAAATCAAAAAAACTTTATGACGGCAAGACAATCAGTATTGAAAGTATTTTATTCTGCTTTAATGAAAGCCGGAAAAATATTCGGATTACGGACAGGCATTAAGAAAAATAAAGAAAATGTCGAGCCCCATAAGTCTTTCTACGATCTTAAAACATCGGCCATTGACGGAGGCGAAATTAACTTTAAAGACTTTAGAAATAAAAATGTGTTGATTGTAAATACTGCGTCGGGTTGTGGCTACACAAACCAGTTGAGTGATTTAGAAAAATTATACGAATTGTATAAGAATGATTTAATTGTGGTAGGTTTTCCTTCGAATGACTTTAAAGAGCAGGAAAAATTGTCTGATAAAGAAATAGCATCTTTTTGCATGGTAAATTTTGGCGTCTCGTTTTTGCTGACAAAAAAAAGTGTGGTCAAAAAAAAAGAAGCACAAAACGAAGTGTTTGCCTGGTTAAGCAACAGTGACAAAAATGGTTGGAATGAGAAAGATCCCGAATGGAATTTTTCTAAATACTTAGAAGCTGTCTAAAATTAGTAAGAATTGATATTTGATGTGGATAAGAGTGTAAAGTAATATTACTTATAAAGAAGTTATCACTTACAGCATAGAAGCTGTACTAATTGTGAATACAAAAACTCAATTAGTATGA
>JBBPZJ010000552.1:0-8233 GCA_038199395.1 Chitinophagales bacterium
AGGGAGGCGACAATTATTATTTAGCCAATAATGCCAATACAATAAATGCATCTTCTGCCCCTCCGGGTCAGGAGTCTGCAGGTATCATCCGTACTAACCTCACTGCCGTACGTCCTTATTGGACACCTGACAATGGAGTTAATAATGCTGCAGGTATTTACTATGCGCCTGAGGTTTGGAGCGGAATTTATGAAAGCAGGAGCTTTGTAAGATTACAGGATGTATCACTTATGTATAAATTCGGGTCCAGGTCGCTTAAAGCAGTAGGTATAGATGCTTGCCAAATTTATGTATCGGGTAAAAATGTACATACCTGGACTAAGTGGTCTGGATGGGATCCTGAAATTGGCTTAAGTAATTTTCCATTGATGCGAAATTTTATAGGAGGTCTAAGGGTCACTTTCTAACAACAGATAAGTTGCCTATTCATTTACAAGAAATAAATAAAAAACAATGAAAAGCTATATACATCAATCTATCAAAAGGTATTGCATTTTACTGACCCTACCGGTTTTGGTGCTTTCTTCGTGCAGTAAAGATGTACTTACAGAGACGCCTCTTGATTTTCTTGCACCTGAAAATGCATATAATACCCTTCCAGGAATTAGACAGGGAGTAACAGGCCTATACACTGCTGTTCGTCAGAGCTGGTATTACGGCATCAACGACAATGCTACTCAACTCTATGGTATGGGCACTGATGTCGCATATTACGGAGAAGACCCCGGCAGTGCCAGGTTCCTTACAGATTATTCAACTTTTTTCACTCCATCAAATCCCTATATATCCGGTTTTTGGAATTTGAATTACCAGTTGATTCAACGAGCTAACGTACTTATCAAAGGTGTAAATGCGGCAGATACTTCTGTGTGGGCAAATGAAAGTCAAAAAAAGGCTTATTTGGGAGAAGCAATGTTTTTCAGGGCTTTTGCTTATCGTATGCTGGTCGCTTTATATGGCGATGTGCCCCTTGTAACAGACGTAATCACGACTTCTAAAACTGACTTTGTAAGGGCACCTAAAGCAGATGTTTATAAACTGATAGAAGACGACCTTTCATATGCTGCCGCTAGTTTACCTGTTCAAGGCAAGGAAGAGGCAGCAGGAAGGGTTACTCAAGGTGCTGCATTGCACTTGCTAACGGAGGTGTACTTATCTGAAGGCAAATATCAGGCGGCAGTAGATGCAGCAACAAAAGTTATCAGCGGATACAATTATTCTCTGATGACAAAGCGTTTTGGAACACGATTAGGAAATGATATATTCGGAAAGGGAGATGTTTATTTTGACCTTTTTGGGTATGGAAACCAAAATCTTGCAGAGAACAAAGAAGCTATCTGGGTCATTCAGGTAGAGCCGCTTATTGTAGGGGGCGGTTCAGCCCAGGGAGAAAGGGTTTTCGGTCCTGCTTATTATAGGATGGGCAACACCCCCGATGGTTTCCCCGCGTTTAAAGGTCCTCTTGTCAACGGTACTTATACAGGATATTCTGATACTTTAGGTCGTCCGGTAGGATGGATGCGTCCTACTAATTACCTGGCTTATAACATCTGGCTGAGTGATTGGAACAATGACATCAGGAACGCTGAACATAATATAAAAAGAAGCTTCTATTACGACAGCCCGGCTTCGAAGTTCGATAAGAAAAAAATTGATTTCAGTCTTTATGCTCCCGGAACGAGGAATGCGCTTAACGATACTAACCAGTATATTTTTCCCTACTTTATGAAGTTTGTTGATCCTGTTCACCATTTTACAGATCCTGCCCGTTCAGGGGGAGGAGACAATCATAAAGATCTTTATGCAATGCGTCTTGCAGAAACATTCCTGCTAAGAGCAGAGGCGTATGTTCGTTTGAATAATTTAGCTGCCGCTGCCAACGATATAAACCAGGTGAGGAACAGAGCTAATGCTACACCTGTGAAACCGCAGGATGTAACATTAGATTATATTCTGGATGAGCGGGCACGTGAGCTTTACGGCGAGGAGTGGAGACCTCTTACTTTGCGCAGAATGGGGAAACTGGTAGAAAGAGTTAAACTGTACAATAATAATCCAAAAACGCCTGGTGCAAACATTCGGGACGTAAATGTCTTGTATCCAATTCCGCTAAATCAGATTGATTTGAATATTGACGTGAAGATGCAACAGAACTCAGGGTATTAACATAGACGGCAACTTAGAAATTTCTAACAGACACAACCAATCCTTTAAAACACAATATGGTATAACCTGAATGAGTAAAAAATAAATTGCAAAGTTTTGGAGGAGCACTTTTCTTTTTACACTCATTCTTCACATTAAAACAAATAAATGACTCTTAATACGCTGGATGTTATTGCTATTGTTCTTTTCTTTTTAAGCATGGTTATTATAGGCATTATGTCCTATTTTAAGAGTAAAAATTCTGAAGACTATTTTGTAGCGGGAGGCAATTTACCGTGGTGGCTGGCCGGTATTTCTCATCACGTGTCGGGCCACAGCGGCGCTGTATTTGTTGCTTATGCGGCCGTTGCTTACACTCACGGATTTACCATGTACATGTGGTGGGCTTTTCCTGTCGCCTTTGTAATTATTTCTACAGCCAAAATATTTCCTGTTTATTGGGTTCGTTTACGAAAAGAATTGGCAATACAATCGCCCCTCGAGTATTTGAGCGTGAGATACAATGTGTTAACCCAACAAATTGTGGCATGGACGGGCGTGTTGCTAAAAGTATTTGATGTGGGAGCCAAATGGGCTGCGATCGGTATTTTACTGCACGTGGTAGCGGGTATTTCTATGACGACCGGAATTCTTGTTTCGGGAGTTGTCACAATAATCTACGTTACTTTCGGTGGCTTGTGGGGTGTTATTGTTACCGACTTTATCCAGTTTCTGGTGCAAGTAATAGGCGGGGTTGTGATGTTTGTGCTGGTTGTAAACCGGCTCGGCGGACTCAGTTCTGTTACCGGTATGTGGGATCAACTTCCTGCCAACCATAGCAGCCTGTTTAATGATCCTTATACCGCAGGCTTTGTTGGT
Organism: Chitinophagales bacterium; assembly: GCA_038199395.1. Taxonomy (GTDB): domain Bacteria; phylum Bacteroidota; class Bacteroidia; order Chitinophagales; family Chitinophagaceae; genus Segetibacter. Next base: position 3,025 of record JBBPZJ010000552.1, read on the forward strand.
GTAATGTTTTTTATTTATTTCCTTAGTTATAACGGTGGTATTTGGAGCCTTGCTACCAGGTACATATCCTCACCAAACGAAAAAGAAGCATCGAAGGCTGCACGGCTTTCAGGCATTTTATACTTGTTCTGGCCCTTAATACTATTTTTTCCTATGTGGGCTGCTCCCATTATTTTGCCCGGGCTGACAAACCCAAGCGAATCTTACGGCTGGCTCATGTTAAAAATACTGCCGCAGGGGATGATAGGGCTGGTAATTGCTTCCTTATTTGCAGCAACTATGGGCATGACGTCTTCAGATGTTAATACTATTGCCGCAGTCATCACCAGAGATATACTTCCCGTAGTCTCAAAAAGATTTCGTGAGGATAGAAATTCGTTGCGAACTGCACGCATTACTACTTTCATATTTACGCTTGCCACTATTGCCATTGCCCTCAATTATGAAAGATTCGGCGGCGTGCTCGGACTTATAGTAAATTGGTTTGCGGCCTTGTTAGGCCCCACTGCCATGCCCTTGATATTTGGGCTACTCCCGGTTTTTAAATCGTGTGGTTCAAAAGCCGCCATTTCTTCTATCGTTGCAGGACTATTGACTTTTATAATCAGTAAACAAATAACGCTAAACAGTCTTGCTTTAGAAGTGGGATTACCTACGTTGGTGTCTGCCGTTGTATTTATTACAGTAGGTTTAGCTACCAAAGCAGTACCTGAGAAAGTAACGAATTTAATGGCTGCGTTAAAGAAAAGTACTTCTAAGAAAACGGCTTATGCAAACTGAAGCGCCACATAACGATAGGCTTATATCCTGTTTGCATTGCATTACTGGCAAGCAGGAAGAATTATCCTTTCGAGGCAATACCTTAACAGCTATAGCTGAAAGTGCATTCAGCGGAAAGGATACTCCATTCATCGGTCCTGGTTTGATAGATCTGCAGGTAAATGGTATTAATGGAATTGATTTTAATAATCCTGCTGTACAGGTGCAGGATATTGTAAACGCTACTCAATTTTTATTAAGCCGGGGCGTAACGACTTTTTTCCCAACTGTTATTACCAATTCAAAGGAAAATATTTGCAAAATTGTCGATACAATTTACAGAGCCTGTTTATCTAATGAAATCGTCAATGACTGCATCGGGGGCATTCACCTGGAAGGACCTTTTCTATCGACGGTGCCAGGTGCTAAAGGGGCGCATGATGAAAAATACATAATTCCTCCTGAGTGGGCGCTTTTTCAAAAGTTTCAAAAAGCAGCAGGCGGAAAAATAAAATTGGTTACTATAGCGCCCGAGTTGGAAGGTGCTTACGAGTTTATAGAAAAGTGCACACAAAATAAAATCCTGGTATCAATCGGCCATTCGATGGCTGGTTCTAAGGAAATTACATTGGCCGTGAAGTCAGGGGCTTCCTTGTCTACCCATTTAGGAAATGCAGTCCCGTTGATGCTTCCACGTCATCCAAATATGATTTGGGATCAATTAGCTGAAGAAGACTTATATACCTGTCTTGTAACTGACGGCATTCACATTCCTGACTCTTTCATGAAAGTCGTTATAAAAAATAAAGCAGAAAAAACCTTGCTGGTGAGTGATGCTACCTGTTTTGCAGGAATGTCGCCGGGAGAATATCAAAATCACATCGGCGGAACAGTAATATTAGATGAGGAAAAAAGGGTATCACTTAAAAGCACTCCGGGCTTACTTGCGGGTGCTGCCAAAACATTGTTAGAAAACATTGAAACGCTGCTAAAGCATAACATAGCAACACTGGGTGCCAGTTGGCAGATGGCCTCTGCAAATGTTGCTACCCTGCTGTCTAAGAATGATGAGGCATTTGATAATAAAAGCGATTGGGTAATATTTAGACTAAAAGAAAAAGAAGTACAAGTCGAACAAGTGATTAAAAAGGGTAAGGTTGTTTTTCAAAAATAATCCGTTTCCCTTTTCATGAAAATGAAGAAAGTCGTAATGAAAATAAAAAAATGAAGTTGCATAAAGAGATATGGTTGAACGGATCGCAACGGCAGATGCACAAAAATATCTGGCTTGTTAACACAAGATGTGTGACCGCTTTGATAAGTAACAATTTTTTAAAGATCAAATTTTTACATTGAAAAGACAATTTGGTTTTGGTATCGTTGGAGCAGGAACAATATCAGATATTCATGCATTGGCAATTAATGCAATAGATGAGGCAAATTTGGAAGGAGTGTATAGCATTAATAAAAGCAAGTCTCAGTCATGGGCAGATAAGAACTATTGTACTGCCTACGACACATTGGATGCCATGCTGAAAAACCCGAACATTGACATTGTTTGTGTTTGTACTCCGTCCGGTATCCATCTCGATCCAGCCATAAAAAGTATCGCCGCAGGTAAACACTGTGTAATTGAAAAGCCGCTGGAAGTAACGCTGGAAAAATGCGAAAAAATAATCGAAGCAGCAGACAAAGCAAACGTGAAAACAGCAGTCATTTTTCCGTCTCGCTTTTATGAAGCAAGTAAACAAGTAAAAAAGGCCATAGGTGAAAATCGGTTTGGCGATTTAGTATTAGGCGATGCTTATGTAAAATGGAGCAGGAGTGAAGCGTATTATAATTCTGCTGCATGGCGAGGTACAAGGGAGCTGGATGGCGGCGGTGCACTGATGAATCAGGGCATACATTCTGTTGATTTGTTGCAATGGTATATGGGGCCTGTTGAGTGTGTACAATCTGTTTCAGCCAATATAAAACACAAAGGAATTGAAGTGGAGGACACAATTGTCTCTACTCTCAAATTTGCCAATGGAGCATTAGGCACAATAGAATGTTCTACCGCAGTTTTTCCTGGTGCTCTAAAGCGGATAGAAATATTGGGCACATCAGGAACGGCCGTTTTGGAAGAAAGTAGTTTGATAAAATGGCAGTTTGAAAAGGAAGCGACAGAAGATAAAATGATAGCCGGAAGCATGTCAGCGGGGAGTGTTTCTCCGGGAGGTGTAGCAAATCCTGCTGATATAAGTTTCATCGGGCATCAACGGCAACTGGAAGACATGATGCATTCAATCGAAACAGGTAAAACCCCTCTAATTGATGCAATTGAAGGTCGTAAATCAGTTGAAATTGTTCTGGCAATTTATGAAAGTGCACGTACCGGAAAGAGAGTGTTTTTGCCAAAACCGTAAACCATATTCTTTTTACTATAAAATAATTATAATAAGCGATAATGATACAAACAACACCTATAACGAAATTGTTTGCCAACAAATTAAAAGTTAGGATTTATGAAACCCGTGTTGAAATGGGTGCTGAGGCAGCAAAAGATGTAGCAGAGAAAATAAAGGAACTATTACTACATCAGCAATTTGTAAATATTATTTTTGCAGCGGCTCCATCGCAAAATGAGTTTTTATATGCATTGTCGCGATATAAAGGAATTAATTGGAGCAGGGTAAACGGTTTTCATATGGATGAGTATATAGGCCTTCAACCAATCGCTTCACAAAGCTTTGCGTATTTTCTTAAGGAAAAGATCTTTGATAGAGTTTCGTTCAATTCGGTTTACTACATCAATGGAAATGCAGCTGACCCAGTTGCTGAATGCCACAGATACGCCCGTTTACTAAGGGAAAATCAACCCGATATCGTCTGCATGGGAATAGGTGAAAACACGCACATAGCATTCAATGACCCGCACACTGCCGATTTCAATGATCCGTTTTTGGTAAAAGTGGTGACACTCGATGAGGCTTCAAGGCAGCAGCAGGTACATGACGGATGTTTTATAGCTTTACAAGATGTTCCCGAATCCGCCATTACACTTACAGTTCCTGCTTTGCTAAAAGCTCAATCCTGTTTTTGTATCGTACCAGGCTCTAACAAGGCGGATGCTGTAAAGAACACAATTAATAATGAAGTTCAAGAAATGTATCCTTCCACTTCACTGAAACGCCACAATGATGCTACTCTTTATTTAGATAACGATAGCGCAGCAAAATTGTAGGAAACAACTTTCTATGAAAACAATCTTTTTCGAGAGCGATTATTATTCAAAAAGTGGTTTTTAAAGGATGAATTATTTATATAAAAATTAATAAGAACTTAAGTGGAGATTTTAGTGTTAGCTGAAAGGAAACAAATAGTAGATAAGTTATAAACAGCAGCAGTTATACAGGCGTATTTTGAAGAAGCAACAGTCTGAAAGTAAGGAGTTTTAAAAAGTTTAAAAACATTTTTTATGAAGATGAAATTGGGTATTTTTTTTCTTTTTGCAATTATTCTTTTAATAACCTCTTTCAAATATGGCAGCAATAAAAGTCGGATCATCTCTTTTGAGAAATATAAAATAGCCGATGGATTTGAAATACAACTAGCAGCATCTGAACCTCTTATACAGGCTCCTGTAGCCATGGACTTTGATGACAGAGGCAGGATGTGGGTGGTAGAAATGCGAGGCTTTATGCCCAACCTTGCCGGAACAGGAGACAACGCTCCGGTTGGTAGAATTAGTATTTTAGAAGATTTGGACAACGATGGGGTGGCAGAGCATGCAAAGGTTTTTTTGGATAGTTTAGTATTGCCGAGAGCGGTGTCACATGTATATGGTGGCGTGTTGTACAATGCTCCCCCTAACTTGTGGTTCGTCGAGATCAAGAATGATAAGCCCGGCAAAAAGACATTGGTTGATTCTTTGTATTCAGTTGGCGGTAGCCCTGAGCAACAGCCAAATGGCCTTATGATGAACATAGACAATTGGATCTATAGTGCCAGTTCGCAATTCAGGTATCAGCGGAGAAACGGAAAATGGATAAAAGAACCTACCTCTTTCCGCGGCCAATTTGGAATTTCAAAAGATAACTTTGGAAGGCTTTATTACAATTACAACGAAAACCATATTGCCGGTGATTATGTGTTACCCAATGCTCTTATTGCTAATCCCTATTATAAACCTAAAGAAGCTATCAATAAACTACTTACCGACAACGAGAGAGTGTATCCTTTACATCCTACAACTGTGAACAGGGGTTATTCAAAAGGAATTCTTACTAAAGATAGCTTACTGCAAAATTTTACGGCTTCCTGCGGCACCTTGATTTACCGGGGAGATCAATTTCCCGAAGAGTATAATCAAAATGCCTTTGCATGTGAACCGCAGGCAAACCTCGTAAAACGTGATATTCTTACTTTTGATGACCTTACAACCAAAGCTGCGCAAGCTTGGGACGAT
>JBBPZJ010000553.1:0-3593 GCA_038199395.1 Chitinophagales bacterium
ACATAAGAAAAGGCACTAATTTTAAAAGAAGCTCTTCTTTTTGCTATTTGCCATAATTCATTGTCTCTTCCATCTGCATGAGATGAAGTGTTCGCGTAAGAGGTGGATCCGTTTTGCATATATTTTGGTTTATGGTAATAAATCTATTTGGTGTTTTTACCTATACTCGTTAAAAATCATTCAAAGTGTGGAATGACTTTACAAGTTATTATTAATAACATCCTGGGTTCTATCAACTCCCCAACTTAAGAAGCAGCCAATAAAGTAAAACCGCTTTGAAGGTGGATTGACAGGTTCCTTATACATTCCATTGTTTGAATAATTATAGCCATAAACCTGGTTTGCACCCAAAACATTTGTCATACTTACAAACAAAACAATATTCGTCTTGGCATTTGCCTTTCCAATACTTGGCACATACTCAGCACTAAAGTTGAGGCTGTTATAACTTTTTGTCTTGCCTTCATCTGCCAGGTAATATTTGTAATTATTGTTGACCATCATGTTGTAATAAGGCCTTCCTGTCGCATATGTGTAAGTGAAGTTGAAACCTGATTTTATGGACGTAAAGAAACGCTTCATTACAACCGATGCTGTATGGTTGGCTACAAAGTTTGGTTGAAGTTGTTTAGGATAATTAAGGTAATCGCGTTTAGTATCTATATAAGAATAACTAACCCAGTAATCAAAATTTTTAATTGACTTCTTATCCCGAAAGAAAAGGTCAATTCCCTTTGCATATCCTGAACCACTATTGTTGTAAACAGCAGTATAATTAGCACCCGGAATGGTTTTAATAAGGTTGTCATATTTCTTATAATAACCTTCCAGACGAAAGATTCTGTCATGATTCATCTTCTGGTAATTAATGATGTAGTGAGTGGCTTTCGTCATGCCAACATTACCGGCATTGTACAGTTGGTTGTTTTCAGGCTTTTGATAAAAAATACCATAAGCTACTGACGCCTGCGCATCTTTTCCGGTTTTATATGCAAGTGAAAACCTTGGAGCAATGTCTGATTTATGTATAATAGAAGAATTCTCAAAACGAACCCCTACTTTGGCTGCAAGATCATTTGTTACAAAAATGTCTGACTCAGCAAACAGCGCTGTATAGTTATCAATTAACTTAAATAAGCTATCGTGAATAATTGTTTTGTCGTAAGAATACCAGTACTCGCTCCCGAATCGAATTGCACTAATTCCTATCAGCTTCTTTTCAAAAACGGCTTTTATTTGCGCTAAATCTTGCCTGCGTTGTAATGCGAAATTTTTATTTCGCATCCAGTATAAATTGCTCCCGAACTGCTTAGGCACATTGTTCTGATCCTGGATCTGTTGCGTGATATCATCTTTATTAGTGCTGTAACCAGTGCCCAGGTTCATCTTCCAGCCGTTCCCTAAGTTTTCTCTCCAGCTCAGGTTATTGTACCAGTTATGGTTTGTTAATCCGAATGCATCCTTCAAATTCAGACTGTCAATGTCAGCTCTTCTTAAACCCATGTTGCCGTAACTAAAGGTGGTGTAATACTTTACCATGCCACCACGTTTAGTTTTAAAACGGAAGTTCGCATCGCCATTATGAAAATGAGGCATTTTAAAGTAGTCGGGTGTTTGCTTAACAAGACCGAAGTATAAGCCGATATTCAAATAACTATAATTTACTCCCCATGAAGACTTTTTATTTTTAGCCAATTGTTGAGTTCCAATACCTGCAAATAATGGCGATAGTGATGCGTTTACCTCTGATTGCTCAGGCAAATCAATTGACTCTAACAAAAGAGTTGAAGACAAAGCCTGTCCATATAAAGCGGAATAGCCACCAGTTGTGAAAACGGTTCCTTTAAAAAGAAATGGAGAAAAGCGACCACGGCTACCTATATCAGGTACACTGGCAAAATATGGATTGTTAACTAAAGTACCATCAATAAATTGTTTGGTTTCGTAACCTGCACCTCCACGAACAAAAAGGCCTTCCTTCTCTCCTACCTGTTGTGTGCCTGGTAAAGTTTTTAGTGCAGCAGTAATATCTGCATTAGAACCGGCAGTTGTAGCAACATCCAAAGAGCTTAATACCGCAGCCCTTTTAGAATCGCCTGCGGCAAAAGAACCTGCTGTAACCATTACCGCTTTTAGCTCATCCAGCTTTTCTTTTATGTTAACATTTAGAGCAATAGGTTCATTATTTACAGATACTTTTTGCTCATAACTATTAAAACCTATACTGCTTACAATAATCGTATGATCGCCCTTTTCAGTTGTGCGAAAAGAAAAATTTCCTAAAGAGTCGGTAGTGCCACCGTCGTAAGAGTCTTTGATGGAAATGCTTGCTCCATAAATAGGCCTGTTCCTGTTATCTCTTACAGTTCCTGAAATTTTTACCTGCGCAAAAAGAGATTGTGTAACAGTTAAGGCGGTTAAAAAGAATAATAAATTTTTCATTAGTTTTAATTTGCAACACAAACGTAATATAGTTTATAATATAAACCAAACTATTTTTAAAACTAATTCATGATTTTTAAGCTGGTGCTGATAAAGTATGAGTGTCAATTCTATGCACACCCTCATTATTAAAAACGACTTTTCTTTATCAAGAAGGCTAAATAAGCAAATATGGGGAACAGAAATTTACGCTAGAATAGTAAGCAGTACTAAATAAAACAGCCGTTCAAAAAAATTGAACGGCTGTTTTATTTATCCAAATATAATCTTGAGTACTCTTACTTATAAGTAAGAATAATACTTCTTGCTAAATCAGTCATCTTATTAAGACCATCTTGTGGTAAATTACCCTTCTTGAATTCAAGAAGTACCTCAGGCATTTTGTTTTCCATCTCTGTAAGAAAATGCTCTTCGAACTGTTTAACTTTTGCTACCGGCACGTCTCTTAATAATCCCTGAGTACCCATGTATATAATTGCGACCTGCTTTTCAACCGGCATTGGTGAATATTGCAACTGCTTTAATATTTCTACGTTACGGGCACCTTTGTCTAGTACGGCTTTAGTTGCAGGGTCAAGGTCTCCACCAAATTTAGAGAAGGCTTCCATCTCACGGTAAAGTGCCTGGTCGAGTTTTAGTGTACCCGATACTTTTTTCATCGACTTGATCTGCGCATTACCACCCACACGGCTAACTGAAATACCCACGTTAATGGCAGGACGAATACCAGCATTAAACAAGTTACCTTCCAAAAAGATCTGGCCATCTGTAATTGAAATTACGTTCGTAGGAATGTAAGCAGATACGTCGCCGGCCTGCGTTTCAATGATAGGCAATGCTGTTAAAGATCCACCGCCTTTAACCAAATGACGAATACTTTCCGGTAAATCATTCATTTTTTGGGCAATCTCATCTTTAGAAATAACCTTTGCAGCTCTTTCTAATAAACGACTGTGTAAATAAAATACATCTCCAGGATAAGCCTCTCGTCCGGGAGGTCTTCTTAACAATAAAGAAACTTCTCTGTAAGCGACGGCTTGCTTAGAAAGATCATCATAAATGATCAAAGCAGGACGGCCTGTATCTCTAAAAAATTCCCCCAATGCTGCACCGGCAAAAGGAGCATAGAATTGTTGAGGAGCAGGGTCACT
>JBBPZJ010000554.1:0-19718 GCA_038199395.1 Chitinophagales bacterium
CATGGAATGTAGCATACTCTTCAATTCTTCCAAGGTGTTAGGTTTTATAAAGTAGCCTTGCACACCATAACTATAAGCTTTCATAATCGAACTCGATGCTGCGCTTGTAGATAAAAATATAAACGGGACGCATTTTGTTCGCAACTGCTCATCATCATGGATGATCTTTTTCAGTTCCATGCCGGGTACCTTATGCATATTAATGTCGCACAGAATGAAAAACGTTCCGTTTTCTGTTTTCTTAATGTTCCAGAAATTTTAAGCCATCATCGAAAACGATTATTTCATTATTAATGTTCAATTCTGAAAACGCCTGTTGCATCAATTCTAAGTCGTCTTTGTCATCGTCAATAACGATAATTGGCTTTTTGTTCATTTCCGAGCAATTTGTTTTGTGGTATAAACTTATTAAAAGGCTGGCTAAGTAACTTACTGCGTATCTGATAAGGATCCAAACTATTTATTTTCAAAACTGACACACTACCCTTTTTTTGAAGCAACGATGAGGTTATAACGGTAGTTCGGCGAGTACTTTGGTATCTTACACAATCCTGGAAATAACTTGCATAAATCACACGTTGATCTGACCACGATTATAATGATTGATTATTTGATTTTATCAGTCTTCGTAGCCGCTTTTGATAACTGTTGAAATCATTTTGAATTGAACAAACTGAACTTCCACTAGCGTGGAAAGGAGACGGAGAAAATCCTATCGTTATCTTACGGGGCGGCAAAGATGATCCTCTTAAATACTATTTTGGTGGCAAAGGAGGCAAGGCTACACTAAGCCATGGTAACATGGATGCCGGAAGTTTTGTATTTGAACTCAATGGGGTAAGATGGGTCATCGACCCTGGAGTTCAGGGGTATAACGAATTGGAGCAGGCTGGCTTCAACTTACGGGGTAGCTGCCAGAACTGTGAGCGCTGGTCGTTGCTCACTAAGGGAAACTTCGGCCATAGCACTCTTACTGTGAATGATGCAAGATTTATTGCTGATGCAACAGCTACTCTGATGGATTTCAAACCGGGAACCAAGCCGGAAGCAACGATCAACATGAGCCCCGTTTTTAAAGGACACCTCAAGACTGCTTATCGACGATTTCTGAAAGATTCCAACCACTCAATTACCATTGAGGATAATTTGGAGCTCGATGATTCCACAAGGAATATTACCTGGGCGATTATGACAACAGCCGACGTTATGCCTACAGTTGACGGTGCCCTACTGACACAAGATGGAAAACAGTTGCAGCTTAAAATACTTTCTCCGGGCAACCTGAAAGTGTCTACCATTATGATGGATCCCCCACCACTTAAACTTGATAGAAGGATTGCAAACCTTAAAAGAGTTGAGATACGCATTCCTGCTTATCTTTTTGCCCATAAAAAAGGCAACATTAAAGTTAGACTATCCTCTCCGGAATGAATTGGCCGTAATTTTTTGTGAGGTTTTAAAATATGAACATTGGTATCATCGGTAATGTCGCTTGCAAGTGCAATGTTTTTGGGAATAGCAAATACGGCATCTGCCGGAACAACAATTAACGGAAACCGCGTTATTTTACATAAATCCGTAACAGTGCTTCCAAAATATTTTCTCATTTCCTTTCCCCGTTCTTTCATTCCAACAACAATATAAGAAGCTTTACTCGCTAATGCGGCAGCAAGAATTGAGCTATTAACAGGTCCATTTGTGAATTCCGTTTCTAATGAAACAGTTCGTTGCGGGTCAATCGTTTCTGCTTCTTGCAGCAGTTTTTTGTAAGCTTTTCTTTGCAGCTCTATAGCAGTTATAGTAACTGAACTTTCTGGCAGGGTAGGTTGGGTTTGATAAGCAGTAAACAAAATTACTTTTGCCTGCATTTGTCTCGCAAGCTCAAAACCATACGTTGTTGCATTGCGTGCAGCAGAAGAGAAGTCGGTGGCTATCAGGATTGTTTTCATTAAAGGTTTTTTCAAAAGTAGACCATTGCTATCCCGGGTCTTATGTCTTGTAACAGGGTGAAATATGATTGTAGTCAGGTTTTTTGAAATTGTGCTTAACAGGATGGATGGAAGAAAAAATGCGAGGAAATAGAAGGGCTTGTTGAATGAAGGCTTACTTCAATAATTTCCAAATGAACGCCGACTTTCCTATCTTTAATAAATGGAAAGTACAGATATTAATGCCCAAATAATTGAAGGCTATGTAAGGCTTTTAGACAACTTAAGTCCAGGCAGCAAGCTTGACCTTATTTCAAAATTGACTGCTTCCGTTAAATTCGACATTACTAATAAAAAGTCTTCCTTCAAAAAGCTTTTGGTGCTTTTGAGTCCGAAAAAAGTGCCGATGAAATAATCAACGAAATTCGCAACAGCAGAACCTTTATCAGACAAATCGAAGAGATTTGAAAAAATATGTTATAGATACAAACATTGCTTCTACTATATGAAAGGCAAGTTTAACCTCAATCAAAAGTTTGACCGCATAGCAACAGATAATTACTTCATTTCTGAAATAACTCTTGCCGAACTAAAGTTTGGTATTGAGAACAGCGAAAAGCCGGAAAAAAATCGCCCAGCATTGGAGGACTTCTTAAGCGGCGTAAAAATACTTCCCATATTTCACTCTCTTGATTTATATGCGAAAGAAAAAGCACGTTTAAGAAAGTCTGGAACTCCTATTGACGACTTCGACCTGCTGATTGGAGTAACTGCTATTACACATGGACTAACAATGGTTACAAATAATACGGACCATTTTAAAGGATAGGCGGTATTGATTTAGAGGACTGGACAACCTCGTAAGAAGGAACGCCAACTAACAGTGTCTCTGCCATATTTTTTGAGAAGGAAAGCAGTTTCCTGAGTGTATAGCGATTACTTTGGCGCCCACAACATCAGTTGAAAACTAACTTTAAAATCATCCTTTATCCTTACAAGACTCAAAACCATACTTTGTTGCATTGCGTGCAGCAGAAGAGAAGTCGGTGGCTATCAGGATTGTTTTCATTAAAGGTTTTTTCAAAAGTAGGTTATCACTATTAGAGGTTTTATGTCTTACAACGGGGTAAAACATGATTTGTAGTCATGTTTTTTAAATTAGGTAAATATCGTTTAAACCATAATTCCATATTTGGTTCGCTTTAGTGTATAAGCATCCAGCCTAATAAAAAAAGTACAGGAGACAAGCATTAAGGCCTGTTCCTGTACTTACAAGTGGGGGTTTAAAAATTATTATTTAGAAGGAACTATATCAATAATTACAGTTCTGTTATAAAACCGCTCTTCAGGAAGATTGTTTTCGAAAGGTGCATTGGCGACATCTTCGCCAAAACCAATAGTCTGAAAATTGACTCCTTTCCTGCCGGCTTTTGACAAAGCGCCTTCAATGATTTTCTGCGCACTGTTGGCTCTTTCAAAAGATAATGTATTGTTGTATTTCTCGTCACCAATAATATCTGTATGACCATGAATAATAACTGTTCCGTATTCAGGAATAAGAGGTGTTATAATATCAGTAAGAAACTTTTCATAAGAAGCAATTGTTTTTGATTTATCAAAATCAAACAGGATACTGTAACGTAATCCTTCTTGTTTCGGATCCTCTATTTTAGTAAGGCTAACCGAGCTTTCTTTGTTTATTGAATGTCCGCTTTTGGTTTCTCCCGACATCATAATTTTGTAATTGCCCTGTGTGCTGTTTCCTAAAATTGTTTTTCCTGAAACAGATGCCTGGTCTTTTGTGTAAGGGCCATAATGCTGCACTTTTCCCTGCTCGTCCGTAACTTCCACAGACCATGACTTCAATAATTCATCTGCTCCTGCCGCATTGAAAAGTACATAGCTATCCAAAGGGTCTTGTTGAAATGCCGCAATTTGTATCGGCTTTAAAAATGGTGACACAACACCGCCAACCTGCATTAATAATTCAGGAGAAGTGCTAGCTATATCTACCCGGCGATCTCCTTCACGTAATAAGGCCAGTTCTTTTGTAGCACCTGGTTGCACCGATGGAATAAGAGGTTTATCTCTACCTTCAGTGCTTATTCTTGAAGCATTGATGCCAAAAGCTGTTACTATGTATTGTTTAACATTTTCGGCCATCAATTTTCCTTCTACAGGGTTTTTGTCTGATGCTCCGCTCAATGTTATTGTGGTACCTGGGTTTGACCGCAAACGATCTCCTATTATGTTTAGAATGTTATGATACACTTCCATCTGTCTCGAAGAACGACCATTATTTAGATTGTTAGGCTGGTCTTGCTGCAATTGTCCTTCTTTAAATGCAATTGCTTGTGTGCTGCTTAAAGTTGTATAACGAGTTGGTATTTCAGTTGAACCCTGGTTAAAAAATATTGAATTACGAAGCGCAAAAGTTTCTTTCACTTTACGATTTAGGGGAACAACTTTAGGGGCTCTAACCGAAAACTGTATTTCCTTTTCAGAAGCCGCTACAGGAGTGTTAACAGCTTCTGCAATAGTTTTTAAAGGAGTTGCCTTTTTGGATGTTCCAAATTTAAGCGCTATACCTGTGCGAACTGTGTATAAAGACCATGATCCTACAGAACGAGGAGCCTGGCCAAGGTTTGTTTGAAAAGATGCAAATGGTGAAAGGGTCCATTGGGTTGCACTTGCTCTTGCTGAAATTGGAATATCAATGCCTGCACCTACCTGTGCAGAAAATACCGTTTTACGAACATCACTCCAATCGCCTCTTTTATCGGTTTGCTTGGCTTGGGTATAAGTAAAAGCCTTGCTTACATTAAAGCCAATAGTTGGCCCTGCAAAAAGGTAAAATGCAGAGGAAAATGGCGCTATACGAATGCTGGGTTCAATAGTGATGTAACTAAGATTAGTTGATAAATTTGCTCCGCAATTACAAGGTGCCATAACGCTGTCAAACTCTCCACCACGGTTATCATATGCTACATTCAGCATACCTCCCAACACTTTATTTGGGCGGTATTCAGTTAATAGAGAAGCATAAGGCTTTATGCCATCTCCTTTGTGAAACGCAGCAGGAACCATCAGGTTATTGTTGAGCATTTGCGTAGTACCACGGTAAGTATTAAAGTTTGCAGCACCTGATTCACCGAACCACCACTTCGGTTGTGTACGATTAATTTTTTGCGCATTGCCTGCAACGCCTGCAATCATTAAAGAAAGAAATAAGAGAGCAAATTTTTGATTTGCTGTTTGATGTAACATAGTACGTTTTTTATAAATTATTTTTATTGTTTTTGTTTGATTCATGAGCTTAAAGGCCGTGATAACATTCCTGGCTTTTGTACCAGAACTTTTAAATGTTGTTTGCTTAAGGTTTTGCTTTGGTTGCTGCCTTCACTACTATTGTACAAGTGAGTGACACAACGATGTTTAATTGAAAAACAAATGTTGGTAACCAAATAGCTTTTCTTAAGCAAACAACATAGAATGTGTTATTAAGGAACGTTAATAGTTGTGTTTACAAGGGTAACGGAAGCATTAAGAGAAAGTGCCCTGCCATTTAATACTGTTTGAACAGCATTACCGGCGGTAGAGAATGTAACCCCTGCAGAAGCAATGATGGTTCCCACCATAACACCGCCGCCTGCTCCGTTAATGGTAGCTGCACTGCCCACATACCAAAATACATTTTTAGGTAAGGCTCCGTTTATCATGGTAACACTACGTGCACCTGCCGGTCCGGCAACACCTACTGTTAAACCTGCGGCTGTCTGGAATACCCATACTGCGTTGGGATCGCCTTTCGCATCCAATGTAAGATTTCCGTTTGTGATCTTAAATGTGCCGCTCGCTGACTTATAAGTGCCGGGAGCTAAGGTTAATCCACCTAACTCGCCTGCGCCAGGATCAGTACCGCCTGGCTTAGAAGCCGGAGAAATACTGTTGTAAGCAATCGTTGCGTCAGACAAACCTTTTGTTGCTGTTAAGAATGAGGTGCCGTTTCCAGGCATTGGAGGAGCCGTGTAAATACCGCCAGTTGCATTTCCTACATTCAGAGGTGTTTCGGTATAGATATCACCGGTCATTCCATCGTGGAAACCGGTTATTAAAGTAGAAGCACCTGTTGTACCAATACCTCCATTGTTAATCATCGTATTTAATCCCTGGTTGGTGATTCCTGCACTGCCTCCAAATGCACCATAAAGAGCTGCACTTCCTAATGAAGTAGCCATTACGACCGGAGCTTGTGTTGTAAAACTCCAAACATAGTTGGTGGCTAAAGTATTTCCTGCAAGGTCTTTAACACCTGTCGTTATGGTCGCTGTATATGTAGTATTTGCGGTTAAGTTAGCAACAGGTGAAAAAGTTGCTTTTATACCTGAATAGGTAACTGTGCCCGCAACAACTACGGCTCCATTCTTTACTGTAAAAGTCACCGTTGAAATACTTAATGGATCCATTGCCTCACTGAAATTTGCTGCAATTTTTTTATCAAGCTGTACACCGGTAGCAGCATTAAGTGGATCGGTAGAAATGACTGTTGGCTTTATAATATCAGCAGCAGCGCCTGTTGTAAAGCTCCATACAAAATCACTTGCCAATGAGTTCCCGGCAAGGTCTTTAGCGCCTGTAGTAATTGTACCTGTATATACTAAGTTAGGCAACAGGTTGGCTGCCGGCGAAAAAGTTGCAGTTGTACCTACATATGTTACGAGGCCCGTAATCGCTGTTGCTCCTTGTTTTAGTGTAAAGGTTGTGGCAGTTATTGTAGAAGGGTCCATTGCCTCACTAAATGTGGCAGAAACTTTTGTATTGAAAGCTACCCCGGTAGCTGCATTTGCAGGAACAGTTGACATTACAGTAGGTGCAGTAACGTCTGCTAAAGTGCCCGTTGTAAAGCTCCAAACATAAATGCTTGCAAGACCATTGCCTGCAACGTCTTTTGCACCGGTAGTAATAGCAGCGTTGTAGGTGGTATTAGGTAAAAGATTACCTAAAGGAGAAAAAACAGCAGTTGTTCCGGTATAAGTAACACCGCCGCTTACTGATGTGCCACCACCCGTTGTATTTGTAAGAATAAAGCTTGATGTAACAGATGATGAATCCATCATTTCACTGAAAGTAGCCGAAATGTTTTTGTTCAACGCAACCCCTGTTGCTGCATTAACAGGGTCGGTAGCAGTAACAGTAGGTGCTGTAATATCGGGACCGGCACTTGTTGTAAAAGTCCATACATAATTACTTATCATGGCATTTCCTGCAACATCTTCTACACCAGCAGTAATGGTGCCCGTGTAAGTTGTATTGGGTGCAAGATTATCTGCCGGAGAAAAAGTTGCAGTTGCACCTGTAGAGGAAATCACACCTGCAATTGGGGTTGTGCCCTGTGTTAATGTAAAGGTTTTAGCGTTGATCGATGAAGGATTCATTCCCTCGTTAAACGTAGCACTTACTTTACTACTAAGACTTGTACCGAAAGAAGTATCTTTTGGGCTAGTCGAAATGACTACAGGGCAAACCCCCTGAAGGCCTGTTTCTTCCATAACTTTTTTACAGCCCGCTGCAAAAACGAGCAATAGTAATAATAGAAACGATTTGTCGATGATGGTAGAATAACCTTTACGTAGCTGCAACAGATTACTCCCGGTAGCGAGAGAACTTTTTTTCATAAATTTAATTTAATTGTTATGTTTAGAGTATTAGACATAACAATTAAACGAGGAGGTATATACTTAATTGTTACACAAGTGTATGAATAGGTTACAACATTCACACATTGGAAAAACAATTTCGATTACTACTGTAATTTGATTTTTCTGTATTCAGAGGGAGTTGAACCAGTAACTTTTTTGAATTGGTTTGACAAGTGAGCTACACTACTGTACTGAAGTCTGATGGCTATTTTGGTAAGTGAGAGTTCATTTGCATCAAGTAATTCTTTTACGCGTTCAATTTTTTGTGTGATAATGTATTGCTGTATCGGAACTCCTTCAACTTCTGAAAATACATTGGCGAGATAAGTATAATCATACTGAAGTTTAGTGCTGAGGTAGTCTGAAAGATTGGTGGGCAGCTTCTGGTCTGAATAATGAACTAATTTAAAAATAATACGTTTTATTTCATCAATCAGTTTGCTTCTTTTGTCTTCAATCAGTCCGGTGTCTCCACTCTTTTTTTCATTTAGAGGGCTGAGATTGTGCATTACCCCGACTACGCGATAAGCTGTTTCATTAGACCGTCGAAAGATACTTGCCCGGTTAAATACTTTCGCAGTAGAACCATCAGACGTGACGAGGCGATAAGTATGTTCCCAGTGGCTATAAGATGAAAAAATTGCGCTTTGTAATCCTTCTTCAACTGCTTTTTTATCGTCAGGATGCACGTAGGTACGCCAATCCGTTACATTGCCGTTATTAACACCGTTGATATAGCCTGTTAAATCTTCAAAGCCTTCACCCACACATACTTCATTTGTGAATATATTCCAATCCCATAGTACGTTTAGGGCAAGTTTTCCAATGGTCCCAACATTTCTTTGCTCCTCTAATTTATTTTCGAGTTCCTGCATCTTGCTTATGTCCTGTAAAGCACCTATCATACGTACCGCTTTCCGATCGTCATCTCTCACAATACTTGCCCTGCAGGTCGTAAAGGCCATAGAACCGTCCTTTCTTTTGAAAGTAAATGAGTCTTTCCAGCTTTTGCTGTTAGAGGAAAGGGCGTCGCCCAATTTTTTCCTCATAGCATCTTTCTCCTCTGAGAGCAGGCAAAGATTAAAATGTTTAAAATTCACGGTATTGTTTTCCACTTTGTACCCAAACACTTCTGCAATACTGTCTCCTACATAAATTTCACCTGTAGCTATATCCCAGTCCCACATAACGTCGTACGATGTTTTGGCTATATATTTTATCCATTCGTTATTTTCTGCCAGTCTTACGTCTGATTTATTTTGTGCTATAACGATATTAGCGGCAACAGCTTTTTCCTTTTTTGTATCAATATTTTTTTGCCTTAGAATGCTTTCGCTAAGATCAACAATCGTTGTAATTGCTTTTTCAGCTCCATTCTCCATAAATACGGCAGAAGTGATTTGACAGGGAAGGATGCGGCCATCTTTGTTTACCGCTGTTACCAAAGCGGTCGATTGCCCCTCGGCCGTTCTTTGCTTTAGCATCTTTTTAAAGCTACTTTCCTTAGTCGAAAAAATAGCGGTCCTGCTTTTATTTACCAATTCCATTTTTGAGTAACCCAACAATATGCAAGCGGCGGCATTTGCTGTTATTATTTTTCCGCTTCTTACCGAAGAAATGATATTTGGCTGTAAAGAATGGTCAAAAGCTAAGTGATGAAGTGTGTCTTCGGTTGTCCTTGTTCGTTTTTTTGAAATATCGGATTGTTCGTTACGGGTACCTTCTGGTATTTTATTCGTCATTCGTTGGAAGATAGTCTTTTGTTGGGGGATGAGAATATAAACTTTCTGACTCTCAGGATAGTTACCGACAAAAACTCCTCGGTCGATGGCAAAAACGTTTGGAGGGATGTAAAGCGACATTGAAAACGTTCATTGGAAGTGCTACTCCATATTCCAGCGCGTTATGTGCTGCCTTCGAAAAGTCTGTTGCGATTAATATCGTTTCCGTTATAGTAACTTTTTATCCCCCAAAGCTATTGTCAGGAATTGTCTTTTTTGCTGACGTCCAACTGAGATAAACCTGATTGTAATCAGGTTTATTCATGGCTGCTGTCATAAGAAAAGTATAGGACAACTTATAGCTTTGATAAAACAAATAGTTCTTCGTTATTAATCATTCAATTATTCAATTATTCATAGCCTTCAATAAAACTTTATGAGCCATGCACAAATTATAACAGCATACATACTGTCAAATATTGCTGCTGTTACATTTCTTGTAATAGCCCTTTATTCCAACCGGCTTGCGCTAATGTTGTTTGCTGCAAATTAGGAATGCACATTACAAGCTATGTGGCGAAGAGACAAACCTTTCCGTTACAATTCAAAGCAGTGCAACTACCAACGATTTGCTGGCGTACGGTGGTTTTACACAACAGCTTGAAAGCTTTGTAAATATTAGAGGAGAAGATGCGCTTTTAAATGCTGTTCATAAATGCTTTGCTTCACTATTTAATGAAACAGCTATTTGCGACAGGCACCGTAATGGAATTAAAAATGCCGATATCACTATTTCCATAGCTGTTGAAAAAATAGAAACAACTAATTGTTCTTCATCAAACCAGGCCTGTGCAATTGACCCGCTAAGAGGGTTCGCTAAAATAATGTTTTTTAAAACGGTAGAGAAGGTTTAATAGGCAGTGATAAATATATTAAACAGCGTGCTAAACGGCCTTTTTTCCATTCGTCTGATAAATGCCAAATAACCATTTAAAATAGTTTCTGCAATCATTAAAAGCAGGTATGAATGATTGCATAATTGTTTATAAGAAGGTTGTTAGCAGATTGAACATAAATTAAATAAAATAGAATAAAAATGAAATCCTTAGAAGTTTTAATAATAGCAACATCGCATAAAAGTTTGGGAGATACAAGCGCAGACACTGGTGTGTGGCTTGATGAATTGGCCAGCCCTTATTATGTTTTTAAAGATGCAGGCGAATGCATAACCATTTCTACTCCGGATGGTGGAATAATTCCCATTGATCCTAAAAGCGAGGTAAAAGACGCCTTAACAGATAGCACAAAAAGATTTAAAACCGATAACCAGGCAATGTATCATCTGTCACATTCGTTGCCATTTACAGAAGTAAAAGCAGAAAATTATTCTTGTTTCGATTTCGGCCTCTCTTTGTTTTCTTTCTATATCAGAAGCAGCAATATCATGGGCGTACGTTGCAGGTTTATCTGAATTAGTGCCATAAGTGAAGCTAAAATTACCCAACTGATTTTCTCCTTTCTGGTATTGTTCTATCGTTAAAGTGTTTACGGTGTGGCGGCAACAGAATTACCGTTACCCTGGTTAAAGATATAAGGTTAATTGAAAAACTGTGGAATCAGCAGTAAAATAAACAGGCTTCGCCCGCCCCTCTAACGTTCGAAAACCACCACAAGAAGAAACAGCAAAAAACGGCAGGATATAAGTAAGGCGTGATACTAATTTTTTCCTGTTAATAGTCTTGTTGAAAAACGATGTAGAAGATGAAGAAGTTTTAAGTGTAGGTAGGGTTGAAAGTGTAAGCATATGGCAACTGTTATCGTAATTGGACGCATTTTTTCAAAGTTCCCACAAAATAAGAAAGAAGTTGTTGTCCTATGTGTTAGTTGTAAGATGATGACGCACTCGGAAAATAAGCAATAGATTTTAGCTAACGATTTCGCACAACAACTGTTGTATCGAGGTGCTTCCTGCTAAATACAGAATCCATGCGGCGTTGAGCTACCTTCAGGCGTTTTTAGCATTTGTAGAATTTGTTACCGGGTTAAATGCAGTTAATACCCCAAGGAAAATTGTAGAGATACAAGCCATCACCTTGATAGTAGACACTTTCATCAGTTGTTTATTTCCTGTATAAATAGAAACTAACACAGAAGTGCTCACTGCTGCTAATCCAAATATTATGATAAATGCCATATGGATATACCAATAATACTCCACTTTTTATAATGTCTTTCAATCTCATCAAGTATTTCTCTTTCCTTTTCTACCGAAATAGTTGGTCGTGCTGCAGCCCCTGAAGCAATGCCGTTACTTATTGTAATGATTTGTTTTTCATTTTCTACAGTCACCGTGGACTCTGCACAATTATTGTGTTTCGTCATAATGATTCCTTTTTCAAAAATATATCGCACAACTAATAATTGCAGGAGCGATTGCAAGTTTTCGAAGCGATTCCCGCTTATCTTCTTTAAACCTTGATTGAAAACTTACTCGCTTAACGAAGGGAATGATTTACTACATTTGCTCACCCAAATGCGGAGGTGGCGAAATTGGTAGACGCACTACCTTGAGGTGGTAGCGCTGTAACTGGCGTGGGAGTTCGAATCTCCTCTTCCGCACTAAAGCCCTTGAAGTATTCAAGGGCTTTAGTCATTTTTATACCTATTCTATACCACCTTGCGATTTAAATAACCCGAATAATCAGGAGCATCTATCGAAATATTTTTATTCATAAGGACTGACGTCAACACAAAATCTGCAGTTGTCCGGTTACACGCAATGATTATATTATAGGCGACTGCAACACGCAGTAAAGCTTTTACATCACTATCATGAGGCTGCGCTTCCATAGGATCCCAGAAAAATATGATCATATCCAACTTTCCTTCTGCTATCTTGGCACCAAGTTGCTGATCACCACCCAGGGGCCCGCTTAATAATTTAGTAACTGGTGTATCTAATGTCTCTTCCAACAAACGACCTGTAGTGCCTGTCGCTGTTAAAAGATGTTGTGTCAACACGTGTTTATTATATTTTGCCCAGTCTATTAAATCTGCCTTTTTATTGTCGTGAGCAACAAGGGCAATTCGTTTTACAATATTCATACTCCTTAACGTGTTCATATAATTAAGTTGAAGCTGAAGCTATAAAGAAAATGTCTGCTAATTTTTGTGGCCGACATTCTCTTTAGTAAAAAATAAGTTTTATTCAATCCCAAAACCTTCATTATA
This sequence comes from Chitinophagales bacterium, assembly GCA_038199395.1. Lineage (GTDB taxonomy): Bacteria > Bacteroidota > Bacteroidia > Chitinophagales > Chitinophagaceae > Segetibacter. The sequence continues at coordinate 12,580 of JBBPZJ010000554.1, forward strand.
CCATTGCATATTTGCTTTTAATGGTTCTCTTTATTTTAAACAACCTGAATAAGGCTTTTACTTTTATGGTTAATTCTATTGCGGAATTATAATATTCAAGACTATAAATTCCAGGATATGTTGTGTACATAATGTTTTAGTTTAATAATGAACAATTTTGATTTTGCCAATCCTTTTGGCTTATGAAAGCATTATATAATCCGCACAGATTTTCCTGCGTCGATTACTGGTTTCACAAATTGCAGATGATTTGCAGATACGAAAACTAAATCTATTTCAGAGTCATTTAGAATTGCTTCGGCCCTTTCAACAACTTCAGCCTGTGGATGGCTTTTTATACTTGGAGTTTCTTCGCTTAAAAATATTTTCTTCCAATAAAAATCTTCTACCTTATTTGCTTCAATAGTTGTAAAAAAACGCTCAGACATATTACAACCTATAATTGCAGCATTAATAATTTTTGCCATGATTTACTTTTTAATTAAAAAATATCAACCTCACATCATATATGGCAAAACAAACGTTCTCAACAAAAACAGAGCTTCTGTATTCCTTCTTTTAGTAGTTATACAACCGCAAATGTAAGAGCAAAGATTAAAAATCGATTAAATTCGATGTTAAGTAATTGTAACCTTACAAAAACCAACACCACGAAAATATTACGAACGTCGTAAACAAGACTATGGCAAGGCAGCAGTTTTGTTTCAATTTTTCTTTTGCGTCATCATTATTACCTTCGCCACATGCACAAAATCGTACTAATAACAGGGACAACTTCAGGATTTGGAAAGGCTATTGCAGAGAAATTTGCATCGGGTAACTGGAATTGTATTATTACCGGCCGCCGTGCCGATAAGCTGCATGCATTTGCAGACGAGTTACGAGAAAAATATTCAGTCCGTGTGTTAAGTCTTGTGTTTGATGTACAGCACAACGACGAGGTTCGCCAAAACCTTGAAAATTTACCCGAAGAATGGAAAGACATTGAGGTATTGGTTAACAATGCGGGTCTTGCGCTTGGCCGCGAAACCTTTGACAATGCGAGCATTTCTGACTGGGATACGATGATTGATACGAATGTCAAAGGTCTTTTGTATGTGACCAAAGCAGTATTGCCTTATATGACACAAAAAAATCGTGGACATGTTATCAATATTGGTTCTATAGCAGGTAAGGAAGTTTACGAAAAAGGAAACGTGTATTGCGCAAGCAAGTTTGCAGTAGATGCTATCACTAAATCTTTACGCATTGACCTGTTACCTCATAAAATAAAAGTTACAGCAATACATCCCGGCGCGGCTGAGACAGAATTTTCTATTGTCAGATATAAAGGAGATGCCGATAAAGCAAAGCAATCTTATGAAGGCTTTACCCCACTGTATGCTGAAGATATTGCTGATATAGTTTGGTATTGCACAACTCTTCCTGACCATGTATGTATCAACGATTTAGTGGTTACCTGCACAGCCCAGGCAAGCGCTATTAGTTTTTATAAGGAGTAATTGGCTCATTCAGCTACAGCCCGGTTTTTAAACTATCTTTTATAACCCTCGCCGTTACATACAACTGGCCCACATGTCTCATCGTATGCTCTGCCGAATGAAATAATAGACCAATTACAGTTGACGGAATTTTACTGCGTCCCACCAATCTTTGTTCTGTAAGAAGTTGCTCATTTGTAGCTTCTAATTGCTTTAATGCTTTATCTACCTGCAGGTCAAATAAACGCTTTAATTCTAAAACATTGTTGTTACCTGCAACAGATTTTCCTTCAGTGGCAAGCGCCGATAGTTGAGAATCAGTCAGTGACTCTTCATTAGCATAAGTAAACAATCTGTTTAAAACACCAGTAAGATGTTGAAGGTGAAATCCGACAGAAGCGACTCCCCCCGGTTTTTGCCATAAATGTGTATCAGGAAAGTCAGCAACAATTTTGTCAACCTCTTCTCTTGCCTGCAGAAGTGCATGAGCAACGGGTTGCAGTAAATCAGGAATATTCTCAACAGGCCCACGGAGCCAAACTTCAGGTGTATTATCTTTTGACATTCATTATCTTTTTGTTGATCGGTCTTTTATTTCCTATAATGTAATTGATACCTCTCATAAAATTTACATTAATTGGTAGAAACAAAATTAGATACTTATAAAACAAGTTGATGTCAGTAACGGCGACTAATAAAGTTTGATTCGCTTCGCGCTATATCTATCATGGTAATCGCTTTTTTCAAGTCTTTTTCAAAGTATCTTTTTTTCACATTTAATAATGTTTCTGACGCAATTTCAAATTCACGATAATATACTTCATTAAAGGTCTTTACGGTGTTAATTCCTCTTGAAAAGAAAACGATGACAGGAAGTTTGACTAAAAAAGCGTATCGCAAAAGGAAAACAAATGAAACCGCAGTAGTAATCTCTTTTAATCGTTGTAGTTGCAGAGATCAGCGTCATCGCCTTCACAATATTTTCCTAAACAAATTAATATGATTAAATTCGATTGCTGAAACTGAACTTATAAAAGGCGGTTTATGTTTTTTTCATTTAGCGCCATTTATGCACGAAGCAGAATTTGCCTATTATTCATTTTAAACGATCGCGTATGTCATTCCATGTCTTGTTAAAAACGACTTTTTTACCCGTTTTTTACTGTATTCTTTTTGGTTTATCTGCAAATGTTTTTGGGCAGAGCACTGTTGTCAGTGGTAAAGTGACCGGGCCTGAGGGGGAACCTCTGCAGAGTGCTTCTGTTTCGTTGAAAGGTAGCAACATCGGAACGGCAACCGCTGCCGATGGTTCATTTTCGTTGTCTCTTAATAAAAAAGGAGGCGAAATCCTGATTTTTACTTCTGTGGGATTTGCAGACAAAGAAGTCGCTTTGGGCAATAGCAATGTAATTAACGTACAACTCGAAGCAAATGAACAGTCATTAAATACAGTTGTAGTGGTGGGCTACGGCACGCAAAAGAAAAAAGATGTTACAGGGTCTGTTGCTTCCGTAAGTAAAGACAGGCTGCAACAGTTGCCGAATACAAACATCGCACAAGCCCTTCAGGGCTCTGTGGCAGGATTACAGGTGGTATCAAATGGCGGTGGCGCCGAAGGAAATAATACATCAATATTAATTCGTGGCCGTAATTCTATTACTGCCAGCAGCAGCCCGTTGATCATCTGGGATGGTATTCCATATTCCGGAAGTATTTCAGAAATTAATCCTAACGATGTGGCATCAATTGACGTACTCAAGGACGCATCAGCCACGGCTATCTACGGTTCCCGTGGATCTAACGGAGTAATTATAGTTACCAGCAAGCAGGGAAAAAGAGGAAAACTATCGGTTATTTATGACGGGTACTACGGAACCCAAACTCTGGTAAATAAACCTGATCTGCTCACCGGCCCTGAGTTTTATGACTTTAAAGTGAAGCGAAACGGCATTTCTTCTATCTCAAGTGCAGAAAAAGCCGTTTATGATGCGGGTGCCTGGGTAAACTGGTACGACCTTGCTACGCAAACAGGCATACGGCAGCAGCATTCTCTTTCGGTGAGAGGCGGCTCAGAAAAAGCTACTTTCTACCTGGGTGGCACTTACTTAAACGTAAAAGGCGTTGCGGTAAACGACAGATATAAAAGATACTCTTTAAGACCGTCTGTTGACATTAAATTAGCCTCGTGGTTAAATTTTTCTTCCAGCAGCCAGATCACTTTCCAGGACAGAAGCGGCCTGCCCGTTGAGTTTGATGATACCCGCAGTACCGGTGGCGGCGCAAACTTTTTCAATCCGTTAACTGCTCCTTACGATAGTGCAGGCAACCTGCGCCGATATGCGTATGACGATAATCCGCAGGCAAGAAATCCGCTATCAAGTTTGCTGGTGAAAAATGCTGACAACACCTATAAAGTTTTTACTGCCAACAGTCTTACGGTTTTAATCCCTTTTATACAGGGATTGAGCTATAAATTAAATACAGGAGTGGAATATGGCAATAACCAGCGTAAAACCTACTACAACAGAAATGTTGCCCTCGGCTTTGAGAAAAATGGCGATGCCATCAACTTCAGTTCTGTAAACAGGAATTTTACTGTAGAAAATATATTGAATTACACCAGGAATTTTGGTAAACACAGCATTAATTTTACTGCTTTGTACAGCAGCCAGAGTGAAGATTACGACAGGGACCAGGTGGAAGGCACTGGCTTTCCCAATGATGTGCTTACCAATTACCAGATGAACACTGCAGCACTGGTGGAACCGTCCTCCACCTACTACAAACAAAATTTAATATCGCAGATGGGGCGTTTAAACTACGGCTACAACAGCCGCTACCTTCTTACGCTTACAGCCCGCCGTGATGGTTATTCTGGTTTTGGTGTAGATACCCGTTACGGGGTGTTCCCATCCGCAGCGGTAGCCTGGAACATTTCGGAAGAAAACTTTATGCACATAGACCTGATAAACAATTTAAAATTGCGGGCCTCGTATGGCTTAAATGGTAACCAGGCGGTAGGCCCTTACACTACCCTTGCTACTTTGGGCAGTGCAAATTATGTATCTGGTTCAACCGTTTTACCAGGCTTTGTGCCCACAGGCCTTGCCAATCCTAACCTGGGTTGGGAGTCAACCAAATCATTCACTGTGGGACTGGATTTTGCCATTTTAAAAAACCGCATCCACGGTTCTGTTGATGTTTACAGCGCCAGCACTTCTGACCTGTTGCTGAGAAGAGCCATTTCCCCCGTGCAGGGCATCCCCAGCATTATTCAGAATATTGGAAAAACCAAAAACAATGGTTTTGAAGTTGCTCTAAACACAACCAATATTGACATGAAAGAATTTACGTGGAAAACCAATCTTAATTTTTCGCACAATGAAAACAGGATCGTTGACATTTATGGTGATGGAAAAGATGATGTGGGCAACAGGTGGTTTATCGGCAAACCCATTCGTGTTATTTACGGGCTGCAAATGGACGGCATTTACCGCACGCAGGAGGAGATAGTTAAATCGCCGCAGCCTTCGGCTAAGCCCGGCGATGTAAGGGTTGTGGATATTGACAACAATGGCGTAATTAATACAGCTTCAGACCGCACAATTATCGGTCTGCTTGATCCTAAATTAATTTACGGCATCACCAATACCTTTTCCTACAAAGGAATTAGTTTAATGATTTTTCTCCAGGGTTTATCAGGTGTTACCAAAGACAATCCTTTGCAGGATGATGCCGTGTTTTCCAGCGCTACTAGAAACACAACAAAAAAAGACTGGTTTGATGCAGCAACAAATCCAAATGGCACACATTCAGCCAACAACACAAATTCAAATCCACTCAATGCAAATTATTACGAGAACGGAAGTTATGCACGGCTGAAAGATGTTTCCCTGGCTTACACATTGCCGTCATCGGTGCTGTCTGCCGCTAAACTCACTAGTGTAAAAGTGTATATAACGGGAAGGAACCTGGCAACCTTTACAAAATATAAGGGGCTCGATCCTGAATTGTCTAATCAATACGGCATTCCGCTGCAAAGAGAAATTATTGCCGGGTTAACCATTGGATTATAAAAACTCTGAAGAAATTTTTTATGAAAAATAATATTAAAACAGGATTCGTTCTCTTCCTACTGATACTTTCGGCAGGTTGTAAAAAGGATTACTTGCAACAGGACCCACGTTCTATAATTGCACCGGATAATTTATATGTGGATAAAGCCGGTTTTGAAGCCGGGTTGTATGGCCTGTATAATCAATGGCGCCAGGAAAGAGGCGGTACCAGTGGTACCAATGAAATGGTAAGTACTGCCGCCATGATAGGTGTGGATAATGCATACAGCATGTACTTTGGCGGCGGGGGAGCAGAATCCGTCTTTAGCGATTTTGGCGTGCGTATGAACCCGAGTGACGGATACCTGCGATTTTTATTTTTGTACCTGTACCGAATAATCAATGGCGCCAACACAATTATTGACCGGTCAGAAAACCCGGCCATTAAATGGACAACGCAGGAAAAAAATCAAATCGTTGGAGAAGCAAGGCTCATCCGGGCCTGGGCTTACCGTCACCTTACTTACAACTGGGGCGATGTTCCACTCAACCTGAATGAATCATCTGGCGATAATATAAAAACAGACTGGGAAAGGGCACCGGTGGCCGAAGTAAGAAAAGCTATGGAAGCAGACTGGTTATTTGCAGAGGCAAATTTACCTTCAGTAATTGCCCAGGAAGGAAGGGCAAGCAAAGTGGTAGCAGAACATTACCTGGCAGAATTGTACCTCACAACCGGTCAAAACCAGAAAGCAAAAGATATGGCGCTTAAAGTAATTAACAACCCTGATTATAAATTAATCACCGCACGCTACGGTGTAAATAAAAATGCACCGGGAACTGTATTTACAGATATGTTTCTTGATGGCAACTCCAACAGAAGCCAGGGAAATACAGAAGCTTTATGGGTAATGCAAAATGAATACAATAATGCAGGTGGCGATTTTAATATAATGAGAAGGTGGTGGGTAACCCGCTACTATAGCCTTAGGGTAGGTGGCAAATCCCCCATTGCAGTTACCAAAGAAAATGGCGGCAGGGGCATTGGCCGTTTTGCCCTAACGAAATATGCATTTAATCTATATGCTCCGGGCGACGACAGGGGCGGCGACTTTGCCTACAGGCATTACTGGATTATGAACGATCCTTCTTCCCTGCCCTCGGGCTCAAATGCAAACGCTACCTGTGCTGCACCCGGCTGGACGGGGCCTAAACTCGGCGACACCGTTAAATTAAGTTTGAATTGTAATGAACCGGTGCCTAATTCTGCATCCGCAGCCAACTGGCCCAATACAAGGAAATGGGATTGGGCACCTGACGATCCCTCTGATGCGCAAAACTCTTCTAACTTCAACGACCAGGTATATTTAAGACTGGCAGAAACTTATTTGCTCCTGGCAGAAGCACAAATGAAACTGGGCGATGCGCCAGGGGCAGCTATCACGATCAATGCTTTAAGAAACAGGGCTAAGGCTACACCCATTACAGCAGCCGACGTAAATATGAATTTTATTTTGGATGAACGCTCCCGTGAACTGGTAACAGAAGAACATCGCAGATATACATTATTAAGAACCGGAACATGGTTTACAAGAACCCAGGC
>JBBPZJ010000555.1:0-2248 GCA_038199395.1 Chitinophagales bacterium
ACATAATTTGCAGCCTTTACAAACTTCTCAAATTCAGCATTTGTAACTTCATGTTCATCCATCCAGAAATCTTTAACAGACACTTTGTGAACAGGATGTGCATCAGGAAACGCAGGATCATTGGTTCCCATTTGAAAAGTTCCGGCAGGAATGTGAACCATCTTAGAAGCTACAATATTCTCAGAAGCTACAGGTTGCCCTGCAGCTAGATTTTCTGTTTTGTTTTGCGATTGATCTTTTTGCCTGCAACAAACCAGGATAAGTAAAGAAGAAAAGTAAAACGCAGTAACTATTTTTTTAGCGACCATTCATTATTCATTTAAAATTCCATTCAAGTATAGTTATAAAGAGCATTTACTATACAATTTTTACCATGTTCTTTTATAAATGTTTATAAGTTTAGATTATTTAAGTGAGAAGTCTTTAACAGGGCTTGCTTTATATCCTATTCTTTCGGCCATTGCATATAATTGCTGACCTGGCGCAACGGTTACCGGCCCGGTATAAATAAGCCATTTATTTTCTGCCGGCTTCTCTCCTTTTGGTATTAGCTGCCACGAAATAGAGTTGCCATCGGTGGAACAGTTGATGGAAACTTTATCTTTGGAAACGGTGAAAACGGGATCATTGGTTGTTGGTTGAATCATTCCCGGCCACATGGATTCTATAAATTGCTTTTCAGGGATAAAACCCTTGTCTTTTGTCATTTCCATCCATTTTGCCAAAGCCGTTTTTAGCTCAGCAAGTTTATCAGCATATTTTGGATCAGCGGCTAAATTCGTGAACTCATAAGGATCAGTTTTAGTATCGTATAACTCATCCGCCGGCTTCGTTTTCCGGAACCATAATTTCTGTACATCATTCAGTTTTCCCTCATCGTTCATTCGTAAAAGCTCTTTCATCAGGTCCATGTCTAAGCGATAAGTGATGTTTTGAATGTATGGCTTTTCGGGTTGATAATTTTTCAGGTATTTAAACCGCCCATCTCCAACAGCCCTGACCATATCATAATTTGCATCCATTCGATCACGTGCAGCATAAATATATTTTGGAGGAGCAGTTTTTTGCGCTCCTAAAAAAGCACGTCCCTGCATGTAACCGGGAATCTTAATTCCTGCAAGAGATAAAGTAGTTGGAGCGAAATCTACAAAACTTATCAATTCATTATTTACAGTTCCTGCATTTTGTTTATTGGGAAACCGGATGAGCATAGGCACACGCAATCCCTCATCATAAACCTCTCTTTTTGCTCTTGGCAAAGGTCCTCCGTTGTCTGAGTACCAAACAATAATCGTATTATCAAGTAAACCAGCATCCTCCAGTTCCTTCAGCATTTTACCTACCTGCTGATCCATCTCCATTATGTTTGAATACATGCGTGCCACATCCTTACGTATTACAGGAGACTCGGGGTAATAAGGACGTAATTTTACCTTAGCCGGATCAACCAATAATGGATCATCCTTTTTAGTCCAAATCCGGGACTCATGTGTTACCATGAAATTGAAAACCGAAAAGAACGGCTTGCCGGGGGGACGGTTTTTATAATGTGCTTTTCCATCATTCTCATCCCATCCTGCTTTCAATCCTTCAAACTGGTAATCTTCTTTATTATTGTTGGTGCAATAATAACCTCCCCTGCGCATCAGCTCACTAAACATTTTTACTTCAGGGGGAAGAACGACTGAATATTTAGGAATACCAATTGTTGGAAAAGCATTTTGTGTACGCATATTGTCGGTACCTAAATAAGTGGGATACATTCCCGTTATTAAAGCTGAGCGGCTTGGCGCACAAACTCCTGAAACATCGAACACATTTGTAAAACGAACCCCTTCCCTGGCCAGTCTGTCAAGGTTGGGTGTCTTCGCGGTGGAGTCTCCATAAGAAGCAAGGTAAGGGCTAATGTCTTCTGTAACCAACCACAAAATATTTGGTTTAATTACTGAAAGCCCTTTGTCACTTTTATCATTTGCCGGTTGGGTGTCAGTCATTTTTCTTTTAGAAACACACGCGGAAAAAATGGTAACTGCAAGAGAAAGAATCAACCCTTTTACCATTATTTGCTTAATCATTAAAAGCCATTTTAATTGATTTAGTAACTGCCTCACCTAACTTTCGGTAGCCTTCTTTGGTATAATGAACATTACCCTCTCCGGCACTAAAATTCTCGTGAATGTTATATGATACGCTGTTCAAATCATCTATTTGCACTTTATACTTATTCATCACTTTTAACGCAATCTCA
>JBBPZJ010000556.1:0-2666 GCA_038199395.1 Chitinophagales bacterium
GCTTCTAAAAACAGTTATTGAACGAGGAATAACAGTGAAAGACGGCGATGATAAAACTCCAAATCTTTTGGATGCAGTTCCCAAAGAAACTTTGCAGGAACTGTCGGCATTGTCAGATGATTGTTTGCGGAAAGCAGGGTTAATAGAGCTGAATGAAAAGCTAAGTATTTTGAAGGCAACTAAATAAAAAACATCTGTGGTAATTTCTGATCTAAGCATAAAAAAAGGGGCTAAAGCAGCCCCTCATCAGCAAATGAATAATAACCTTCAGTAGTAACTATTACATGGTCCATTAGTTTAATTTCCAGCAACTGACCTGCTGATTTTATTCTCAGCGTAAGTTCCTCGTCCTGCCTGCTTGGCTTCTGATTTCCTGATTGGTGGTTGTGGCTTATAACGATACCACATGCATTGGCTTTAAGAGCAGCTACAAATATTACCTTTGGGTCTGCGACAGTACCTGATACCCCACCTGTTGATACATCATAGATACCTAACACTTTGTTTGCCCTGTTTAGAAACAACACTTTAAATTGTTCTACAAACTCAATTCGGCCTTCATCCCAGGCCGCTAATAAAACGTTGTAAGCGTCTTTAGAAGACATAATTTGTGGTCTGTCCGAAGCTTTTACTTTTGTTTTGTAAGACAGTTCTACTTCAGCTACTTTGTATAATGCTGATACATCCACAAATGCTTTCCATAACTGTTGATTTAAAAGATTAAAAAATTAATTTTGGAGCATTACCTGCTTAGGGCAATCAAGCAAAAAAGGAAACGGAATAAATGAAGGCAAATGCGGAATGGCGCTGTGTTTATGCCGTAGTCTTTCTTTGCGCTACAGCAGCCCTAAGTTTAACTTTGCCTGAATGATTAATGATTATCTCTTTAATAATTTCTGTAGGAGTAAAAAAGGTGAGTAAGATTTTTCTAAACCAAGCTGAATTACAACTATAAAATATCGTTGCTGCCTGCTCTGCCAAGAAGCTGGGTGTGTTGCAGGCGGGGTCGCACCCTTGTAGTTTATTTTAGTTATTCTGCAAAGTAAAAAAGTTACCGATTTATCACTTGGCATGTACAATACATCCCTAACAATCTTCTTTTTGAATGTCTCTGTTTTTATGTCTTTGTATTGGACTTCGAAGCGCGGCGAGTAATGCCAAATACGTTTATTAATTCTTCAAGAAAAGGTTTTGTTTCGGCTTCTTCGCTTACTTCATCTTTCCATTCTTGTGTAAATAATAAAGCTCTGCTTTTAATCTCGTTCCAGCTTAAAGGCATAGGTGGAATGCGTGTATTGGATAGTAAAATAGATATTTCATTTGAAGGAAAAAAAAAGTAGCTAAAGTACATTATATTCTTTCCCGTTGTTACCATTCTCGCTCCGCTACTTTTGGCAGCATTTCATTTTTCGTGAGAGTGAATTATTGCTTTTTTAATCGATCATTCTGTGCTATCGTTTTGTTGCAAATTATCTTTAAGTTCCTTCTTAATAAATTGTTCCAATTGTTTCTTATCAGGCAATGCCATTAAGTATTGCGCTACAAATAATTTATCGTCTATGCCTGCAGTGGCAAATTCAACATGCTCCTGGTCTTTATTTGTACAAAGCAAAATACCAACCGGTGGATTGTCGCCCTGTACCATTTCGTATTTTTTGTAATATTCGAGATACATGTTAAGCTGACCGGCGTGTGTATGATTAAAACATTCCGTCTTCAAACTGACCAGCACATCGCAATGAAGCAGACGGTGGTAAAATACTAAATCAATAAAATAGTGCTCATGTCTATAGCAGTCCGTTTTTGCCTGGCTTCAAAACAAAATCCCTTTCCAAGTTCAAGCAGAAATTGCAATAGATGGTCGTGCAACGCCTGCTCCAATTCTTTCTCGGGTAAAACTTCCTGTTGTTTCAGGCCCAGAAACTCAAAAATATAAGCGTCATGAATGATGTTGGTGAAAGTACCTGTATCAGGTTTTGCCTGCAACATTGCCAGTAGTTTTTCTTTATTTTGCGACAGTTTTGTTCGTTCGTACAGCATGAATCTATTTGTCTTTTTAGTTCCTTAACACTCCAGGTACCTTTTATACATTCCAGTTCAAAGAATAATCGTTTTTAATGGTTTGTTCACGCGAATAAGTTCTACAAAATGGGATAAGAAATACGGTTGAACAGGTTGACATAATTGAGTATCAGGAATATTCAAATCGGGGTTTGCCGAACCCCTTTTGGGATTTTATCATTTGTGGGCTCATTTCTTTTAAGTATGATTCTTGTCGAGTTCAGAATATTCTGCTTGATAATTTTCTACTTATCCTGACCATATTTTGATGAGGATACCAATGGTTATCCAATTTATATTTACAAATTAAAGAGGAACTATTCAGCAAGTGCTGATTTTAATATAAGGAGGTGTGTGATGGGAGTAAGTGTGGCAGAAAGAATGCCTCTGGAAAAAGCAGTAGAGCTTTTAAAAGGAGACGGTATTGAAGTAACAGGGGAGCAGGCTAATGTTATCCTTGAGTTTCTGTATGAAATGGCGGAAATTGTAGCAGATCAGTATCTGTACAAACCCTCATGATTTTTGTACATTTATATTTTTAAGTATTGAAACGACGCCGAAGGTTAATCCAATAATTGAAGCATTATGAAAATAGCAGATTTATA
>JBBPZJ010000557.1:0-19204 GCA_038199395.1 Chitinophagales bacterium
AAACTTCACGCACGTTTTTTCCGATGGCAACGGGTCTTCCAATTAAATTTTCGTAAACAGTATTTGCAAATTCAAAAATATGTTTGGCTCCTTTTAAAATTGCAATGCCTGCAGGAGCATTCATAAACGAATTGTAAAGAACGGTGCGTTCCTTACCTGAATCGGATTCGCTTTCTTCAATTTCATTTTTTGAATGGATATTCATTTTATATCTCGCAATTTTTTGGAAATTTAAAATTATTTTTTTTGTGTTATTCCTTGTCTTGTCAAATTGGTTTTTGCCGGTTGGCTTCTTGCAATCAGTTTGAAGTCGCTGTGTCGCTGCAAACCGACAACCTTAGTGCGGAGAAATGGGGTGTGTTAAAAAATTTTTATTTCGGAAAATTCCCTTCCAATTATTTCCAGTGGTTGCTGTACTGAGAATTAAATAAAATTTCTATAGAATCAGGCTTATTCATTTTCGACTTGTTCAGAATAGCCGTTTGTTTCGAGTCTTACAATCAATAAAAAAAGTCCGCAAAAGTTGGTACAATTTGCGGGCTTTTTTATTGATTTAATTTGTTGTTATACTTCAATCGGCTTCATTTTAGGAACCAACACCTTAAACATAAGTACCCATGCGAGTAAATATCCTAAACCGCAATACAAAAACACTATGTAATATCCGGTTTCTATATGCCCCAATCCTTTATAATAATCGAACAATGTGCCTGCAATTTTAGCAACTGCCATACCCCCTAAACCACCAGCCATACCACCAATACCGATAACAGTGGCTACCGAATTTTTTGGAAACATGTCGGATACAGTAGTAAAAAGGTTGGCAGACCAAGCCTGGTGTGCCGATGCAGCTATGCCTATAATGATGACCGCATACCACATTCCGTAACTTCCTGCAGCCTGTGATACCATAACCAGCAACGGGAAAAAGGCGTATATAAGCATCGAGGTTTTTCTTGCCTTAACTATACTCCAGCCTTTGGCCTTTACAAACCACATTGGCAACCAACCTCCAAAAATACTGGCAACACCGGCCAGGGTATAAACAAAGGCGATAGGCAGACTAACCTGCATACCAACCAAATTGTATTGAGAATTTAAAAAAGCCGGGAGCCAGAATAAAAAGAACCACCAGATACCATCGGTTAAAAATTTGCCTACTATAAAAGCCCATGTTTGCTTATAGCCCAATAAATTCGCCCATGATATTTTTGGTTTTTGCTCAACGCCAATTTCCTTATCAGAAGGTTCGACGTCGCTATGTATATAATCAAACTCAGCTTTAGAAAGGCGTTTTTGTTTAGCTGGCACTTCGTACCAGATAAACCAAAATATTAACCAGATAAAGCCTATGGCTCCAATGGCTATGAAAGCAACTCTCCAACTATAGTTTATAGCCAACCAGGGAACCAGCAGCGGTGCAAGTATAGCACCTACATTGGTACCTGAGTTAAAGATACCGCCTGCAAAAGCACGCTCTTTTTTAGGGAACCACTCTGCTACTGTTTTAAATGCGGCAGGAAAGTTTCCGGCTTCTGTAACACCAAGAAACGCACGAAAAATAGCAAAACTTAAGGTACCTGTTGCAAATGCATGCAATATCGAAGCAATGCTCCAAAGAGTTAAGGTTAAAGCATACCCTATCTTGGTGCCTATTTTATCTATCACTCGTCCGGCACCCACCATTCCTAATGCATATGCAAATTGAAATGCAATCACAATGTTAGAGTAGTCTGTTTCCGTCCATGAAAATTCTTTCTCTAATGTTGGTTTTAGCAGGCTTATTACCTGCCTGTCCAGATAGTTAATAGTAGTGGCGTAAAAAACCAGCGCACAAATTGTCCATCGATATTTTCCTATTCGTGTCTGTAGGTCTTTGTTATTCTCTACTGCTTGCAATGTTGTTAGATTACTCAAAGCTGATGGCTTTATTGATTATAATATTAAAATTCTTTAATTGTTATATAAGCCGTGTATATTCTAAAAGTTTATTATTTCAACCTCTGCTCTTTTTTTTCTGCTGAGACATTTCCTGCATAAATGGTTGCTATAATATCAGATTACTGCGTCTTTTATCTTCAACCAAACAATTTGCACTCAGGTTTTCTATAATGAATTTCCGTTGTTTGTTTAGCCGGAGCAAAAACCAAATTCCCTGTCTACATTTTTTTCCATCACTCTTCCCGGTTAGCTCACTGTCGACATAACCCCTCTAAAATATCCGATGGACTCAGCTATCCCTGGTAACGGATCAGACATGTCTTTTTCAAACTCAATGCTACACATGCCTTTGTAATTATTCTTTTTCAACGCTTTGATTACCGCCTCAAAATCAATTACCCCTCTTCCAATCTCTACAGCTTTACCATCTTTCTGAGCAAGTGACACATCTTTAATATGCAGATCGTACAACCGGTTCTTGTATTCTTTAATAGCTTTTACCAAATCGGTTCCAGCTCTTTCGGCGTGTCCAATATCTAAACAAAGGCCCATACGGGGATCCCTGTTTTGAATACGCTCATACACTTGTTGCGGACCAGGATACAACGCATCTTCAGGACCGTGATTATGAATAGCAATTCTCATATCGGTTTCTTTTACCTTTTGCTCTGTGTAGTCGAGCAAGTCGTAACTAGGCACACCAACTATCAACTTCACTCCCACCTTCCTCGCATAATTAAACGCTTCGTCAACTGCCTGCCTTGTTTTCATATAGATTACACCAACAGCATAAACATTAATATTGGCAGCAGCAAACTGAGCCATTACTGATTTAATTTTTTCATCACTGCTGTTCAGAGGCAGGTGAAATTCTTTTAGAGAAAGATTTTGAACACCTATACGTTTCATCATGGCAATTGATTTCTCTAAATCAAACTTGTTAAACGTATACCCGGCAATACCTACCGGCAAAAGGTCGCCTTGTTTTTTTGCAAAATTATTTTCATTAACGGCTGCAGCCTTATTAATGAAAGGTATGCTTACGGTACCAGCTACACCAAACGCAGCTTTCTGAATGAATTTTCTTCTCGATTGTTCCATGTTGGCAATTGTATTTAATCGTGTTTTAAAACTTGTTAATAAGACTATCCGAGACACTTAATGTGAAGCCATTTCTAATGCTTTTGTAGATGTATAGTATTTCGCAAGCATATTCGGCACTTCCCACTCAGGCAATTTTTTATCTTTTAAATATTGAAGGTACCTTGTCATTACCTGGCCAAAGTGCGCTTCGTGTCCGATTTTGTAGGATTGAGGAATGGTTACTTTCCATCCATTGGTTGCCTTTTCTACGCCGATACCAGGGTACGTACTATTTAGTTTTGACACTGCATTTTTTATTGTAGATTCAAAACTATTTTGATTGCCATTTGCAATAACGTAGAGTGTGGGTTGATACCCTTCCTCTTTCCCTTGTTTAATTTCAAGGTTTGCTTTGGTTCCTTTAAGAATAGAATAATGGGTATCACCGCCGCCAGGAGGAGCTTTATATTCCCAACGCGCTATTATTTTTACATGAACCCCTTTAAGTGTATAATTTATTTCTCCATTGCCATGTGTCTGCAATATCGTATCACTCTTTACATACTGCTTTAAAAATTCAGGAAAAGCATTTTGGTTGGTTATTAAACTAAATTGAGAAAGGGTTATAGGCTCGGGCCAGGTTCTGGAAGAATTGATAGTTATATCCTTTTTATAATCTATAGTCTCATCAGGAAAACATTCCCATTGTGCCAGGTCAATCAGGTGGACACCCACATCAGTTATAACATCTCCTTGTTGAGCCGGATCGAAAAACCATGCAGGACGTGTTAATACTTTTCCTGAAACAAATTTATAGAAAAAGTGTACGCTTTCTAATATTACGGCCGGGTCGTTAACAGTTCCTTTTTTCAATTCACCAAATACTTCGGGAACTTGAGCTAATTCTCTTTGCAACAGATTTGTTATTTCAGACCGCTCGGTCATTATATCATATAGCAACAATTTTTTTTGAGCTGCCTTAGCAAAAGTATTTTGCAGCAAGTCGAAATTTTGAAAGCTGATCGCCATTGGCTTATCTCCCAAAACGTTTAATCCTGCATCAATTGCTTTATTTATATATTCTGTTTTCTGCCGGTTATTACCAGCTAATACAACTACATTTCCTTTTTTATCACTCAACATTTTTTCCAGGTAATCGCTTCCTGTATATACTTTCTCAACCCATTTAGTCGGGTTTTCTGCTCGCTCATTGTACTGTTTAATCAGAGCAAGATATGCGTCGAGTTCCGGCCCGCCCGGTGCATACACATTCACTTGCGGATCAATACCGGCATACATTTCTTTTTGAACAAGCGCCGCATGAAAGTGGCCCGGATCTAAAGTAATTATTTTAACATCGGTACTATTTGTAGTACCGTTTTCTGATGCATTATTCATCGTATGGCAACTATTAAGCGCTGTAACAAGTATGATGGCAAAAAATAAAACCTTGTATCTCATTCCTTTGATTTGTATTGAGCTTGAAAGATAATTAAGTTTTGATTAAAAAAATGAGTTCGTGTTTTGAAGGTAATTGCAGTGCTTTTGTAAAATCATCTAACATCCCTTAATTACTTGTAATAATTATTGCTGATGTTGGGTTTTTGAAATTGATTTAAACAAAAAAGACCTCAATTGTAAAATTGGGTCTTGAATTTTCTTGTTCGATAATTAACCAAACGAAGTGCTACAGCCACCCTATAGGCCACTCGTAATTACATGACTAAACCAGAAGACATTTCGTTTTTAGGATTATACAAGTTTTATACTCTAGGCTCCCATCCTGGTTGGTATGTGCGGGCCCAAAGGTCCATTGCTTTTTTATCATCAATCACGTGCCCGTTTGACTGGTCAATACTTAATGAATGTCCTGTGCGCTGTGCTATGTTTCCTAATTGCATCCATAGAGTACTCTTAAAGCCTACCGCTACATCTGCATTAGGAACTTTAGATAAACGAATGCTATCCAAAAAATTTGCAACGTGAACAGCATCCAGGCTTTCACCGGGGCTGGATGTATTGCGACCATCAATAACGGCAGTTGATTTAATCTCTTTTAACACCTTTCCTTTCTCATCATAAATAGTGTAGCCATCGTGACCCGTAAGCATAACGCCTTTGTCGCCGTAAAACAAGACTCCACGATCGGAACCTTCGGTTTTAAACTGGTTGCAGCTTCGGCCCTCCCATAAAACAGTAGCCGCCGGAGTTTCAAAAGTGATTAATTGAGTGTCTGGTGTTTGCCAATCGTCGTTTGCAAAAAATCTTCCGCCGGTTGAGTTGACACGGGTAGGATAATCGATATCCAGTCCCCAACGTGCAACATCAATTTCATGTGTACCATTGTTCAATGCCTCGCCGGTTCCCCAGTTCCAGAACCAATGCCAGTTATAGTGAATTAAATTATCCTTGTACGGCACGCGTGGTGCAGGTCCCTGCCAAAGTTCATAATCCAACCCGGGCATTACTGCTGTTTGCTGACCAAAACCAATCGGTTTTCTCGAGTTGGTGTACCAGGTTTTAGCCATGTGAACTTTCCCGATTGCACCTCCCTGTAACTCGTTGATACCTTCAGTCAATAATTTCCACGATCTGCGCTGGGTACCCATTTGTACTACCCTGTTGTATTTTCTTGCAGCAGCTATAGACATTTCTCCTTCGCGGGGATTGTGAGCTAAAGGTTTTTCGCAATACACATGTTTGCCTGCGGCACAACATAATACTGTTGCGGGAGAATGCCAATGGTCGGGTGTGGCAATGTAAGTAGCATCAACGTCCTTATCAAGCAACATCTTTCTAAAATCATTTTCTCCTTTTGGCGCATCCTTACCTGCTTTTACAACCGCATCAATTCCTTTTTGCCTCGCCTTTACTTCTACATCGCATACGTAGATCACATCGGTATTAGGCTGTCTCGCAAATGTTGCTGCCATACCTGAACCCCGACCATTAGAGCCGATAACACCGACTCTTATACGGTCATTTGCGCCTTTAATGTTGCGGTAACTTTTTGCAGTAAAGCCAGATGCAATACCGCCAATGGCAACAGCAGCAGAACCGCCGGCAATATTTTTAATAAACCTTCTTCTTGAGTTTTTCATGATCCAGTTTTTATGAATTATAGTTCTTTGATTTTAATATTCCTAAATGTGATTTTATCGCCGTGCGCCTGCAGCAAAACAGGTGAGCTGCTTGCCTCTCCAAAACCTTTGGTGGACTTGAATTTACTCGCTGCAACTGCTTGCTTGTACTGTTCGCTCCCTCTCGTGTATTGAAGAATTTTTACGCCATTTAACCAATGTTCTACGTGGTCGCCTTTTACAACTATACGGGCGGTATTCCATTCACCGGCAGGTTTGTATGGCTTATTTTCAGCAGCGGGAAAGATATCGTACAAAGCGCCGGTTTTGCGATTTCCGTTTATTCCAAGTTTTGCGTCGGCATGTTTGCTATCATCAATCAATTGAAATTCGTAACCCAGTGAGGTATTAGGTAACAACCTGTATTTAATACCGCTATTACCTCCTTCCGAAACTTTGAAGTCAGCAGAAAGATCGAAGTCTTTAAAAGTTTTCGTAGTAACAATATCACCGCCATGACCAATTGCTGGATCAAAAATAAGTTCACTATTTTGAACAATCCATCCATGATCAGGAGCGCTATCACGTTCAGCTTTTCTCCAGCCGTTTAACGATTTCCCATCAAATAAAGAATGAAATCCTTTCGTAGATTTTGTTTGTGCTGTTGCAATATCAACAGAAATTAACGAAAACAGGAAGAGTAAAAAGGGCAATCGTTTCATTTTGGCGGGTAATTTATGAAATATGAAGGAATAATAAGGTGTTTAAATTTTATTTTAAAACTAGTACTTTTTGCATAACAATGAATGATTGCTATTTTTTCTTAACACAAATACAGGTGCTAATCACTTGAAAAAGAAAATATATTTGAACAATTTATCTCGCTAACACAATAACTCCTTTTTCTCCGGCAATAACCGCTTTATTTGCAAGTCCGTAAAAAAGTGATGTTTCAACTATCCCGGAAATGCTTTTTAAGACGGAATTAATTGCACTTATTTCTGGCCAATTTTCAAAATACATATCTAACAAGTAGTTTCCATTTTCAGTTATAACAGGTCCGTCTCTTTTGTCATTCATTCGCATTGAAACTTTCACTCCTTCAAAAAGCTGTCGCATCTTAAACGGAACAAATTGAAAGGCTTGAGGAAGTATTTCAAGAACCAAAGGATATTTCAGATCAAACGTTTCAACCAGCTTTGCTTCGTCTCCAATCAGAACAAACTGTTTTGCCATTGAAGCAAGTAGCTTTTCATGTGTATGAATTCCACCACCACTTTTCAATGCATTTAATTCTTTATCCAATTGATCACAACCATCAAAATAAATATCAATTTCACTTAATGATGATGTTGCATTTACTGGCAGCTTCTTTTTTTGAAGCAATTGAAGTGTTGAAAAAGAGGAGGTGACAAAAAGCACTTCTAATCCGTTGTGGATAGCTCTTTCTAAAAACTCTACCAGGTAAGCAATCGTTGAACCCGCACCCAGGCCCACTACAGTTTTATTTTGAACTAACGTGGCTGCTTTTTCAGCGGCTTGTTTCTTTAGATCCATTTTAAACTAGATATTATTTAGTAATAAAGCCATCTTACAACCAAATTAAAGGATTTCTGACCGGAAGGTTTCTTATTACTTCATCTACCTGCGGATTATGCTCCAGTTTCTTCCAGGTTTGCAGCCATCGGTTATTATTAAATGCATTCGCACCAAAAACAAGAAAAGGCTGAGCAACGGGCCATTCATTCCAATACATTACGTCGGGTTTTAAAGGCCATTTACTTTTATCGGCGAGATAGGGATATAGATACTCTATTCCTTTTTTAATTGACTTTCCATCTGCGGTAGTAAAGTTGTACAAGTTGTTAGCAGGAGTTGAAAGTACCTGGCAAATTGTGGTCATCGCATCAAGATTAAAAATGGAGTAACCGTAAGGTTTTGTTCTCTTCAACTCCCTTGGAAAGCTTCCGTCTTTATCCATCTGGTTTGGCAGTAAAACAGTCTTATATCGATTGCTGCAAAAATCCATCATTTGTTTGTTACCTGTAAACTTAGCAAAACAGGCTACCTGCATTACCCAACAGGTACCATGATTATTTTCAGCATTCATTTCATCTTCACCATATTTATGAGTGGTAAGCCAGGTTATATATTCTATGAACCAATTTCTTATTGCAGCGAGTGCTTGTTTATCCATCGCCACAGAAACTTCCATTGCCAGTAATCCCTGCACCACTTCCATTAGTTGTATAGTATCAATAATGCCGATGCCTCTTCCTGTAAACCTGCCTTTAATAGCCTGCGCATACAACAGGTTTGGATTCATCAATGTTTCCTTATCAGTAAACCATGCCTTGCAATGTTTCATTGCCTGCATTACATACTTGTCGTCGCCGGTAATTTTATAGGCAGAAGCCAAAGCGCCAACAATGCGGCTTAAGCGTATCATCGCGAGCCGGTGAGCAACGAAATTATCCGGATTAGTGAGTCCGTCTTTCTGAACGTACGGGCTATCAACACTTACGGGGTTAGGCCACCAATAATCTCCCTCACTAAAAAAATCGTGTCTGCCTCCCGCACTTCGTGGTGATGTATGTGCTGTTACAGTTTCGGCTTCCTGGTTCATTGCCCAGGCAGCTTCTTCCAGTATGTGTTTACGTAAGACTTCGGTTACTTCTATTATTACAGGTGTTTTAGCAGTTTGAGTGTTTTTATGTATTGAAGAGCACGCAATAAAAAACAGTGATACAAAGCAAGATTTTAAAACCACTTTTAAATATTTGACGTGTCTTGTTCTATTGGTTTTATGCATTCTTTTTTGTGCTGATGATTTTTTTATTGATCTCACCCTCGGTCCCTCTCCAAAGGGCACACCACTGTAGGTACGGGTCTCTTATACAGCGGTTCATTAAGTATAAATACATTCGCTCTTTACACCAATTGCATCCTGCTTCTCTCAGAATAAGGCTGCCAGGTTTTATTTGAATACGTTAACCAAAAGAACTTATAGAACATGAAGACTGAAAACGCTCCCGAATTTGCCGCTTTATCATTAATCTCCTTACTTCGCAAATCTGAAATTATATTATCAAATTCATTTACTGTTATAGAAGTAAATAATATCAGGCAGCGCTTCTATAAAAAAGAGTACAATCGCCTACAATTGAGTAGACAGCCTCACCGCTTGTAAGCGGTGCGGTGCTCCTCTCACAGCACTGTTGCAACAAAGCTATCTGCAAAATTTCAGGTAATTTTATAAAATGAAAACAAATTTTTTATTCCTTCCGCTACTGATAATTACAACCACCTCTTTGTTTGCTCAGCCCGCTAATCCTCCCGGGCTGAACCTGATACGGGTGCAGGACCTGAAAGAAGATTTATATGCATTAGCAGCTCCACACTTCAACGGTCGCTCTGCCGGAACGTTAGATGAATTGAAAGCATCTATTTGGCTGGCAGATAAATACAGGACTATCGGGCTAAAGCCGGCAGGCGATGATGGTACTTATTTTCAATATTTCAATTTATGGAGAAACTCCATTGCAGATAATTCAACTATTCAAATTAACAATACTCCGCTACGCCTTTGGAAGGATGTGCAGGTGGCACAAATGGCTAACACTTCACTGAATGCACCCATTGTTTACCTGGGAAATGGATCGGATATTGATACAAATGCGTTAGATGTAAAAGGCAAAGTGGTAGCCATTGAAGCCAATTCAAAAGGAATAAACCTTGATGTTTCTTTACCCACCTGGAGATACGGCAGATACATTTTAACGAAGTATGGAATGCCTTTACTACGAAGAGGTGCAGCAGCAATCATTTTCATTGCCGATGACGTAGCCGAAAAAGCATGGGATGATGCAGGCGAAAACTTTAAAAGAGGCACTTATGATATAGACGGAGGGCCGAACGAAAATCTAACTACTACGTTTCCTGTTATATGGGTGCATGCAACTGCCAAAAAAGAATTACAGGGAAATACAGCAATGATAAAAGCAAATCTGATCGTTTCTAAATATTCATATCCTTCTGTAAACATCGTTGGTGTAATAACAGGAACAGATGCAAGACTGAAAAATGAATATGTTTTATACAGCGGTCATACCGATGCGCATGGTATAAGAGATGTAATTAAAAATGACTCTATCTTCTATGGAGCTGATGATAATGCAAGTGTAGATGTGGCAATGCTTTCAAATGCCCGGGCTTTTGTCAAAAATCCTTCTAAACGTTCTGTCTTATTTGTTATTCATGGGGCGGAGGAAAGGGGTCTGTTGGGCTCAAGATATTATTCGGCACATCCTACTGTACCTGTCAATAGCATTGTGGCTGTTTTAAATGGCGATATGATTGGCAGAAACAATATTGACAGTGCGGCATTGTTAGGAGTAAGGCCACCACATAGAAATTCAACTGATTTGGTAAACATGGCTTTATCGGCAAATAAAGAAGGACCAAACTTTAAACTCGATACTACATGGGATGCGGCAACACATGTGGAAGGTTGGTATTTTAGAAGTGACCATCTCCCCTATGCAAGGTTAGGTATACCTTCCATTATGTACACTACCCTGCTACATCCTGACTACCATACCCCGCAGGATAATGCGGAGAATATCAACTATCCAAAGTTGAAAAAGATGGCCGACTGGATGTACCGGACAGGTTACAAAGTAGCCAATGCTGACAAACGTCCTGCAACCGATAAGGATTTCAAACTGGAAAGGTAGAATTACAAAAAGAACGTTGAAAGCAAACAAGTAATACAAACCCATTTATAGTTTCCTTGCCCTTACCTGTGTTCTTTAATCGATTGCCGTTACAAATAACAATATCTGCGAAAGGGGGCATGGAAGCCAAATGATAAAGAATTGTTTGATGACTTAATACATAGTGACAATATTCTACTTTAAAGGCAGTGGCATAAGTTTAGTACACATTCTGTAAATTTTAAAATACTTACAATGAACGAAGAAAAAAATACTCCCGAAACATCTTCAGAAGCGGAAAGCAATATAAACAAAGTAACACCAGAAGGAGAGCATTTACAAACAATAGAGGGTTTCGATAATGATAAGGACACGTATTATGCGGTTGATAGTCCTAAAAAAGAAGTCATTTCAAGTATTGGAGATGGTACCATGTCTAACGAGGGAACAGTAGGAATGGGTGACATTGTTGAAGATTTTGCACCAGACGCTGAGGAAGAAAGAGAAGATATTTAAAAAAAATGCCTTTAAAACATAGATTATCAACGCCCCCGAGACATTTCCTCGGGGCTTTGCTGATAAAGGAAGATACTAGCCTGCATAAACATAGCTTGCTTTATTCGTTATCAACAAAAGGCTCCTGTTAACTTCGGATTTTTAGAAGTCTTGTCTCTGAAAAATTTTCACATACAACTGCTTTTCATTACGCTGTAATTCATCATTAGCACAAAAAAGAATTCAACAAGGAGTAGTAATTATCAGTTCGCTTTACCCGATCCTACATAACTTCGTTCGCTTTAAATTATACTCAATATGGTGAATCTTAATGATAACCTGCTCAAAAAATATGCGCAGGTCATGGTAAATTATGCATTGAATAACGGGCTTGGCATTAATAAAGACGATACAGTTTTTTTGATTGGGCAAGAATGCACTAAAGATCTATTCCTTGCTATTGCTAAAGAAATCTATACAGCGGGAGGTAACGTTATCGCTAATTATCTTCCCGACAATACCAGGGCGCATAGCCTTCCCCGATATCTTCTGCAAAATGGAACCAACGAACAAATTAGCTTTTTTGCAAAACCTTATTGGCAGGGCATAGTGGATGCGGCAGATCATTTACTATTTATTATATCAGAGCCCGACATTCACTACCTCGAAGGGCTACCTTCTGCAAAGATCAGCATGATGAATAGTGCAAGAGCACCTTATATGAAGATGCGGGAAATGAAAGAGCAGGCGGGAAAACTTTCCTGGTCACTTTGTCTCTATGGTACCGAATCGATGGCTAAAGAAGCAGGACTTACTTTAGAAGAATACTGGGAGCAAATTATTGAAGCCTGTTACCTGAGAGAAGATGATCCGGTATTGAAATGGAAGGCGGTGCAAAAGGAGATCGAAGAAATAAAAGATAAGCTGGATGACCTGCAAATTGAAAAGCTGCACATAAAGGGAAATGATGTGGATCTTGAAGTGCAGATAGGTCAGCATAGGAAGTGGCTAAGCGGTGGTGGAAAAAACATTCCAAGTTTTGAAATATTTACTTCACCTGACTGGAGGGGCACCAACGGCTCTATCAGTTTTAACCAACCGCTTTATTACTCAGGTAAGCGTATTTCAGGCGTTTCGCTTCGTTTTGAAAACGGTCTTGTAGTTGCATCATCTGCCAGTGAGAACGAAGATGCTTTGAAAGAGATGATAGCACAGGAGAATGCAGATAAGGTGGGTGAGTTTTCGCTTACAGATAAACGCCATTCGCAAATAACAAAATTTATGGCAACTACCCTCTTTGATGAAAATACCGGTGGTGAGTTTGGTAATACTCATATTGCTCTTGGCAATGCTTATAAAGATACTTATACCGGTGATATGTCAAAAGTAACTGATGATCAATGGGCCGATATGGGCTATAACAGTTGCCCAAAAGTACATACGGACATCATCAGTACCAGTAATAGAACCGTTACCGCCACACTTGCAGACAACACAAGAAAAGTGATTTATAAAGACGGGCAATTTGTGCTGGATTAATGCCTGTAGAACAAATAGAGCAGAGAACAAATGAGTTCTAAAAAAAATAAATAAGCCTTATTCAAACACCGTAAACCTTTTCATGGGATTCAAGGTATTTTGATAAAAGATCTGAAGATGAAAGGAGCAAATAATTAGGGACAAAAGCAATTGCTTAAACCTGTTCGATAGTTGCCTGCGTTAAACCAAGGCTTAATGTTTTAAAAGAATAAAAAATGCTTTTCTCATTAAAGCACAATCTTCTAATTTTTCAGGCTTCCGTATTATTTTTAACCTTCATCTTTCCAGATTAATTTCAAAAGACTTCCAAATACCGTTAATACTATGACCAATATTACTAATCTTTCCAACGTGCTGCATGTCACACTCATCACGCTTTTATCCATTGCAGCAAAAGCCCAGACAACATCTTCCGATAGTAAATCACTGGGTGACAAAATCAAATCTTTACACAAAAAAATTAATTGATATTGATCAAAAATATTCTCCTGAGTTTGGGTCTGAACAGGGACTTGCTTTTTACGACACTTTAATAGCTGTTCCTACCTTGCTTAACCAGGCTGCAAAACGTAAGGAAACAGAAAATGCGGTTGCACAGTTAAAAAGCGCCAAACTGAAAGAAAGTAATCTAGCTATAAAACAGGACCTTGATATACTGATAAAACAAACAGAGCATGATTTTAAAATTGAAGACTACAATTTAAACAAAGCAGTCGCGTTTTTGAATCCTACAAGGATGGTATTTAGCGGATTGCAAATATTGCTGGATGACCAAACACCCTCAGATCGACGTAAAGCGGCGGTAGTAAGGTTGAATAAATATGCAGGACTACAAAACGGGTACAGACCGATATCCGATATTTTTAAAGACCGTACTATTCAGCAAATGATTAAGCCCGGTATCATTTATCCCTCAAAACAAGCAATGGAGGTGGCGCTTTCCCGCAATGCGAGTATTGTTAGCGGTATTGCTGTTTTGTTTAAAAAATACAACATCTCAGGTTGGGAGTCGGCTTATAACACGATTAAAGAGCAATTAGAGGCTTACGACGGCTGGATAAAAGCCAACTTATTGTCCAAGGCACGTAGTGATTTCCGGCTTCCACAGGAAGAATATAAGCTCGCTTTAGAGGGTTACGGAATTGATATACCTCCGGCACAGGTTGCAACAATGGCTCATACAATGTTTTCAGACATACAAAACCAAATGAAGGTAATTGCAGTGCAAGTTGCGCAAAAGTATAAGTTGCCTTCTGCTGATTACAGGGAAGTGATAAAGTATTTAAAGAAAGATCAGCTAGTTGGAGATTCTATTATGGTTGTGTATAAAAGGCATCTTGCGGATATAGAAGAAATCATAAGAAAGGAGCGTTTAGTAACATTACCGACCAGGCCGGCAATTATAAGGCTGGCTAGTGAAGCCGAAACGGCACAGCAACCGGCACCGCATATGGTGCCACCACCCTTTTTAAATAATACCGGGCAGCGTGGTGTTTTTGTATTGCCATTAAACATGCCTGTGCAAACCGGTGAAAAAGAGGATAAATATGACGATTTTACCTTTTATGCAGCTTCCTGGACAATTATAGCTCACGAGGCTCGTCCGGGCCATGAAATGCAGTTTGATAAGATGGTTGAAGAGGGTGTTTCACAGGCCCGAGCTTTATATGCCTTCAACTCAACCAACGTTGAAGGCTGGGGACTTTACTCGGAGTACATCACCCTTCCTTACATGCCAATAGAGGGCCAGCTTGTTTCACTTGATTACCGGTTGCTGCGCGCTGCACGTGCCTTTTTAGATCCCGAATTGCAGGCAGGTAACATTACACAACAGCAAGCTCTTGATTTGCTAATGAAAGATGTAGTGCAATCGCATGCTTTTGCAAAG
Source organism: Chitinophagales bacterium (assembly GCA_038199395.1). Lineage (GTDB taxonomy): Bacteria > Bacteroidota > Bacteroidia > Chitinophagales > Chitinophagaceae > Segetibacter. The sequence goes on from JBBPZJ010000557.1 coordinate 14,742, forward strand.
CAGGAAGTAGAGCGTTATACCCTAAAAGCCCCAGGTCAGGCAAACAGCTATTTTTACGGCTTTACAAAAATGTTAGCGCTAAGAAAAGATGCTGAAAAAGCACTTGGCGATAAGTTCAGTGCACAAAGATTTCATGACTTTATCCTCTCACAGGGAATTTTGCCGCCGGCGTTGATAAGGGAAGCTGTAATGAAGGACTTTATACTTAAGGAGAAGGGTCGAAGTAAGATTTAATTCTAATCACTTCAGTATTTTCATTGTTTTTTAATGCAGACCGAAAAAAACATAGTAGAACGTAATCTTTGGGCTTAACTTACCGTTTTATCTGCTACCCAGGCTCATACAGCAGTTGCTATTGCCTATGTTTCTTATATGGTTGAATGACTATGCAAAAGAAAATGAGTTGGGCTATTATTTAAAGAGACTTCCTGAGGTTATGCTGATTTGTCGCATTTACCCCTCAAGAATGTCGTTATACGCTCTGTGTGACATCACAATCATCTATTAATTTTGTTTCAGTTAAAAAGCCAACAAAACAAACGTGAATAACTAAAACACTTCCATATGAATAACAGTATTTTTCCCTGCCTTTGGTTCGATGGTAATGCGAAAGAAGCAGCCGATTTTTATTGCACTGTCTTTAGCAATTCAAAAGTTACTATAGACACACCTCTGGTGGTGCAGTTTGAGATTGAAGGTAAAAAGCTAATGGGCCTGAATGGCGGACCCATGTTTACCATCAACCCATCGATTTCATTGTTTGTCTCCTGCGAAACAAATGAAGAAATCGATCGCATTTATAACATGCTTTCTCAAGGGGGCAAAGCTATGATGCCGTTAGACAAATACCCGTGGAGCGAAAAGTATGGATGGGTGGCTGATAAATTTGGAATGACCTGGCAATTAATACTTGGCCCTTTACCTGAAGATGCGCAGAAAATAACAACTTCTTTCCTTTTTGTTGGTGACCAATGTGGCAAAGCGCAGGAAGCGATAAAACATTATACATCTATTTTTCCCAACGCTGCCATTCATCATGTAGAAACATATAAAGCAGGTGAGGAACAACCTGAAGGCAATCTTAAATTTGGACATTTTTCATTGGATAAAGAATTGTTTGCAGCAATGGATGGTACCGGCAATCACAGTTTTACCTTTAACGAAGGTGTTTCTATAATGGTAGAATGCGAATCGCAGGACGAGATCGATCACTACTGGACCAAACTCACTGAAGGTGGCGAAGAATCAAGATGTGGTTGGTTGAAAGATAAGTTTGGGGTGTCATGGCAGATTGTACCCGAAGTGATAGGCCAACTGATGACCGACCCTGCAAAAGCTCAAAGAGTGATGGCAGAAGTAATGAAAATGAAAAAGCTTGATCTGCAGACTATGGTAAATGCATAAAGCAATTACCAGTGAAGACGACTCCGATGCGAAAACAACATAAAAATATTCTAAAGCAACTGGTTGAAGACCCATTGAGTGATATGAAAACAATATTTGACGAAACAACGCTAAATGAATTAGTCAGCAGAATCACCAGGATACCGGATGAATGCAAGGCAGAATGGGGAAAGATGAGCGTGTACGAGATGCTAAAACATTGTACACAGTGGGAAGAAATGATACTAGGTAAGCAGAAGTATAAAAGAGCCTTTCTCGGTCGCTTGTTTGGTAAAATCGCTTTGAAAGACTTGATAAAAGATGAGACACCAATGAAGCAAAATCTGCCGACACTTCCCGAATTTAAAATCAGGGGAACCGGTGACGTAGCAGTCGAAAGACAGAAGTGGATTACACTAATAAAAGAGCATTCAAATTGCCCGAACCTTGATTTTGCACATCCTTTTTTCGGAAAGTTAACCAGGGAACAAACCGGTTACCTGGCTTATAAGCATACAGATCATCACCTGAGGCAATTTAATGGCTAAAGGCTGCTGCCTAGTTGCACTAAACATCGTAAATCCGACGAAGTTGCTCTATATTATAGTTATAAAAAATACACTTCATGAAATTTCTATTTTTTGCAACCGCCCTTTTTATCACAGGCATTTCTTTTTCTCAAACCTCTATCAAGCTCCAAGATGCGGGCAAGCATGTCGGCGACAGCGTAACAGTGTGTGGCAAAGTAGCGGGTGGAGTATTTCTGGAACAAATGGAAAATACTCCCACTTACTTGAGTCTTGGTGCTGCTTATCCCGATCAGCTCCTAACGATAATGATTTCGCAAGATCAAAGAGGACAATATGAAACCGCTCCGGAAACAATGTACCTGGGCAAATATATTTGTGTAACCGGTAAAATAATTATGATGAGAGAGCGCCCACAAATTGTAGTCTATAAAAAAGAACAAATAAAAGTGAGCGCCTAATAAGCTTTCTTGTTTGAGGAACCTTTGCTTATCGCCGTTGTTTCGATCTTACAGTTTGACTTTCGAGTTAATAATATTAGCAATCACTAAAAATGAAAAAGCCCGTAAAAACTAATTTTACAGGCTTTTTCATTTTTAACACCTTTCGATGTCATAATGATAAAAATTCCAAATTATAATGTCTGACTTTTACACAACGTTTCCATCACTGCTATTCCTTTAGGCAAGATTTTAGCTCTTATTTCCTCGGCGTTATCAAAGTGTTCTGCGAAGCAATAGCCTTCCTCATTACAATATACTTCCCTGTCAGTACAGATAAGAGCACTGTCCCGCAGATTGTATATAAACTGGTATGCCTCTTTCTTCGATTCGCTATTAAGCAGATGTTCTTCCAATTTGTAAAACTTATTATCACCTTTAAACTGATATAAAAATTTGATAATCTCAAATTGAGAAGCATTTGTAAAGTTTGTATTCACTTGTTTTTCTTTTTAAATAAAATAATGAGTCAAATTGTTAGCCAATCACTATTGATGTACTAATTTCCAGATTAGTTGCATTACTTAAAATGGACAGATGCATCGTATTTACCGGCATAAATTATTGATTATTATCTCTATTGTCTACTTCCACAGCCGTGCACTAAATATTCGATTTAAAAAAAAGTGTGCCGCACTACCAACTCCACTTATTGTTGATCAGTCTCCGCTTTCACTACCAACAGAAGAAAACGTAAGCTTCGGACCGTCTTCTTGCTACAATAGTTTTGAAAGGCAAAAACAAGCTGAACAAGAATCATATTACTTGCAAAAACAGAAATGACCTATTACATTTACGTCAAGATGATCGGAAATTTTCTTACACAAGTACTATGAGGATCACGTGAAGCTTCTAAGAAAGTATAGGTTCAGACAGATAAGCAAAAAGCAATTGCTGAAGCCACAGTAGTACAAAGTTTAATCTAAGCACAATGAAAGGAACGGGCTGTTATTGTTCCTTTCTTGAATTTTCTTTGGTTACTTCATTGTTTCAGAACAAAGAAAGTGACAAACTGCACGGCTACGTGCTATGCAATAGTAAGGTTTTAAAAAGCCTTTTTTCTTCTAATAACAAGCAATGCATTATTTTTCTTTTTACCAAAAAAAGAGACCACCTATCTAAAGGCAGTCTCTTCAAAAACCTATTAAATGAGCTTATTTAGCCATCACTAATTTACTTACGTAGCTCTTTCCTTTTAAACTACTTAATTGCAATAAATATATTCCATTGCTCAAAGCTGTTCCGTTCAACATTACTTCATACTCTTTAAATGCTGAGACGTTTGAGTTAAACAAGGTCATAATTTCTTTACCCGAAATATCAAACACCTTTAATTGCACCTTATCCTCTTCAGTTAACATAAATCTAACCTTAGTAGTCATTGAAAATGGATTAGGGAAAGTTTTTACAAACATGCTTTCTTTTAGACTTGCGGCTTCAACACTTTGGATTGCTTCGTTTGCAACAATCATCATTGGTGCTCCGTCGTTGCATACTTTAACCGTTCCGCAGGCAGCAAGTTGGTCTCCAGGATGATTTAAGAAATGATTTCTGGCTCCGTTAATATCCACGCAAAGCGTATTGCAAGGGTCTTTCTTATTGCCTGTTAAATGACTAATGATAACATTGTCCATTTTATTGCCGCATCTTACATCGATTACGCAAACAGTAACATCGTCGCTAAAGCTACAGCCATTTTTATCAATTATGGTTACAGTATAAACCGTAGTGGTAGTTGGACAAACAGTAATAGAGCTTGCATGACTGGTGGAAGAATTTTCACTTGTGCTCCAGGTAATAGTATATGGAGGAACGCCGCCACCCATGCCTGTCGCCGTTAGTGTAGCACAAGCAGAGTCAGGATAGCCATAATAAACAATTTCATTACTACCGGCATTAATGGTTAACTGAGGCGGCTCCGTTAGAGTAATACTTGACGGAGTGACAGTACAATTGTTTTTGTCAGTAATAGTTACTGAATAAGTGGTAGCTGAAAGACCTGTTGCAATTTTGGAAGTTTGGCCATTGCTCCATAAATAAGTGTATGGGCCAA
>JBBPZJ010000558.1:0-5451 GCA_038199395.1 Chitinophagales bacterium
ACTATATAATTTATAAATAAAAAAAATTGATTGAGATTCTTCCACAAATACAGTGATCTTCCTTTAAAGCCTGGCAACAGACCCTGTAAACGAGTATAAAATATTTTGTTTATAGGGTATGAAACCTGCGTTGAAATAGTTTAGAATGCTGAGGCGTATCTCACAAATGCCTTAAAAAGGATAATATCGCATGCCGCCGTCTACAACAGTGACGGTGCCCGTGACATAGCGGGCACGTGGAGATACAAGGAAAACGGCCATATTCGCCATATCCTGCGGCTCTCCAAAATCACCTAATGGTATTTCACGTTCGGCAAACGCTTTGCGCTCTTCATTATTAAAAATCCGGCGAGTGTTCTCGGTATCGATAAGACCAGGCTGAATACAATTAACTCTAATGCCATGTCGTCCTACTTGTCCTGAAAGCTGTTTGGACCATGCCACTAAAGCTGTCTTGGCAATCGCAGACGCATTGATGATTGTTTTAGCTCGTATGTACTGATGGTGTTTAGAACAACGCCTTGCCTTCGTTTGATAAAATGAGGCAATAGTGCTTGTGTTAGCTGCCTGGGCCGTTCAAACTCCAACGTCATCGTCTCCGTCCATTTCTCTTCTAAGTCGATAACATCAAGCGGCTGGCTACGGCCTGCATTATTAATAAGGATGTCCACTTTTCCAAATTCGGACAAGGCTGCTTTTGCAATTTCAACGGAACTATCCGCGGCTGCCAGGTCCTGAACCATTTCTAATGGTGCCACGCCCCCCGCCGCTTCCACTTCCTCTGCCAAAGAACGTAACAAATGCTTGTTTCTACCCACAGCGAGAACCCGAACGCCTTCTATGGCTAATTCTTTTGCGGTAGCTCGTCCAATTCCCTGGCTTGCACCAGCTACTATTGCTGTTTTTTCTTTTAAATACAATTCCATGTCTTTAATTCTTTTGATTGATCAATTAATGATTTTCAAAAGTAGAAGCTTGTTACTAATTTTGTATTCGGCACAGCTAATTGTACGGTACTATCAAAAATGTAAGTGATGGCAACACGAAAGGAAAACTCTACCTACACCCGCAATGAACAATGTATTATCAACTGTGATCTTACTTATGCAGTTCAGAAAATCGGAGGGCGATGGAAATTGCCTATCTTAAGCACACTTGAAAAAGGAAAATCGAGGTTTTCTGACTTAAAAAAAGAGTTTTCTTATATCACTGAACGAATGCTAACCTTACAATTGCGAGCGCTGGAAAAGGATGGCCTGGTAAGTAGAACCGTTTATGCGGAAGTGCCCCTAAGAGTTGAATATGAACTTACTGATATGGCTAAGCTACTGTTGCCGGTTTTAGAACAACTAAGCAGGTGGGGCAGCAAACACCGGAAGTTTCAGAAAGATTGCTTAGCAAAATGAAGCAAATTAAGTTTGTAGGTGATAAGGTAAGCATATTGAAAGACTTTAATAAATACAAGTACAAACGGCATATCTCGTACAATTGAGTTATGAAATAAAGCTCTACTGATCAAACATGACCTACGCACCGGTTGCATTTTCTTCCTATAATACACTTACTACTGTTTCGCCATTTGTTTTTCCGCCCAGTTATACAAATGCTTTATAAATGGAACCAATTCCTTTCCGGTTTCCGTTAACGAATATTCTACTTTGGGGGGTACCTGGCGGTATACTTTTCTTCTTATCAGATCATCTTCTTCTAACTCTCTCAAGGTTTGGGTAAGCATCTTGGCCGTAACACCTTTGACTGTTTTGCGTAATTCTCCATAGCGTAAGACCGTCTTGTCATTTAGGTACCAAATAATGCGGCCTTTATATTTTCCGCCAACCCGTTGAAACGCATAATCAACTTTGCAATTTGTATTATTTATAGTTTTTTTAGTCATTTCTTTCAAATCTACTTGTTTGATTGTCAGCAATAGTTTCTAAAAAGTATGTAAGATACAAATAAGTGCATACTTGCCTTAAAGTTATCAAACAGATACTTTCGTGTTTTAAATCTAAAAAAATTATGACTAACGGACTTGTAGAACATTCTTTCACCAGAACTAATAAAAGCACCGGCTTTTTAAATTTCACGATTGGGGATCTCAAATTAACCATAGTTACAGATGGCCATATTTATTTTAAACGAAACCGACCTGTTTTATCACCCGGCATTTCTGCTGAGGAAGTAGAAAAAGTTCTTCAGGCACAAAGAGTAGACAAGGTATTATATGAAAACTTTTTGCCCGTTGACAAAATTGACGCTGCAATAAATGTTCTCATGGTAAAAATGAAAAACGACATCATTCTTATAGACACAGGGCTTGGGATATTAGGCGGTGCAGACGCGGGTAAATTACCTGATAATCTTTTATCTGCCGGCATACGTGCAACGGATATTACCGCTATTGTATTGACGCATGCACATATGGACCATTTAGGTGGCATTTTAGACAAAGATGGCGAATATGTTTTTCCAAATGCTTCAATACATATGTTTAGGATAGAATATGATTTTTGGTTATCTGAGAATCCTGATTTTTCAAGAAGTAAAAGAAATGATAATAGTTTAGCAATACAAATAGCACGAAATACATTAAGTAAAATTGAAACGAAGCTGCAGTTTTTTAATGATGGCGATACACTCTTTGATTGTATGCAAGTCGTAAGTGCGCCTGGTCATACACCCGGTCACATTAATCTAAATCTATTTTCACAAGGGGAAGAATTACTGCATATTGTAGATACAGCCAGCAGTGCAGAACTATTATTTCAACATCCGGAATGGGGAACTGAACTTGATACTGATTTTCCTGATTCTATTATTACTCGAAAAAATGTTTTATAAAACCTGGCGCAAACCCGTAAAACAGTATTTGCAAATCATCTTCCATGGCCGGGCTTGGGGCACGTTAGAAAAAAGGGTGATGCTTATGAATGGGTTCCCTCGACTTTCTCAACACCTCAATTGTATGATGTAAACGAATAAATATGAAAATTCAGAGATTATCATGGGCAGGGCTTAAAATAGAAACACCTAATTGTACTTTTTTGGTTGATGCTGTTGAAAACTTTGCATATAACCCTAAATTTTCTTTAGCAGCCAATAGTACCTATCGCTTTAGCGCGAATACAAAAGCTGATTATGCTCTTATAACCCATCTGCATTTTGATCACTACGATCCAAAGGCAATTACTGCGGCTCTTAAACCGGACAGTTTTATTATTTGTTCTTCCCTTATTGCTGACGAGGTGCAAAAAAATTGTTTTAACAAGGTTAAAGCAATAAACTCAGGGGAAAGCTTACAATTAAAACAGGTACAATTTACACCCGTCTTTGCCATGGATGGCATAGGAGATGAGCAGGTCTCGTGGGTTATTGAAAGCGATGGATACCGGATTATTCATTGTGGTGATACCATCTGGCATAACCAATTTTGGCGCATCGGCGAAAAATACAAGCATTTCGATCTTGCCTTTCTGCCAGTAAATGGTGCTGTGGTTCGCTTTCCAGATCTTCCATATAGTCCGGTTGCCGCTGCTATGACCCCGATGGAAGCTGTGGCGGCGGCAAAGCTCTTGCACTCAAAAAGATTGATTCCAATTCACTTCGGAATTAATGTGCCGAATTTATATGAAGAGTTTCCGAAAGTAGTTGAGTCGTTAAAAAGTGAAAGCATCAGGCAAAAGGTTGATGTGGAACTATATGAGGCTGGTGCATATATTTCTCCCTAAACCCCTGATTGAAGCGCCTTATTAATCCTGTCACGTAGTCCTGGCATTTTGCCCACAACTACCTACATATGAAAACCGTTATTTAGAAAATAAAATTTGCAAACAAAATAAACAGACATTATGAAAGTAATACTTACAGGTTCGTTAGGAAACATCAGCAAACCATTAGCGAATGAGTTAGCGCAAAAGGGTCATATCGTTACAATAATTAGCAGCAAGCCAGAGAAACAAAAAGACATTGAGGCATTGGGTGCTAAGGCTGCCATTGGCACTTTAGGAGATGTTGATTTTCTTACAGCTACTTTTGCAGGTGCAGATGCAGTATATACAATGATACCGCCAAGCAACTTCTTCGACCACAATCTTGACTTAAAAAAGGATTATAGTAGAATTGCCGGTAATTATGTTCAAGCCCTTTCGCAATCTGCTGTTAAACGATTGGTACATTTAAGTAGCGTTGGTGCTCATTTAGGTCAGGACTCAGGAATCATTCTTGCTCATTACAATGCAGAGCTTATCCTGAACAAGCTGTCAAATGTTGCGATTACTTTTATGCGACCCGCAGCTTTCTACTACAATTTATACAGCTTTATTAATGTGATAAAAAACACAGGCAATATAGTCTCAAATTACGGTGACGAGGATAAAGTACCCTGGGTTTCCCCAATAGATATTGCTGCTGCTATTGCCGAAGAAATAGTAACACCTGGTGTCGGCAGAAAAGTGCTGTATGTAGCAAGTGACGAACTTAGTTGTAAACAAGTGGCAAGTATCTTAGGTGCAGCTATAGGAAAACCTGATTTGAAATGGATAATTATTTCTAATGAACAAATGCGAAGTGGGTTAGACGCAATTGGGATGAATCCACAAATTGCTGCCAGTTTAATTGAGATGAATGCAAGTATGCATAGCGGGATATTATTTGAAGATTATCACCGCAATAAACCTGTTTTGGGCAAAGTGAAACTAACAGACTTTGCAAAAGAATTTGCTGCTACATTTTAAAGAGAGAAAAAGAAGATTAACAGCGATTTGGTTTGGCGTTATTAATTTAGCTTTAGTTCATACCTTCAACCTTTAAAACAATGTTAGGCAGCAGTTCCGACGTTATAAAAACCCTCCACCTGCAGCGATACTCGAACATTGGGCGTTATTTGGACTCAGAAAATATGAAAGAACTACAAACATACATACGTTCGTTTTCTGAGTTTTCTGAAGATAGTTGGAATATCTTATTGCCAATACTGACTAAAATTGAATTTAAAAAAGGTGACTATTTAATACAAACTGATAAGATTTGTAATTCATTATATTTTATATGCAAAGGTTATTGCAGAGCTTTCAATGTACAAGACGGCATAGAGGTAAATCCCTTCTTTTATTTCGAAACAGATACCGCAACGAATATGAATAGCTATTTATTTGGAACAAAATCAACGTTCGCTATACAAGCATGCGAACCTTTAACAGTAATAAAATTTGATAAAAATAAAGTCTTTGAAGTCAGCAAGAAAGCACCGGAAATAGAGTTAATCGCCAAGCGAAATTTGCAATTGATTGCTGCCAAACAGGAAAAACAGCTGGAATTGTACAGGTTACTCACTGCTGCTCAACGGTATGAATACCTGGAAAAAAATCAACCTCAAATTCTGCAACGAGTGCCACTTACATTGCTCTCCTCTTATTTAGGTGTAAAAAGAGAAACATTAAGCCGAATACGAAG
>JBBPZJ010000559.1:0-11923 GCA_038199395.1 Chitinophagales bacterium
AACGACAGTTGCAAAAAATAGATTCAAGAAAAGCGTTTAAGAATAGCGCTCCAGACATTCCTGATGTTGAGAGGTGGTAATTTTTGTTTTCACTCCATTATTTTAAAAAAAGCTCACAAAAGATGCCAAAGAAGCATTGTCAAATGTAGAAGAGTTGCCGACGATAAATCCTTCTTTTGAAGATGATTACCTTAAAAATATTGTTCAGTATTATTCCATCAATCCTCAGGAAATGGATGTAGAAGTGCAGAAATATGCAGCTAAATTATTAGCCGAAGGAAAAGTTACTCATGCATGGCAGGTATTGTTGACCACCTTCTAATTTTGTTTTAGCTAATTGAAGGCATGCTTTTATAAGTAAAAACATTCAGGTAAGTTTATGGTCAACATGTGGAAAACGTTAGAGAACTTTCCCTTGTACTGTAAAACTTTCCCGCACTTTTAATATTAAACAGTCCATCGGGCTACAAAAAGTGCCATTCATCCTTCAACTTCTTTCCATTCCTAAATCCTTAATTTTGCGCTTCTTTAAAATACTTCAATGATTACCAATCAACAGTTAAGTGAGCAGGAATTGATACGACGTGAAAAGCTGACTGCTTTGCAAAATGCCGGAATTGATCCTTACCCTGCCGCCCTATATGCCGTAAACACGACCTCTGTTCAAATAAAAGAAAACTACAAAGGCGAAGAAAACAAGGCAGACTTTACTGATGTCTGTATAGCTGGTCGCTTAATGAGCATTCGAGACATGGGGAAGGCTGCATTTGCCGTAATTCAGGATAGTGTCGGAAAGATACAGGTGTATCTGAAGCGTGATGAGATATGCCCTGGAGACGACAAAACGTTATACGATTTGGTTTGGAAAAAGCTATTAGATATTGGTGATATTATTGGGGTAAAAGGCTTTGTATTTACAACCAAGACAGGTGAAACTTCGATACACGTAAGAGAGTTTACTTTACTTACTAAATCTTTAAAACCACTACCTGTTGTGAAAGAAGCAGAAGGACACACGTTTGACGCTGTTACCGACCCCGAATTTCGTTACCGGCAACGATATGCTGATCTAACTGTAAATCCTCATGTAAAGGAAGTGTTTGTTAAGCGCACAAAGTTAATGAATGCAATACGTGAATTTCTAAATGAAAAGGGTGCTTTAGAAGTGGATACCCCTGTTTTGCAAAGCATTCCGGGAGGCGCAGCCGCAAAACCATTTATTACGCACCACAATGCTTTGGATGTACCTTTTTATATGCGTATTGCCAACGAACTTTATTTAAAACGATTAATAGTTGGTGGCTTTGACTGGGTATATGAGTTTAGCCGGAACTTTAGAAATGAAGGAATGGATAGAACTCACAATCCCGAGTTTACTGTACTCGAATTTTATACTGCTTATAAAGATTACGATTGGATGATGAATATAACCGAACAGTTGATGGAACAGGTAGCGATAGCGGTTAATGGAACTACAAAAGCTTCTGTTGAAGATAAAGAGATTGATTTTAAGGCACCTTATAAACGCATTTCCATTTACGACTCCATAAAGGAACATACAGCTTACGATGTAAGCGAAATGAATGAAGAACAATTGAGGGATGTATGCAAACAACTGCATCTGAAAAGCGATGCGAGCATGGGCAAGGGCAAACTGATTGACGAGATATTTGGCGAAAAATGCGAAGAGCATTATATCCAACCAACTTTTATTATTGATTATCCGGTTGAAATGAGTCCTCTTACAAAAAAGCATCGCACTAAGCCAGGGCTTGTTGAGCGTTTTGAATTGATGGTTAACGGAAAAGAAATTGCTAATGCCTATTCCGAACTAAATGATCCAATTGATCAACGCGAACGTTTTGAGGACCAGGTAAAGCTGATGGAAAGAGGGGATGATGAAGCCATGTTTATTGATTATGATTTCCTTCGTGCTTTAGAATACGGTATGCCTCCCACTGCTGGGATCGGAGTTGGTATAGATCGTCTTTGTATGTTGATGACTAATCAACCTTCAATACAGGACGTTTTATTGTTTCCGCAAATGAGGCCGGAGAAGTTGGAGGAAAATACCGTTGTTTCCCACGATAAAAATAGGTAACAATATAAAAAATAGAATGGATTCGAAGATTTTGAATCTTTTCTTTTTTTAAATAATTACAGAAAAGAATCTTTTCAAATAAACAAGTCCTGATATAACTTTCCTCCCGGAATAACTGAATATTTGCTTAGATCGTTGATTCCTTCTTCAGCTAAAACAGTTTCATCAACAAAAGTATTACCGGTACATTCAGCAGAAGATCTGCTAAGAATATAATAAGCAGCGTCTGCCATTATATCAGCTTTTCGGCTCATTTTTATGAGTGCGTCTCCACCCAATAAATTCTGTACAGCAGCAGTTGCAATAGTAGTCTTAGGCCAAAGTGAATTTGCAGCGATACTGTATTTCTTCAATTCTGCCGCAAGCCCCAATGTTATCATCGTCATATTGTATTTGCTTATAGTATAAGCTACATGGTTTTTGAGCCATTTTACATCTAAATTTATTGGTGGAGATAAAGTGAGAATATGAGGATTTTTTCCATTTTTAAGATGTGGAATGCAAGCCTTACTTACAAGAAAGGTTCCTCTGACATTTATATCATGCATTAGGTCAAATCGCCTCGCTTCAGTCTGCTCTGTTGATGTCAGTGAAGTAGCGGAGGCATTATTCACTAATATATCAATTCCGCCAAATCTTTCAACTGCTTTAGTTACTGCATTTTCAATTTGCTTTTCCTCTCTTATATCACATTGTACCGCCAGGGCTTTGCCTCCTGCCTGCTCTATCTCTTCAGCAGCACTGTATATAGTTCCTCCAAGTTTTGGGTTTTCTTCAATACTTTTCGAAGCAACTACAATGTTGGCTCCTTCCGAGGCAAGCCTAAGTGCAATAGCTTTGCCGATTCCACGACTGGCACCGGTTATAAAAGCAGTTCGGTTTTGAAATGACATGGCAGGTTATTTGAACGTAATTTAACGGTAACAAATGAATTGCTTGTAATGTTTGATTAAATTAGAGTTATGGAATTATATGTGAAACCACCGCGGACAGGAATGGAGGCATTTGAACTAATGCCGGAAGGAACATTATGTCAACTTATAAACGATAATTTAGTTATGTCTCCAGCTCCAACCACTCCACATGCTCGTGTGCAGCGAAAGATTTTTTCTGTTTTAAATAATTATGTAGAGCAAAATCGGCTGGGAGAAGTTTTTTTTGCACCTTTTGATGTCTTTTTAGATGAAAAAAACGCATTTCAGCCTGATATACTATTTGTTTCGAAAGACAGAACTGATATTATCGAAAGGAAGGGAGTGGTAGGGGCCCCTAATTTAGTAATTGAAATTTTATCGGAAGACCGAAATTATGATTTGAAAAAAAAGAAACTTGTTTATGAGAAAACCGGTGTTTTAGAATATTGGGTTGTAGATCCTGAAACAAAATGGTGCAAAGGATTTATTCTGGAAAACGGTGTTTATAATTCCTCAGGCGAAGGAAATGGCCAGCTAACACTAAGGCTGTTTAATCTGTTTATTTTTTTTTAAAGCATCTTGTATATTCTTCTTCTTCAAAACCAACCACTAATTCTTTGCTACCTTCAATAACAGGTCTTTTTATTATTGACGGTTTCTCAATCATTAATTCTATAGCTGCTTCTTCATTTGTAATCTTTTCTTGTTGATCTTCAGATAAGCTCTTCCATGTTGTTCCTTTTTTATTTACAAGCTGTTCCCAACCTACTTCTTTTGACCATTGCTTTAATTTTTCTGGCGTTATTCCTTTCTTTTTATAGTCATAAAACTCAAAATCGTGATGACAGCTTTTAAGCCAGTCGGTCGCTTTTTTTACCGTATTGCAATTAGGGATTCCGTAAACCTTCATACTTATTCAATATTTGTAAATTCTTTGATAGCTGCTTCCGTTTCTGCGCAAGCACTATCGAGACTGCCATTAGTGATTACTTTATCAAAAGAATGATTAAATGATAACTCATAAGTGGCTTTATTAAGTCTTGTGGCAATATTTTGAGGCGTTTCGGTTCCTCTTCCTTCAAGTCGCTTTTTTAATTCTTCTACAGATGGAGGTTGTATAAAAATAGTAAGTGTATCCTTAGGATATTGCTGCTTCACATGTATTGCCCCTTTTACATCTATATCCAAAATTGGCACTTTTCCTTCTGCCCAAATTCTTTCCAGTTCACTTTTTAATGTGCCGTAGTATTTGCCTTCGTACACCATTTCCCATTCAATAAAATCGTTGTTTTTTATTCTTTCCCTAAATTCTTCAAGGCCAAGAAAATAGTAATCCACCCCGTTTTTCTCCCTTCCCCTTGCTTCTCTCGTAGCAGCACTTATTGAAAAAGCAAGTTTAGAAAACTTGCCTAGTAAGTGGCGAGTGATACTCGTTTTTCCCGCTCCTGAGGGGGCTGTGATGATAATTAATTTTCCAGTCATGGGTCGCAATAAAAGTGCAAATAAAAGAAAGTAATTTGAAGGACCACAACATAAAGAAAGTTGAAACGCGCAAGTATCAGCATTGTAATTGAAAAACAAGAAGATAAACCTTTTGTTTTAGTTATAAAATTCAGTCTTAAGAATGCGAGTTTGAAGAATATGTTAACGAAAGTTAATAAAAACTGATAAAAATTGTTTAATGCGAGCTATTAGCTTAGCTTTACCTCCATCACTTATATTAAATTTTTACTATGTTACCTGAGCAGATTGCAAAATTTGTTGAAAACGAACAATTAAATAATCCGACCGTTAAAGTGGAATTCAAAAAGCGCAATTCAATTACCGGACTGTTTATCAAACACACGGACTACGAAGAACTAAAGTCTAAGAATTTTTGGAGATTGGTTACGGAGGCAAATCTTGATGTTTACAATAAGTCTAAAGATATAAACAGTGCAAGAATGTTTAATGGAAGTGAGTTTACCAGACTATCAGTTAGTAAGAAAAAAGCCGTATAGTAGTTGTTTCAATTTTATAAGCTATTTTGGAAAGTAGCAGCCGGGATACCACCTGCCACTACTTTCCAAAATAGAACATTTCCTTGTTTAAAAACACAACCCTGACTTTAGTTAGCAGCATAGCGCTGCTTCCTTAAATGATCATGGTAGATGATGGCCTGTTAAAGCGAACTCTTATAAGTCAATAAAATTGATGTCACGTTTAACAGGAAAAGAGTTTGTTAAGATTTGCTTACTTTCTTTCGATGAATTTAGGCGAAATGATCCTTTACGTCTTGCCGGTGCCACCGCTTTTTTTACAACTTTCGCCCTTCCTCCTATATTAATTATTCTTGTACAGATAATTGGTCTTGTTTTTAGAATAGAAAATTTAAGGGATAAATTCTTTGTACGTCTGGCTCAGGTTCTTGGTCATCAGAGTGCTGCACAAGTACGCCTGACTTTTCTTGGTTTTACGTCACTTGGAAAAAACTGGTTTTTAGTTGCCGGCGGGTTTATTTTTCTGATTTTTGTCGCCACCACCCTTTTTAAAGTTATTCAGGATTCAATTAACCAATTGTGGAATGTTAAAGGGTCAACCCATCAACGTATCAGAACAAGCCTAAAAAAGCGAGTCGTTTCTCTCATAATAATTCTACTTGCGGGAATTTTTTTTATAAGCGGAATGCTTGTACAAGGACTGGAAGCTTTTTTACTGAAATACACAGGGGAAATTCCTCCTGACACTGCCAACATTCTCACGATACTATTCAATAATGTTTTTTCAGTAGTTGTAGTTTCAATTTGGTTTGCTATTTTATATAAGGTTCTGCCGGCGGCGAAAGTTTCACTTAAAGTAGTAATACCTGGAGGGATTTTTACCGGAGTTCTGTTTACAATTGGAAAAATTGTTATTCGTTATATGTTGTCTTTAGGAGATATAACAAACGTATTTGGCGCATCTAGTTCGCTCGTGCTCTTGTTACTCTTTGTGTTTTACTCTTCGTTTATTCTATATTACGGAGCATGTTTTACAAAAGTATATGCCTCTTTCACCGGCCGTCCTATATTGGCAGGGGAAAATGCAATCAAATACAAAATGGTCGAAGTAAGTGGTGACCACTAACTGGTTACCCTATTGCAAAAACAATCTGTTTATTGCTGTAAAAGATCTTATTGCAAATACCAGTATTGTTTGCGGAAAAAAATTTCTCACAAGAAAGATGTGAACTTGAAGTAATTGAACGACTAATTGATTCGCTGTATTTCTGCTCCCAAAGCCAGCAGCCTTTTATTTATGTATTGATATCCGCGATCTATTTGTTCAATATTTTGAATAGTACTTTGCCCTTCTGCACTTAACGCTGCAATAAGCAGTGCTACACCTGCTCGAATATCTGGACTGCTCATGGAAATTCCTCGCAAAGGATGTTTTCTTCCCAGCCCAATAACTGTAGCTCTATGAGGATCGCATAAGATAATTTGTGCTCCCATATCCATAACCTTATCAACAAAAAAAAGGCGGCTTTCAAACATCTTTTGATGAATGAGTACGCTTCCTTCGGCTTGTGTTGCAACCACTAAAACAATACTAAGTAAATCGGGAGTAAACCCTGGCCATGGATGGTCGTAGATAGTTAAAACAGATCCATCCAGAAAAGTTTGAATTTCATATTTTTCCTGGGAAGGAATATAAATATCATCTCCTTTAAATTCCATTTTTATGCCAAGCTGAGCAAATTTTTCAGGTATTACCCCAAGATGTTCAATACCAGCATTTTTAATTGTAATCTCGCTTTGAGTCATGGCTGCCAAACCAATAAAACTGCCGACCTCAATCATATCTGGCAGCATCTTATGATCGGTCCCGTTCAACTCCCTTACTCCTTCAATAGTCAATAAATTACTACCAACACCGCTGATCTTTGCACCCATGCGGTTAAGCATTTTGCACAATTGCTGAAGGTAAGGCTCACATGCAGCATTGTATATGGTGGTAATACCTTCAGCCATTACAGCCGCCATCAAAATATTTGCAGTACCTGTTACCGATGGTTCATCCAACAGTATGCTGATGCCTTTTAATTTATCTGCAGTTAACTGAAAATAGTGTTGTGTTTCATCAAAATGAAAATCGGCACCTAGCTTTTGAAACCCAACAATATGAGTATCTAATCGTCTTCTGCCAATTTTGTCTCCGCCGGGTTTAGGAATGTATGCTTTGTGGAAACGGGCAAGCATAGGCCCTGCGAGCATAACTGAACCTCTTAGTTTACCACTTTTTTGTCTGAATTGCTCAGAGCCGAGATGATCAACATCTACAGAATTAGCCTGAAAGATACATGTATCTCTTGACACCCTTTCTACCTTTACCCCCATTTCCTGCAATAGTTCTATTTGCAGATTTACATCTACAATATCAGGGATGTTCGTTATAATGACTTTTTCCGCTGTCAGTAACACAGCCGAAATAACTTGAAGCGCTTCATTTTTAGCACCCTGCGGAGTAATTTCACCCCTAAGCTTTTTGCCACCGGTTACCTGGAAGCTACTCACTAAAAACGCTTTTTGTTACCTCCGAACTTATTATTTCTGTTATCCCTTCCGCTGCCACCGTTGTTAGGGGCATTCCGGTTATCACGACTACTATTGTTGCCGCCGCCACTTCTATTATCACGTCCGCCGATGCCACCTTCACGGGTGCTGCTTCCGCCATCGCGATTGTTGCGTTGAAACTGTCCGCCGCTATTGTTACGCTTAAAACGATTGTCGCCAAAGCCCCCTCCGCGATTACTATCCCTACCTTCGTTAGGCCTATAGTGTTTTACAAATGGAGTACTATCAAATTCGAGTTGTCCGTTTGTTATAGTATTTAGTTCAGCACGAATTCCATCGTCATGCACCAGTTCTTTGTGCCAGTTACTATAAGCCAACTTCATGTAGTAAGCAATGGAGTTGGCGAACCCCGCTCTTTTTTCAGGATTTTCTTCCTTTAAAGCTTTATCAATTACAATTTCCAGGTTCTTTCCAAGGTGATTGTATCTTGGTTTGCGCTTAGGATAAGGAAGCGGATCAGGCTTTAATTTATATGTTTCTTTGGTCGGAATCGGATAAGGACAATCAACATCTAACTTAAAATCACTGACAAAGAACAAATGATCCCAAAGCAAATGCCTGAAGTCTTCTACGTTTTTCAAATGTGGATTTAGCGTTCCCATTAGTTCAATCACCACCTGCGCCTGCTGTTGGCGTTTCTGTCTATCCTCAATTGTTAGCACATACTCCACCATTCTTTGAATATGTCTTCCATATTCTTTCATTGTCAAATGGTTTCGTTGCGTATTGTATTCCATGTGTAAAAGTTAATGAGCAAATGTAATAAGGATTAAAAGGATTCTAAGGATTAAAAGGAATAAAAATCATCCAGGTATGTAAGCATTTAAAACTTTCTCATTTTTTTGTGTAACCAGCATTGGGTTTTCATGGCTTTATGCTTGTGTTCAGTTGTACTGTTTGTTCTTCTTTGATCGTTTTAGACAGAAAGTTTTAAACCTGCCACAGGTCGAAGGTGTCTCAGGTCTTTTACTTTTATAAACTAAAAAGTGCAATACAGAACAAAACGTTTACGACTCAAGGATGGCTAATAAACAACCAACGCATGCAACTAAAAAAATGATCCTTAATAAGCAAAATTGCCTTGTTTATCCGTCATAAACAAAGCAATTAATTTATTTAAAATACTTGCTGTTCTACATTTTAATTAAACAAGACCGAAACAGTATGATCTTCATCTACACCCTCAACATGCAGCTTATATATACCCGCTGCGAGTGAAGTGGCTAATTTGATCACTTCTTTGCTAACCCCACCATTGTAGTTGAGTGTGCCTTTGTAAACCATTTGACCGGCTGGATTAAATAATGTAACAGTATAATTTCCTTTCTTCAGATTTCTGATTTCAAGATGCACTGCCTGACGGTGAACCGGATTATCAGTTACCACAACAGAGCTGGTTGTTGTACTCAAATGTACTTTTGCAATCCTGCTGTATTTAACTGCGCCGGACTTGTCAACAGACTTAATGCGGTAGTAGTTATTATCCTGATACGGTTTTGTATCGAACCAGGAATAGTTTGATGCGATGCCCGGATTTTGTCTTGCCTTTACAGAGTCTGATGCAATAAACTGTTGTCCGGTAGCAGATTTTTCAACTACATAACGGTCCATATTGCTTTCTGTAAGTGCAGTCCACTCTACCTGTATGCCTTTGTCTTTTTCATAAGCTTTCACCGCCGACAACTCAACCGGAAGTGCAGAAGCATTTTTAAATACGATTTTGAATCGCTCAGTTGCTATAGAAGCGCTATCAGAGTTAATTTTGAAAGGAACAATGGTTCCATCAGGATTATTGATAAGAGTATTTGTATGCAGATATGCATCATATAAATACGTCTGAATGGAAGGATCAAAGTTCTTTAGCATAACCTTAAAACTGTAATCAGGTCTGGTAAGCTGCCAAACTTTCATAAATACCGTATCTGACGTCGCAATCGGCTGCCTTCCCTCTATGCTTAATACCGTTCCATGAGTGAGAACACCAATATTTTCATCCGGGTTAGAGAACTTGTAAGAATCTTCAGAACTTATAGCATTGGGAAATTCTTCTGAAAAAAATACTAAAAAACCGTCTGCGGCCTCGGCAGTATTTACTTGTGAAGGCAACAATAACTGTACAGATAATTGGGGAATGGTATTCGCCGTTCTGAAAACATTTCTGTTTGCACTTGCTTTGTGTGTTTCTTTAATAGTGATGGAGGGATTTGGGCCGGTGGTTTGTACAAAAAAAGCCAGCCCCGATTGCAGGTTATTATCTAACACAGAAGAAGCATTGCTGTTGGTTAGAAAAGTACCATTGTATGAAACATAAGCTCCTCTTCCATTCGCCCCAATTAAAGTAGGATCAAAAATATAAATCGTGGTAGAAATATCGGTTTTTTGAATTGCGTTCCAGTCTACAACAGAGGCATAAGGATTTCCGAGTAATGAATAGCCGTCTGTTGCGGCAGATAGTTGCGGCATTCCGCTTGTACCACCACCACCAGGTTTTGCCATGACCAGTGTACCGGTAAGAAGCGATCCCTTAGCCCTTAAAGAGGTAACCGACGGAGGAGGAGTATTGCTCTGAAGGTCAGTGCTTCTGCTTCCTCTTATCAAAATCCTGTATCCGGCACCTGCAGAATACAATACGCCTGTATTAGGTATAGCCACCCATTGCTGTGTCGAAACATCAAAAGTAAACATGGATGGATTTATTGTGTTAGTGACATCAAAGCCATTAGCTGCTATACCCGTGACATGTGTGCCGTAACCGGGCACCGGATCATTGTTTACAGTTGCAGAAGTGTTGTTGGTGTTTTCCATCCAGTTAGCTCTAATGCCCGTAGTCGACTTTACGGGTGCTGTTAGCATCCGAAAAGCTCTTTTGGCTGGAATATATCTTTCTACAATTACATCTCCGCTTATAGGCACGCTTGCAACAGAGGTTACGGGAGCTACTCTGGCTGTACGTACGCTGGTTGATTTTAAGGTGAGATAACCATTTGAAGCAAGACTGCCAGTGCCCAACGTTAACACATCAGTAAGAGCAAGACCGCCCTGCATTGTTACACCTGCGGTATTGTTTACAGTGAGGTTTCTTGCAGTGTTGGTAAAAAAGACATTGGCTGGAATAGTTTGAGCCCCTGTTCCGTTAGTTTCTACTGTTCCATTGGTTACATCAAGAGACCCGGAACTTGACATATTGCCGGCAATCTTTATGGTAGAGGATGCAACATTTACGGTGCTGCCGCTTGTTAAAGAAATATCACTTGTAGATAGATACACTGAACTAGCCATGTTTATCTTAGCTCCGCTCACTACCAGTTTAGCCTGGGCCGAACATGTATAATATGAAAAAATAACCATTACAAGTACGGTTATTTTTTTATAGGCAAAAGAAGGTTGGTTCATAAATAAGTTTTATTGAAACAGGGCTAACAAAGAAAGGTGAATAGTGAATAGTCAATAGGCAATAGCGGGTATTCAATTTTCAAATTGTTTAATCGTTTTCTCCCGTTCCAATATCTAACAACGTTTTTTCTAACCAAGTATTATACCCCGGGTTTATTACTATTGATATTGTTTTACGTGCTGCGACCATTTTTCAAGCGAGTCAACAAGTTCTTCCAGTTTTATTGGTTTGCTTATGTAATCGTCCATTCCCGCAGCGAGGCACATTTCTCTGTCTCCCTGCAGCGCATTTGCTGTCATAGCTATGATTACCGGCTGCTCGGTAAGGCAAAGACGTATCATGCGGGTAGCTTCGAGTCCATCCATTGCAGGCATTCGCACATCCATCAAAATCAGGTCGTATCTATGCTGGCTTACCTCTTCGAGTACTTCTTTACCATTACTGCAGATACATATTTCATAGCCAAGTTTGTTTAAAATCACTTTGGCCAACTGTTGGTTTATCGCATCATCTTCTCCAACTAATATTTTCAATGGATGTTGCTTTGCGAAATCAGCAGAAAGCTTTTGTTTCTGCTTTTGTTTATTTTCAACAGAAGAATTAATTTTTTGTCTTAATGAGCTTGCGATATGCTTACTCAGCAAATGCTGTTTTATTGGTTTGTTAATATGAGCGCTAAATAATTCAGGATATTGTCTGAAGCTTTCATCGCCGGTATTATTTAAAAGAATGACCGGCATAGCAGGATGCAATTGCTTTATAGATTTACTTAACTGTATTCCATCCATTCCATTCATCTGCAGATCGGTAATTACAATGTCAATATCAGTGTTGTCCTTCAATATTTCGATTGCTGTTTCACCCGAGCACGCCGTATAAGGAACAAGCCTCCATTTGATTATCTGGTTTCGTATGATAT
>JBBPZJ010000560.1:0-8271 GCA_038199395.1 Chitinophagales bacterium
CCATGGTTTGGGCAGGAAGAAAGCGCTGCCATCAACGAATATTTAAGCGAAGGCGGATGGATGACAGAGTTTAAGCGTACTTCCACTTTTGAAAAAATGATTGCTGATTATACAGGAGCCAAGCATTGTGTTGTTGTTAATAACGGCACTATTAGCTTAACCCTTGCAGCAATGGCTTGTGGTATAAAAGCGGGAGATGAAGTGATCGTTCCAGATTTTACAATGATTGCCACGCCAAACTCTGTAAAGATGTTTGGGGCCATTCCTGTTTTTGTTGATGTAGAAGAAACTACTTTATGCCTCGATATAGAAAAAGTAAAAGAAGCTATAACAGGCAAAACCAAAGCCATCATGCTGGTATCAGCAAACGGCAGATACCCCGAAAGTGGAATTAGAGCTTTTGAAGATTTAGCTGCAAAAAAAAGTATTATTCTAATAGAAGATTCTGCTCAATCGCTCGGTTCATTTTATCCTGATCGCCGGCATATAGGCCTTGCAGGTAAAGTTGGAAGTTTTTCTTTTTCGGCCCCTAAAATTGTTTCTACCGGCCAGGGAGGAGCATTAATAACTAATGATGATGATGTGGCGTTTCGACTAAGGAGACTCAAAGACTTCGGAAGAAGCGGCGGCGGAAATGATATTCATGATACTATAGGCTATAATTTTAAATTAACTGAACTACAAGCTTGCCTGGGAGTAGAGCAAATGAAAAAATTGCCAGGGAGAGTTGAAAGAAAAAAAGAAATTTACCGTCTTTATAAAAATCTTTTAAGTGATGTAACTGGACTTGTTTTTTTTAACCAGGATCTTTCTTGTACAACTCCCTGGTTTATCGATTGCCTGGCAGATAAGAGGGAGGCGTTGATGGCACATCTGAAAGAAAACAATATAGGTAGCAGGGTAATGTATCCTCCAATCAATCGTCAGCAAGCTTATAATCTACCTGGCAATTATCCCGTTTCTTTTTTAGTTGGAGAAAAGGGTTTATGGTTGCCATCTGCCAGCCAGCTAACAGACGAACAAATAGGTTATATATGTGAAAACATAAAAGTCTTCTACCAAAAATGATTTCAAAAATAGCAGGGATGTTCAGGCGAAAATACTTTCCTACCGAACATGAGAAGAATGCTAAAATGTGGTTTGCCGATGATGGAGATTTTACTCATCGCATACAATATGATGAGTTAAATGAAAGCTCTATTGTATTTGATCTCGGTGGATTTAAAGGTGCCTGGACCAGCGATATCTATTCAAAATACTTCTGTAAAATTTATGTTTTCGAGCCCGCGCTTCAGTTCTATAATTATCTAACAGATCGTTTTAAAAATAATAGCTCTATAAAGATTTTTAATTTTGGCTTAGGTAATAAGGACAGCAAAGAAACCATTTATCTAAGTGCTGATTCTACAAGCACTCATCGTGTAACAGCAGATGCTGAAACAATAACCATTAAACGATTTGATTCTTTTATTGCAGAAAATAATATTGAAAGTATAGACTTATTAAAAATAAATATTGAAGGCGGAGAATATAATCTTCTCGACCATCTTCTGGACACAGGTTTGATCACCAAGATTAAAAATATCCAGGTTCAGTTTCATACTTTTATTCCCAACGCAGAGAAGAGGATGGAGGCCATTCAAAAACGTTTACGACAGACTCATAAGCTTACCTATCATTACAGATTTGTCTGGGAAAACTGGAAATTAAAATAGATTATGGTACTTATTTATTTGAAAGGCGGTTTAGGAAATCAAATGTTTGAATATGCTGCAGGAAAAGCTTTAGCGACACATCTTAATGTTCCTTTTAAAATAGATAAATCTTATTACGACAACAAAGAGTACATAGATGAGTCTTTGAATAACTTCTTCAACATCCCCGGCTTTCGTGATATTCTTAATATCAATTTTGAAATAACAGCCGAAACAGCAACCGCCAAAGAAGCTAAACAATTTAGACCGGGATTTATAGGCAAAGTAATTGACAGGCTTACGCCGCGTTACTTAAGAAAAGTTTATAGAGAAAACTTTACTGTATATGACAAACACTTTTATAGGCTAAAGCAAAACGTGCTTTTAAAAGGCTATTTTCAAAGCGAAAAATATTTTAAACCTTATGCGGATATCGTAAGAAAAGAACTGTCCTTTAAGCCTTTGATAAAAGAACGGAACAAAGAATTAGCGGACAAAATTCTTGAAGAACGATCTGTATGTGTTCACGTTCGTCGTGGCGATTACGTTAGTAATGCTGATACTACCAAAGTAATAACTTCTTTAGATTTAAAATATTATTTCGATAGTAAAAAGTACCTTGAAAAAACGCTTCAGAAAACAATCAGTTATTTTGTTTTTTCGGATGATATTGAATGGGTCAAATCAAAGTTTACCAGCTTTACTAATGTGACTTATGTTGATAAAAGCTTTGGCAATTCTGATGTGGATGATATGTACCTGATGAGTTGCTGCAAGCATAACATTATTGCGAATAGCAGTTTTAGCTGGTGGGCTGCGTGGCTAAATCAGCATCCCAACAAAATTGTTATAGCCCCTGAAAAATGGTTTAATGCAGCTAACCTTACTGCAAATGACTTAGTACCTGACAACTGGATAAGGATATAAACGTACAAGTTGCAACCACAATCATTCGTACTTAAGGTTCTTCCACCGTCAACAACGGCTCAGGGTGCGTATTTTTTATTTCATTCGGGTTGTGCTTGTGCTTGAAAAGGACTATAAACAAAACAGCAATAGCTAAAGCATATAGCGCAAAGGTTATCCAGATGCTGTGCCAGTCTTTACTGTTGTCTGGATTGGTAAAATATTTTTGAATTATGATCCCGCTTAACGAACTTCCTAATACTGCTCCAAATCCGTTTGTCATCATCATAAATAACCCCTGTGCACTCGCTCTTATGGCAGGGTCGGTTTGGGTTTCCACGAAAAGCGATCCTGAAATATTGAAAAAGTCGAAAGCCATACCGTACACGATGCAGGACAAGATGATCATCCACAGTCCATCTCCAGGGTTACCATAAGCAAATAATCCAAACCTTAAAACCCATGCTACCATACTAAAAAACATTACTTGCTTTATACCAAATCTTCTAAGAAAAAAAGGAATGGCCAATATGAACAACGTTTCTGAAATTTGGGAAATAGACATAATAATAGCAGGATATTTAACTGCTATCGTTTCTTTATAAACATCTACTGTGGCAAAGTCATGCAAAAAAGTATCGCCGTAAGCATTTGTCAATTGCAGCGCCGCTCCCAGTAACATGGCAAACAAAAAGAAAATGGCCATCTTGGAATCTCTAAATAACTTGAAAGAATGAAGTCCTAAGGCATCTACCAGCGTTTTATTTTGATGCTTTCCTAACTGTGGCGGGCACTTTGGCAATGTAAAAGAATACAAACCAAGCAGGAATGAAGCAGCAGAAGCAACATAAAACTGGCTGGCAGAAGTTTCAATATGCAATAGACTAACTACCCAAAGAGCAACTATGAAACCTACCGTTCCCCAAACTCTTACAGGAGGATAATCTTTTACGACATCTCCTCCCCTGCTTTTAAGAACTGAATACGCCACTGCAATAGACAATGCAAGGGTTGGCATATAAAACATCATATTGATCAGCATAACCCAAAACATCGCACCTGGGCTGTTTACCATTGGCACAGTAAAAAGTACAATCCCTCCTAATATATGAAGCAGCCCATATAATTTTTCTGCGTTTACCCATTTATCTGCGATAATGCCCATTAGTGAAGGCATAAATATAGCTGCGATTCCCATAGTTGAAAAGATAGCTCCAAATTGTGCCCCTGACCATTGTTTCGTCTGAAACCAATACGCACCAATTGTTATTAGCCAGGAACCCCAGATAAAGAACTGTAAGAAACTCATTATTATCAACCGCAGCTTGATATTCATTAAGGTTATGTTTGAAAATGGAAGATAAGAAATAGGTGTATCCTATTAGCTGTAAGTTTCAAGCTTTTTTGAGGAAATAACTACCACATCCAACTATAACTGTGAAGCTTATCTACTCAATACAAATATGCTGCAGGTAAAGCTTTGGCTAAAGAAGTTTGACACTAAATCTCTTCTTCAAAATTGTTGTTTTGCATTTGCCGCTATCCAGCGGAGCACTATTTTGAAGCCAAGATAAACTCCTAAAATTTTTTAACCAATAACTAACATGTTTCCATCAATCCTGCGCTTTTTAGACGAAGCTATTGATCTGTCACTATCCGCTAAACTCGTAAATTTGCTGAATTAATTATTCCTACAATGTCTCATAATAATTTTCCTATAGAACAACTTATTTCTGAAAATGAAAATACAGATCTAAAACAAATTGGTGTAAAAGTGCTGAACAGGCAAAGAATTACTTTTGATGAAGGCGTGTTGCTTTTTGAAGAAGGCTCACTTTCCTATGTAGGAACACTGGCTAATTGGGTCAGGGAACAACTACATGGAAACAAAACCTATTTTAATCGAAACTTCCATATAGAACCTACTAATATTTGCGTTTTTTCATGCAACTTCTGCTCATACTCCAGGTTATATGCACACAGGGAAGAAGGTTGGGAACTTGGAGTAAACGACATGCTGGATATAGTAAAAACATATGATGGACAACCAGTGACTGAAGTGCATATTGTTGGCGGTGTACATCCTAAGATGGATCTTAACTTCTTTGTAAATGTTATTAAAGAAATTAAAAATCATCGCCCCGATCTTCACGTTAAAGGCTTCACTCCCGTCGAGTTAGATTACATGTTTAGAAAAGCAAAAGTAACCACAGAAGAAGGCCTTAGAAGAATGCAGGAAGCAGGTTTGCAATCATTACCCGGCGGCGGAGCTGAAATCTTTCATCCTGAAATAAGATCACAAATTTGCGATGACAAAGTAAATGCAGAAGGTTGGTTGCGCATACATAAAGCCGCACATAAAATGGGCATGCAAAGCAATGCTACTATGTTGTATGGTCATATAGAAAAGTTCTGGCACAGGGTAGATCACATGGAAAGATTAAGACAGTTGCAAGACGAGACCGGCGGCTTTAATACCTTCATTCCGCTGAAGTTTAGAAACCGGGATAATGCTATGAGCAACGTACCTGAAAGTGGCATAGTTGAAGACATGAGAATGTATGCAATTGCAAGATTGTACATGGACAATTTTCCCCATCTAAAAGCCTACTGGCCGATGCTGGGCCGGCAGAACGCCCAGCTTACTTTATCGTTTGGGGTTAACGATATTGATGGAACCATTGACGACTCAACTAAGATATATTCGATGGCAGGCAGCGAAGAGCAGACGCCAACGATGAGCACAAAAGAATTAGTCACACTTATAAAACAGGTAAAAAGAGAACCGGTAGAAAGAGATACTTTGTATAATGTGATTAAGAACTACAGCGCAACAAACGTAGAAGAACCTGAAGTAGATCCGATTTTAAATTGATTTATTTCTATAGGAACCAGGTTAGATAAAGACTGTTCAAACAACTCTTTTATCTAACCTGTTTTGTTGTCCGTTGCCATTTAATAGCAGATGGTTAATTAGAGATAGCCCTTACTGTATATCCTTGTTTCTTTAGCAACTGCAAAACCCCCTTTTCTCCTCCTAAATGTCCTGCTCCAACAGCAAATAAAGTAGAACTATCTTTTGCAATTGAAGGAAATTGAGCTACCCAATTTCGATTTCTGCTGTATAGAAGTAAGTCCATATAATTGCTGGTACTACTTTCTTCGCTAACACTTAAATTGTACAGCTTTTCTATATCCTGATCCTTATAAACCCGAATCAGTTCGTTCATCGACTTACGGTTATTCTCTAAACTATCAATTGACCTTACCAGGTCCTTCGCCTGGTCTTCATAAGGAATACTATCAAAAATGCTGCTTTGAAATGCGATGGTTTCAAGTCCCTTTGTTTGTTTCCTTTCTTTGTATGCCTCATCAATAATTTTTAATTCCACGCCATTCTTTCGCTCACAAGGCAATAAGAGCTCAAATAAACTTGACGATATCATTAGGGGCGGCTGGCTTTCAAGTACAGAGAAAGGAATGGATGGCTGGTATTTTTCAAAGAAATCTTTTACCCTGTTATAATCGTTCGGGGGAAGTGCCGCCTGTAAAGTCATACCATTTTTACTTTCTAAATCAAGAATGCCACTTAAAAGCTCCGAGGCATTATCAAGATCAACTTCAAAATAAATTTGATCTACGTTTTTAATCAATGTTTTTACCGTTTCAGTTAGCTCTGCGTCTTCAGCGCACATCAAATGCATCGTTCCAAAAAAATAAGATGGATGTCTCATTTCCTTACCAGAGACCTCCCACAATAAACTTTTACCACTAGTTGCCGTATTCAAAGAATTTTTGTTTTTACATGAGAGAATTGTAACGCTTAAGATCGATAAAACCGCCAGAAAGTATTTTTTAACTATTTCATAAATACTTTTTACTCTTTTCAAAACTGGCATGATTTTGTAAATATTATTTATGTTTTTTAAGGGTTTAGGGTTGAAAAGGAGGCTCAATTCTTTGAGCCTCTTACTTTTTTATAACACTTCTTCTGTTTGTTAACTTTTAAAGGCTTTTTTCTTTCTTATTGATACAACGTTATTGTTTAGCCGGTAGTGCTTTGGAGATTTCTACCTATTCGCAAACTCTGGTTCATTCTAACATTGCTTGGGTAATTTTTTCTCCGTCTTCATCACTTGTAGAAAAAAAGCCCCGAGAAGGAGCTTTGAGGATTACCATCGTGCAGGGCACTCCAACATTTTTCGGGGCTTAATCTTAAACCGATGAATTGGCTTATCAAACCAATTCATTCTAAAATCTAATCTGAATAAGCCAAAATAATAAAAGTCTTTCACCTTACTATTTCCTCTTGTTGTTCCGGCTGCAGGATATTGAGTTGGGTTATCCTTCACCTCATTACCCCTGAAAGCAAGATCTACTGCCGTTTGCCCTCTTTCCGTTAACAGAAGATTTCGATCTACGTAAACGTCACTTACATCATCCAGATAATCGGTTCTTAGCACCCTTAGGCCTAATTCAAAGCCCGCGTATATATCATCTGATAATGCATATTTTATCCCTCCCCCTATCGGAATATTAAAATCAAACTTCTTATATTCCTTCTTCCCGTCAACAAAACCTTGTCCTTCTGTACTGTAGTGAGAGAGGAGGTACTTAGTGCCTCGCAAGTCGAAAGTATATGGGCTGTAGTGATAAAAGCCAACGCCTCCAAAAACATAGGGCGAGAACCTGCGAACACTAATATTTGTAAAATTATATTCGCCGAGGAGAGACAGTTCGTATATATCTGAAGTGAAATTAAGATTTCGAGCTTTTAGTTCCTTTTTACTATTTCTCTTATCATCTGCACCTACCCTAGCATAAGTAAAGTCTGAGCGAACTAAAATATGATCGGTGATTGCCACTGTAGCCCCCACACCTAATGCGCCTTTTGCCTGTTGTAATGTAAAAGGCTTTTCTTGCAGATCCCCATTATAGTTGGCAAATCCTCCTAGTAAATGAAATTTGAGAGGTTGCGCAATAGACACAGTTGAAAAAAGAATAAATAGAATAAGAAAAATATTTTTCATAAAGCGACAACTTGTAGTATCTGTATGCAATTTCAATGAATTTAAATTAATATGTTTTGCAATGCTTCTCAAATATCATACTGCCATTTTAGCAAAATGATTTATCAACTATTGTTTTAAACTTTTCAACGTCGGTAAAAGAATACGTTACGCGATAAAATTAGAAAATAAAAAGTCTTCTTCCTGATAATAAAAACACAACAACTTGTCTAGTTTGACTTATTCGCATTTGTTAGGGTACCTGCATTTCCATTCGCTGGCTTAAAAGTTGAACAAAAGATACCTGTATCTACTCCTCAACTCAACTACTAAATATTTACTAATGATGCGAATTTGGTTTGCTTTATTTGTTTTGGCTTTTTCATATTCAGGTAATGCACAGAAAGAAATAAGGGTGGAAGAAGCCAGAGATAATATAGGCGATACGGTGAAAATTTGCACCAAAATTTTTGACACAAAATTCGATGAGCACTCAAAAGGTAGCCCGACCTATTTATACACTTCTTCCCACGATCCCAATGCTACTTTAGCATTTGTAGTATGGGGTGAAAAAAGGAAATACTTTGACTATAAGCTGGAAAAAGATTTGAAAGAAAGAGAAATCTGTGTAATAGGAAAAATAGAGCTTTTAAAAAATAGGC
>JBBPZJ010000561.1:0-21372 GCA_038199395.1 Chitinophagales bacterium
CAGCAGTTTTGGAATTTGAAGTAGCTATCGGAAATTTCTGCTCCTGTATAGTATTAAGACCAGTTATTTTCCACCTTAGAATGCCGCCGTGTACACTTTCATCATTGTGATATAAATAATAATCATTGACCTCTTTTACTACCGCCGGAGAAAATGCATTACCGGCAAAAGCAGCATTGCTAACCTCGTCTGCATTATATTGAGGTCCGGTCTTGCCGAACTGTCCTACAAACAAACCATTGTCATAAAAATGGTTCCAAATATTAGTCTGGCTCTGCCTCCACCCTTCACCATTAAAACCCCAAAAAATACTTCTATCTATGGCCACTGCTACGTTTCCTGCATAATCGGGAGCTCCATTACCAATATCAAATGAGCCATCACCAGGAAATTCACCAGAATAACCTACAGGAGTGGCCATCGAAGTTTTCCATAACCATTCTCCAGTAGAGGGATTCATGCCGCCTAAATGATAAGAACCTTCAGGCTCAATGGGATTTTTATTGCCGTCTTTATCAATATTGCCCCTAAAATTGACAAGAACATTACTTGATGTTACTTCCCACGGTCTTATGTGCGCACCCGAGTGTCTTGGATCGTAAATATTTGAAGCTTGCGGTTTTGTCAGAATGGTAGTGACTGCCGAATAAACAGGATCATTTGAACCATCAAAATTTAGCAAAATTTGTTTTTTCCACGTTACACGCTCATTTAAACCATTTGCCTCCACTCCATATAAATCCCCGTTAGAAGCCATCCTTACTCCACTTAAGGAAGTAGCGACATTAGTATACCTTATGCCCCATGTCGTATCTAATTCTACTACTTCGGTTAATCCTCCTCTTCTTGTTAAAGTGCCGTAAGTTTTTCCATTTGAAAGTGTATTTAGAGTTTTTACTCCTCCTTGCCATACATAACCGGGTAGAAACCTTCCTTCCCAGTTGTATTTGTAAGTCCAACTGTCGTGAATATCAGGTTTATTATAAGTAACAGCAAACTCTTGAAAGTTGGTAAGTAAACGCGAATGATTGTTAGGGTCAATGAAACAGCTATATGTTTTACCCTGGTATAGCACCCTGGTAATAAATTCCCGGTTTGAGGAAAAATGCATTATTCTCCTGTTAGAAGGATCGCTAACCCACATCGCTCCATTTGGCGCAAAAGCAATGCTTCCCCGTGCCTGCTTAATACCCGTATTTTCGTCAATCAGCCAGAAAGCAAAACGGGTATTCGTTACTACGGGATTATGTAAGTTACCGCCGCGATCACCGAAACTCCATTGAAAAACACCCTTGCTTGTATTATAGGCTCTTATTTGATTATTAGTTCCGCCATCCACTACTACGATATTCCCATTATAAATTTTGAGATCACACGGTTCTGATAAACCGCTAAGCGTAAGACCTGTGGAAGCTATTGTACCGTTAGTATTATTGATGTCATATTTTTCCACTTTATTTTGATTGTGACAAATCCAAAGAACGTTGTTAGGCATGTCAGCGATCATTGCTGTCACATCGCTATAACCCGGTAATGTTGATACCGATGCTCCGGTAGTTTTATTCAAGACCTCTATTGTATTCAGGTGTTCCCTCGCTACAAAAAGATATTTATTACTGACAGCAAGTGCAGTAATGTTTGTAACCTGCCAATACCATATCGATACAGTTGCACCTGTTGGAATGGCATGTGTGGTGGCTATAGTGTTTCCGTTAATAATATATTCATTTGAATTTGTTACCGAGTCGTACCTGCTTACACCATTATAGCTAATCATTATTTTCCAGAGCTTCCAGGGTAAAGTGTCGTTTATTGTCCATGCTGTGGGACCGCCTGTGTAGGAAAAACTTGGCCTTCTGTTAGCATCTCTATGCGAAATGGTGCTTGCATATTTTCTACCATAAGTAACCTTATAAGCACCGCTGCCCTCGGTAAATGATGTCACCTCACTGTTATTACTTATTTTGGTTGCATAGACCCAGGAATGGCCTTGCTGATAGTTATCCCAGCCGCTCCAGTACAAATTAGTGCCGTCTGATACAATGAAATCAGTAGTCTGATTAACATAGCCTAAAAATGGGTTGCTCTTAACCTGCGGTGAAGAAGTGTCAAACATAAAATGCGAAGGTGTTGCTTCATCGTAACCTACGGCATAGTAAACTTTTGAACCCGCCATTGCAAGCGCATGAGCCGGATCGAGAGAACGATGAATTGTATTGCCCCTGGTTTGATTTTGCGAACTATTTGCAATGGTTCCCTGCCAGGTGTATTGCACGTTATTACTAAGTACTTTAACGGTGTACGCAACGGCAGGAAGCGCATTGACCTGATCATCTGTCCCGTCCCATTCTATTTCATATGTTCCTGCCGCTAAAAATACATTACTCCACAAGGTTCTAAACATCACTCCGTCAGAAGATCTGTAAACTCCTGCACTGGTTCTTGCTCCCCCGTTTTGTAAGACAAAACGGCCTGTTCCCCTGACCGCCGGAGCTGTACTATTTGAGACTTTTATTATCGTGACACCATTGCCTACTTTAGCTGCCACGATCATCTTTTTAGTACCGCCCGCGTTAGCAGATGGGGATAAGCCGGTCTTTCTCTCTTGTGAAAAGCCAGCAGAGTAAGCAAGCAGCAGAAAAAAAATAATTATGTTCTTCACAAGGTATTTGTTGTTCGTTTATTGATAAAGCACTACTTACCAATCCTAAATTAATTTGTACTTCGATAAAGAAAGTGCAATTGAGGCATTAGAGTAATAAACTACCTAAACTTAACATTACGTTCAAAAATCCCTACAGCTTTTTTTCTGCTCAAAACCTTCTTTTTGCTCCTAAAATACCATCATTACAACATACAGGCTCTTGAGCATTTAATCATTTGATACGCTTTATAAAACTTCAATCCATTCTCTACAGATGGAATTGCGAAATTTGCTAGCTTTAGTTCCATGATTACAAAGAATGAAAGAATCAAAAAAACAAGTTATCAGCGATTCTAAGGTCTCACAGCTACTACCAATGCCTAAAAAAAAGAAGGGAATTTTTAGGATCGGAACAAGCGGTATTGTTGTACCGGGAAGTAAAGAAACTTTCCCTGCTGAGTTTCAAAGCAAAAGCCGCCTTAACTATTATAGCTCGTTGTTTAATACCCTCGAAGTAAATGCTTCATTTCATAAACTTCCAATGGCATCTACCTTTGCGAAATGGGCTCTTGATGTTCCTGCGGATTTTCAATTCACTATTAAATTGTGGAAAGAAATTACTCATATAAAAAAACTAAAAATCGATCTCGCCAATATAGAAGTTTTTTTAAAAGCAGCAGATTCTTTGAGCGATAACAAAGGTTGTTTGCTTGTTCAGTTTCCAGGCAGTATTACCCTGGATTATTACAACGAGGTAGAACAAATTTTATTGAAAATCCAGGAAACAGATTATAAAAATGTATGGAGAAAAGCAATAGAGTTTAGGAGTGTGAGCTGGTATGCAGGCGAAACAAATGAACTTCTGGACAGCATTGATGCATCTATGGTTTTACATGATATTCCAAAATCAAAGAAGCTCGACGCAAACGACAAGTCCGAATTTATCTATTTCAGGTTTCATGGTACAAAGGGTGATTATAGAGGCAGCTATAGTGACGAATTCCTGCAACAGCAGGCAGACAAGATTAATAGCTGTCTTAACGAAGGCAAAGACGTGTATGTTTATTTCAACAATACTATGGGCAGTGCGTTTGAAAATGCCTTGAGCTTAAAGAAAATGCTAGAAATTTGACATCTCCACTTGCGGCATCAGACGAACGAACGACAAAATTTATTGCGTTCGTAAAGGGAGCAAATGGCATGATAATTTCACTTGTTAGAATACCATTTTATAACCAATAAATACAAGGAGGTTTTATGTCAACTACAATAAATAAAAACAGCAAATTGATAACAAAAGAATATGAATTTGAGATAAGCAATTTTGAGGCAGATGGTACGGGAAGAATAGTAATTACCAACACAGGCGGTGCAAGTGCATCGGAAGGAGGAATGGGAAGCGGAAGCGACGACGATAGAGAAAAAGGAAGCTTATCGAAACCTGGAGAAAAAAGCGGATCAGGTACAACTAATGATGACACCGACACCACATTTGACCCAATAAAAAAGAATGTAAAGGAAGCTGAAAAAGCAAGGGATAAAGAATAACTGATACAACGATTGATATAAATAAGAGAGCCGGTTACCTGTTAGTAGCCGGCTCTCTTATTATTTGAAATCTTCTAAAGAAAGATGCATGAAATGAAAAAAAAATCGGAAACACCTATTTGTCAGCAGGCGTTTTCTCGGGGTTCTTCTTTAATAAAAGCGGTTTGTCTTCATTTAGCATTTTGCCACCGGCTACAGGCATATTTGAACTAAAAACTTTACCAGGCACAAGACAAGGCATGTTATCGGTTGACATAGCATAAATTTCATCGCCTTTTCCATTGTCTCCCGTATAAACCCCTTTTAGCGGTATTTTATAAACTCCGTAATTGGCCTGTTGAGGGATCATGATTTTAGTATTAGGAACCGAATTGGTTGAATTGACTCCCGGCGGTAACTTGCTCAGACGATCTTGCAAAAGCATCTTTAGTTTAGCTTCTTCCATAGGTTTTCTTTTAAAAATGTTTTCGGACTGGGCATTTACTGAACTAGAAGTGAATACGATTATGATTAGGAAAACGAAAAGTTTCATAAACAAGATTTTTGCTTGAATAAATATACCACTTAAAAGAACAATTAATACCACGAAACGCTGATTTTGTAAAAATCGATGTCGGCATATTATTAGCAAACAGAAGTGGCAATTGCAAGCATCTTCATTTGCGAGTACAAAAGATGTTGCATTCGTATGGTTAATACCCTGCCACTTATCTTTGAACTTTAATTCATAAAAGCATGACTATAGCAGGAAGCCTAAAAGAAGCAGACCAGGCTTTATTGTATCTGATCAATAAAAAATTATCTACTCCCTCCCTCGATGCAATCATGCTGTTGTTGCGTAACCAGTACACCTGGGTACCGCTTTACCTATTTTTTCTGCTTTTCTTTTACTTCAACTGCAGAAAATATTTGCTGCCAATAGTAGCTTTATCGCTGGTAACTTTTGCCATTACCGATTTTACAAGTGCCAGCCTTATCAAGCCTTTTATTGGCAGACTGCGCCCCTGCCAGGATGCTACTTTGCCTTTCAGCATTAATAACCTGGCGGGTTGTGGTGGCATATTTGGTATGCCTTCTTCACATGCGTCTAATCATTTTGGCCTCGCTACTTTTTGGTTTATGGTTATTAAAGACACACTCAATCAAAAATGGTTTTGGTTATGGGCATGGGCTTTTATCATATGTTATGCCCAGGTCTATGTAGGTGTACACTTTCCGGGAGACGTAATCGTGGGAGGTTTATTGGGCACAGCAATAGGTTATCTTACTTCTTCTGTTTTCCGTAAACGAATGGCGCAAATTGATTCTATTAAAGCCGGTATTTAAATTTCGGTTACTGATCATGAAATCATTAGAAAAGCTTTTTCCATTTTTTTTGATCGCCGGTATTTTAATAAATGCCAATGGACTTCTCCTCGATATATTGGAACCAGACGGCGCTTTATACGCCACTATTTCAAAACACATTGCGCTAACCGGTGATTGGATCAATCTTTTTGGTGATGGTCATGATTGGCTCGATAAACCTCACTTCCCTTTTTGGATTGGTGCTTTGAGTTTTAAAATATTTGGCATCACTGCTTTTGCTTATAAATTACCGGCTTTTGTTTTTTGGCTTGCCGGCATTTGGTTTACCTGGCAACTGACCTGTGATTTGTATAACAAGCAGACTGCAAAACTGGCGATTATTATTTATGTCTTTTCGCTGCACGGTCTCCTTAACAATTTCGATGTTCGGGCCGAGCCCTATTTAACTACGCTTATTATTGCAGCCATTTATTACATGTATAAAGCAAGTGTTGGTGGCAAATGGTCTTATATAGTTTTAGCTGCAATTTCAGCGGCATGTGCAGTTATGACAAAAGGCATTTTTGTTTTGATTACTATCGCAGCAGGGTTTGTTATTTATTGGATCATTACAAAACAATGGAAACAATTTTTCAATTTTCGTTGGTGGGCTATGATAATATTGATACTGTTATTCATCACTCCCGAGTTGTACAGCCTTTACTCACAATTCGACCTGCATCCTGAAAAAGTTGTGTTTGGAAGAACAAACGTTTCAGGCTTGCGTTTCTTTTTTTGGGATAGCCAGTTCGGAAGATTTTTCAATACAGGTCCCATCAAAGGGCATGGCGATCCTTCTTTTTTCTTACATACAACATTGTGGGCCTTCCTGCCCTGGTCAATTATTTTATATATTGCTGTTTACAGCATAATTAAAAAAGGCATTACAAATGAACATTCAAAAATCAGATGGATCGTTTTTGGTAGTGCCCTGGTAACCTTTCTTCTTTTTTCCTTTTCCGGTTTTCAGCTTCCGCATTATATCGTTATTCTATTTCCTCATTTTTCTATTATCACCGCAGCATACCTCGTTTCTATAAATAAAGCCATTACGCTTAAAAGGCTCACTGCATTACAATCTGCTCTTTTAATAATTGCCGCAGTGGCTGTTACGCTGCTTGCCTGGTACTCCAAAATGGGCAATATAATGTTGGTCGCTGTTATATCAATGGGGGTGGTAACGATGGTTTTACTTTATTTTAAAGAGCCAGGACTCCATAAATTAATCGCAATTGGAAGCGTAATTTCTGTTGTACTATTCCTGTTCCTGTTTAACTTTTTTTACCCCCGCCTGCTGCAATACCAGGCAGGTATGATGGCAGGTAAATATTTAACGGCTAATAAGATTACAGCCAAAGCAGCTACCCTAAATGCATGGTCTTACTCGTTTGAATTTTATGCACCAGGATTTGTACAGTACCTGGATAGTATAAAGGATGTAGATAATTTTATTGGCAAAGACACGTCCGCTGCCTTTTATACTGCAGTAAACAATTTACCGGAACTAAGCGAAAAAGGCTACCAGTTCAAAGTATTGAAACAGTTCGAATACTTTCATATAAGTATGCTTACCGGGCCTTTTCTAAACCCGGCAACAAGAGGAAAGGAGCTTGAAAAAATGACTTTAATATTGGTACAGAAGAAAGCTTTTTGAATTTTTTTTTGATACAGGCGTTGGCTCTTTGTTGATTAATTCGTTGCGACGCAGTCCGTTCATCTTTTGATTCTTTGGGCAACTGGAGGATTCCCGTTTTAGAAACTTTTCCTGCGAGTAATGTGGGTAACGAAATTATTTTGACTTGTTACAGTTGCGGGTTGGAAAACAATGTGAATGAACAACAGATTGCATATCGCTACCAAGCTCGGTACTGAACAAAGGAGCTGTTTTCAACATCAGAACAAACTTTTAAACTCTAAACAAATAACGACTTCATTAGAATTGCACCCACGTCCAACACCACTTAACTATCGGCAATGTTTTTCGTTCCACAGGTAAAATAACAATCCTACTAATTTCAGCTCCTTTCCTGACGCTTGCTTTATGTAAGAACACAACCATGATTCTGTTCGTACCTTGCTAATCACTAACTGCATTGACCCTTTTACTAACTAAATATTTTGCCGGCGCTTTTAAGTTGCAGCTTTGTGTAAAGCAACACCATCAAATGAAAAAGTTACTCGTTACCCTCATGGGTTTGACCTTTACCATTTACTGTTCAGGGCAAAATAAACCTATTGATATTGCTAACGATCCTGCGGGCAACCCAATTTATTACAGTGCTTCAGCACCTACTTCAAATGCCGGCCTTATATTGACTATTGACAAAAGCACCAAGTGGATAGAGTACCATAACACTATTCCCAACCAACCTCTGAGCAACTTTGTCTTTTTGGAAGGAACAAAAGAAATAGGACTTTTCCTATTCGTGCCTGAAGACAGCGCTAAATACTACAGGTACAGTATTATTGAAGATAATAGTCGTTGGTTGTATTCCGACGCTACACCTAAGCAGGGAGTGAAACTGAATAATATAGATAAACGCGAAAAAATAGATTTAGGAAAATTTAGTGTCGGCGATAAAACACTTACCGTAGAAGTATCTAAAATTACAGAAAGGAATAAAGTTGCTACTGTTACCATTTACAATAAACCCATCAAACCTGCTGAGCTTTATTTAACCACTCTCGGTATAACCCTAAAAAATGGAATGAGAGCTATAAATATGAGTAATCAGAAAGACGGTTTTACATTCAAAATTCATGATACTGTAAATGTTAACAGTATTCTACTCGCCATCAAACCGTCTGATCTGACTTTTATTTATCATGTGTATTTAAAGAAATTAGGATCAGGTCAAAATTTACACATTTCTAATAATTGGAATTATGGATATTTTAGAGGGCGGAACTTTACTGTATATCCCGACTTAGTAATAGAGGCTCCCTACTTTACCACCCCCGGAGAATACGAAATTTCCATTATACCCAGATTATCGTCCAGTAATTATGCTAAGTCCTTTCCGGCAATGGCCTCAAAAATTCATTTTACTGTTTTAAAATCAGCAACCACTTTTTCTAAAAAAGACTTGTTGGTATGGATTGCGATTATAATAATTGCTATAGGTGCTATTGCTATTTCGGCTATTTATTTGAATAAAAGAACCAATAACAATAAGCTGCTGGCAGAGCAGCAACAAAGGGATTATGCACAATTGCAATTAAGCGCAGTGCGGTCACAACTCAATCCGCATTTTATGTTTAATGCCTTGTCCGGAATACAAAATTTAATGAACCGAAATGAGCCTGACCAGGCAAACAGGTACCTTGCCAGATTTGCAAGGCTGACCAGGAGTGTATTGAATAATAATGATTTGGTTACCCTATCTGGCGAAAAAGCCCTTCTGGATGATTATTTGCAAATGGAGCAATTACGTTTCTGTTTCAAATACACTATAGATCTTGATACTCGACTTGATTTTTCAAATATTGAAATTCCTGCAATGCTGTTACAGCCGATAGTAGAAAATGCAGTAAAACATGGAGTAGCGAAATTGGGTGAAGATGGTATTATAGCTATTCACATGGCACAACAAGATCATGATTTAGTTATATTTATAACAGATAGTGGAAAAGGGTTTGACCCAGGTGAAGCAGGTGATGGTTTAGGGTTAGCGCTTACTAAAAAACGGATGGCATTGTTAAACGGTATTTATAAAGATGCTACAATTACTCTTGACATAAAGTCAACACCTTCGAACACAACAGTTACAGTTACATTAAGTCAATGGGTATAAATTATGCGTGCGATTATAGTTGATGATGAACCAGCTAATACAGAGAATTTACAAGTGTTGTTATCACGGTATTGCCCTGCAGTTAAGGTAATTGCTTCTGCCAATAATAAAGAAGCAGCAATTGCACTAATTGACCTCCACCAACCAGATCTTTTATTGCTGGATATCCAACTTGACTCTGGCTCTGGCTTTGATTTGCTTAAGCAAGTTGCATTTAAGTCTTTTGAGGTCATTTTTATAACAGCCTTCGATTACTATGGCATACCCGCAATCAAGTTCGCCGCACTCGATTACCTTTTAAAACCAATAGATATTGATGAACTTGTCGGTGCTGTAGCTAAAGCAGAGGTAAAAGTCATAAGCAAACAATCTAATCATCAATTAGAGTTTTTGCTAAATCACCTGAAAAAAGATGTTACAGTGCCGGTAAAAATTGCTTTACCTCAACAAAAAGAAATAAGATATGT
The DNA here is from genome assembly GCA_038199395.1 of Chitinophagales bacterium. Taxonomy (GTDB): domain Bacteria; phylum Bacteroidota; class Bacteroidia; order Chitinophagales; family Chitinophagaceae; genus Segetibacter. The sequence continues at coordinate 9,801 of JBBPZJ010000561.1, forward strand.
CGTTGTCGATACTATTCTTCGTTGTGAAGCAGCTAATACCTATACTTTTTTCTATTTAATTAATGGAGATAAAATTTTAGTTTCCAAAGCCTTGAAAGAATATTCGGACATTTTGCAGCAGTACGGCTTCATTAGAACTCATCAAAGTCATCTGGTAAATGGGCGGTTTGTGAAAAGCTGGATAAAAGAAGACGGTGGAAGTCTTTTATTGGACAACGGAGATCAAATTCCAATCTCTAAAATTAATAAAGACAAGGTGCGAGCCGCTTTAACCTGACAAACAATTGCTTCAATCACAACCAATATACCAACATGAATAATCCGATTGATATTGACTTTGCCTCACATGACGTAGAAAGTTCGGGGCTATAAAACATCGCCACGCCAGAATGATAGATGCTGCCATAATTATTACATTATATGACACCGATTTAGAAGCTATGTTAACGAAGGAAAAGTTTTAGCTGCTTTTTCTTATTCTTATTAAGGACGCGGAGTATTACAAGAAACAAACAGCAGAAGCCAACGGACGGTAAATAATAACTTTTGACACCTAGCACATTGCTACCGAGGGGTCATTATTTAAAAAATCAAGACCAATATGACCGAAGAAAATAATCTCACCAGGTTTATTAAAGCACAGGAATCAGACTACGAAATTGCGTTATCAGAAATTAAAAATGGAAGAAAACGAAGCCACTGGATGTGGTATATCTTCCCCCAGGTACAAGGCCTTGGTTTTAGTGAGACTTCTAAATATTATGCTATCAAAGACATTAGCGAGGCGGAAGAATTTTTAAAGCATCCTGTGTTAGGCAAACGACTAATAGAAATTTGCAACGAATTACTGAAACTGCCATCGAATGATGCAAATAGAATATTTGGAAGTCCTGATGATTTGAAGTTGAAATCTTCAATGACATTATTTGGTTCATTGGAAACAAATCAAGTATTTGAACAAGTTTTGGATAAGTTTTTTAAGGGTGGCAAAGACAATAAAACGTTACGAAATTTAGGTAAGTAAAAAATTCTATCTGATTATTTAAACACCTCAATAATGACCAGCGATTATTTAGATAGCATTAAAAAGCAGTTTGAGTATTACAAATTGCTTGGTGAAAAAACCTTTGCCCAGCTTACAGATGAACAATTGTTTTGGCAGTACAATGAAGAAAGTAACAGTATTGCAACTATCGTTAAACATCTTTGTGGCAACATGCTTTCACGCTGGACTAACTTTTTAACCACTGACGGGGAAAAGGAATGGCGTGACCGGGAAGCCGAATTTGAAAACGACATAAAAGACAGGGATGAATTAATAAGCAAGTGGCAGGAAGGCTGGAGTTGCCTCTTTACCGCATTAAAGGAAATAACAGATGACAATGTTAATACTATCATCTACATAAGAAAAATGGGGCATTCAGTTACCGAAGCAATAAACAGGCAATTAGCGCACTATCCGTACCATGTAGGGCAGATAGTATTTATAGGCAAAATGGTGCTGAATGACAAGTGGTCATCATTATCTATTGCAAGAGGCAATTCAAAAGAGTATAATGCTGAAAAGTTTGCTCAACCAAAAAAAGTAGCTCACTTTACTGATGAATATCTGGGTAAGAAAAATGAAGAATAATCATAAATTATTTTCATTGTTCAGCAGAACTTACTATAAAAAAAGACCGGCATTTCTACCGGTCTTCTACATATTCGAACTAATTTCGCTATCCTATTTCGCAGGAGCTGTACTTGTATGCTCCACTTTTCCCGGCACAATTCTTCCACCTTCTTCAGCGCCTCTATCGCCGCTTTCATGATATTCAGCATCGCCGTTTACATTCCACAAATCAAATAACTCTTGCCCCGCTTCAATATTCTTTGCAGCAAGCATGGCAGTCATCATACTATGATCCTGGTTGTTGTATTTATGCATACCGTTTCTTCCTACGAGATACAATCCCGGGTAATTTTTCAGCTCCTCTTTTATCACATCTACGTTATCCTTATATACCGCATCATACACAGGGTAGGCTTTAGGTTGGCGAACTACATAACCATCTACAACATCAACAGCTTTACCTAACCCGATTTGCTCTAATTCTTTTTTACCTAAATCAATCAACGTCTCATTTGAGCTTGTCCACAAACCATCTCCTTCAAAACAAAAGTATTCAAGACCATAACAAGCCATAGACGGATCAGGGAGCATGTATGGGCTCCACGATTTAAAATTCTGCACCCGGCCAACAGTAACTGAAGGATCATGAATGTAAATCCAGTTGTCAGAAAATACATTTTTATCTTTCATGATAAGAACGACTGTTAAAAAGTCCCTGTATTTCAAGTCCTGCGAAGCAGCCAGGGCTTTGGGAGAAACTTTAGGATAAATATTAGGTATAAGTTCCCTTATTGGGGCGGAGGAAATAACATAATCAAAACCTGTTTCCTGCGGCGCATTCTGCAGGCTTACATTCCAGCTTCCATCAGTGTATTCAATACTTGACACTCCTGTATTCATCCTTACTTCACCACCAAATCCTTTAATTTTCTCAACACAAACTTCCCACATCATACCCGGACCATATTTTGGATATCGGAATGTGTCTATTAGTGTTTTGATTACTTTGTCTTTATTTCCGCTTGTATGCTTCGGTTTAAAAATCGCATTCTTAATTGCTGAAGAAAGAGATAAGCCTTTAATACGCTGAGCCGCCCAATCAGCAGATATTTCTTTACAAGGCGTTCCCCAAACTTTTTCTGTATAAGTTTTAAAGAAGATATTGAACAACCTTTTGCCAAACTGATTGGTTACCCAGTCTTCGAAATTTTTAGGATCTTTTATAGGAAATGCTTTTGCCTTAAGGTAACTAGCCACACATAAGCCCGATTCAATAACCCCTAATTTGGTAAGGGCTTCCATCGCTGCCAGGGGGTAAGCAAAAAACTTCTTGTTATAATAAATTCTAGAACTTCTGGGCCTGTCTATTAAATCATCACCCAAAATTTCTGTCCAGAAATCTTCTACTTCTTTTGATTTGGAAAAAAACCGGTGACCACCAATGTCGAAATTGTATCCTTTATAAGACTCAGTTCGTGAAATTCCGCCAACGTATTTAGGATCCTTTTCAAATACAACTACCTCCTGATTTGCCTTACTTAAAAGGTAAGCAGCAGTTAATCCGGCAGGACCTGCACCTATAACTGCGATTCTTTTTGTTTGTACCATAAAGGCGGCGAAGATAGCGCAATTAGATAATTGCCACGCTCTTCATTGGCGTCCTTTTTATAATATAATCATAAACAAGGTTGAATGCGTAGTTTTGCAGCAACAAAATAAAATGACGGAAGTTTTTATAATTCTTGGGTTGATCTTATTGAACGGAGTATTTGCAATGGCGGAAATTGCGGTGGTATCATCTCGCAAAACACGACTCGAAGTACAGGGAAACAAAGGAGATGACCGGGCAAAAAAAGCCTTAAAGCTTGCTAACAATCCCGATATCTTTTTATCTACTGTACAAATTGGTATCACGTTGATGTCCATCTTAACTGGTATATTTTCCGGCGATAATATTAAAAAGGCACTTGTAAGTTATTTAGATAATTTTGATTGGTTGAAGCCATACCAGAATAGTACTGCTACTGCAATTGTCGTTTTTTGTATAACCTATTTGTCGTTGATAAGCGAACTTACTGCGAAAAGAGTTGGTTTATCACGGCCTGAAGCAATTGCAAAATGGGTATCTACTCCAATGCAATTAATTTCGAAAATCGCATCCCCTTTCGTTTGGTTGCTCAGCAAAAGCACTAATCTCATTTCCAAATTATTTAAGATAACGCCGAATGATTCACACGTTACAGAAGAGGAGATTAAAGCGATTATAAACGAAGGCACAGAAACCGGCGCAATTGAAGAAACCGAACAGGAGATCATTGAAAGAGTATTTCACCTGGGGGATCGAAATATTACATCGTTAATGACACATAGAAGCGACATTGTATGGATGGATGTAAATTGTAAAGTAGCCGACATTAAACAAAAGATGCGTGAAGTAGTACATACTACTTACCCGGTTTGTGAAGAAGTGATAGACAATATAAAAGGCATTGTTTCTATTAAAGATGTGTTGCTTGCCGAGGATAGCGTCTTTCTAAAAGACCTTATGAAACCCGGCTTATTTGTTCCTGAAAACAACTCGGTTTACCAGGTTCTGGAGAAGTTTAAAAAGGTGCAGGCAACCTCTTGTTTTATTGTGGACGAATACGGAAGCGTTGAAGGAATGATGACTTTAAACGACATACTGGAAGCAATTGTAGGAGACATAGGACCATCGGATGAAGATGATTATGAAATAGTAAAAAGAGAAGACGGTACCTATTTAATCGACGCACAAATCCCTTTTTATGATTTCCTCAGCCGCTTCGAGAAGACTGAATATATGAACGAGGGTGAACATGATTTTAACACCGTAGCAGGCTTTATTCTGCATCAATTAAGAACGATACCTGTAACGGGCGAAACACTGGAATGGAAAGGGTTTCGTTTTGAAATAATTGATATGGATGGCAACAGGATAGATAAAGTTCTGATAACGCTTTCAGAAGAAATAAAGACTGAATTGGAAGAAGATGAAGCATGATCTGCCATCTACTTATCTGCAACCCCTGATAACTCCATTAAAAGAGCAGCCTGCCCGCTATTAATTTTTGTTTGTGCCTTTTCTATAGAAAACCATTCTGCTTTATCAACTTCCGGAAATAATTGTTTCTTGCCTGATCGTGGCGGCCATTCCATTTCAAATTGATTGCTTTGAATGAAAGTAACTCCTAACTCTGCGTGTATAGCCCATGCCGTAATTACTTTACCCGATTTTATTTTAACAGGTGTTAAAGGTATAAACTCTCCTGCCGGCAGATCAATTCCTGTCTCCTCTTTAAATTCCCTCTTTGCTGCTAATAAGGCATCTTCTCCTTCTTCGTACTCACCTTTTGGTATACTCCACGCTCCTTCATCTTTGTTCTTCCAAAAAGGACCACCAGGGTGAACGAGCAAAACAAAGAGTTTTTTATCAATCAATTTAAATACTAATATTCCTGCACTTAGTTTAGGCATTCTAAAGTTTAATTTATCTCGCTGCTCTTAATTGAAGTACCAGGTCTTTTAATGCCTGCAATTGCTTTTTCATCAGTTCTTTTGTAGGCACGTCAACAAAATTTCCATTTTCGTCAATTTTATTATTAGCCTGGTTAATCAGTATTTCAGGCTTATATACTGAACGCATATTAAGAAACTGAAAAACCGGGTGGAAAGCTACCTGCATTTTATTGGTGCCCCACATTCCGCCTGTTGCTCCCATTAAGGCCACCGCTTTATTAGCCATAGGAGAATCAGCGCCTCTTGATGCCCAATCAATCGCATTTTTCAAAACACCGGGAATGGAATAATTATACTCAGGCGAAACAATTACAAAAGCATCGGCCTTTGCAAGAATATCTCTGAATCGGCTAACAGCAACCGGACGTTCTGAAACAGCAGGCAGATCCATGTCCGCATTATATAAAGGGATATCTGCTATCGAAGCAATCTCAAGGGTAACATCAACGGGTAATAAAGATGTGCACGCATACAAGACCGATGTGTTAAACGAATTTTTTCGAAGGCTGCCAGACATCCCGACAAAGTGAAGCGAAGTACCCATGTTAATTTTTTCAACCCTAAATCAGCAATAACTATTCCTTCCATTTTTAAAAAGTTGAGTTAACCCGGCGTATACCAAACATAATGAATGAACAAAAGCCGAACAAATTATAAAACTTCCCGCTCTTAAACTCATCCTAATTTCGGTCATTAATAGAAAGAATGAAATACCTATTTATAGAAACTTCCGTAAGTAGCTTTTCTATCAAGCTTATTTGTAATTCAAGGATAATAAAAAAGATTATTGGAACAACTGTGGAGGAACAATTACCGTTTTTATACCTGGAAAATATGTTAGCATGGCTTGGAAACCAGCGCTAACGTATCAAAAATTTTGCTATTTCAACTTATACTGTAATATTGCAACGATTGAAGCAGGTTTGTTTGCGAATAAATACCGGCAAAAAAAGAGTAAGCAACTTGTTTCAGTTGTATAGGGAATAAGGCTGAAAAAAGGTTTCCAGCTTGTATCCAAAACCTTAAAACACCAGAATGAGCAAGAATTTATTGATAGTGGAGTCTCCGGCAAAAGCAAGAACAATTGAAAAAATATTAGGTGGCGATTTCGAGGTAAAAAGTTGTTACGGTCATATCAGGGATCTTGAGAAAGACGACATGGGTATTGATTTAAATAACAATTACAAGCCTCGTTATAAGGTGCCGGAGGAAAAACAAAAGATGGTAAAAGAATTGAAGCAACTGGCACGAAAAGCAAAAGAAGTGTGGCTTGCATCGGATGAGGACCGCGAAGGAGAAAGCATTAGCTGGCATCTTGCTGAAGAGCTTGGCCTCGATCCTAAAATCACCAAGCGGATTGTCTTTCACGAAATTACTGCTCCGGCCATTAGAAAAGCAGTTCAAAACCCGCGTCTTATAAATATGGATTTGGTAAATGCTCAACAGGCACGCAGGGTGCTGGATAGGTTGGTGGGCTTTGAACTGAGTCCTGTATTATGGCGGAAAATAGGCATGCAGCGTAGCCTGAGCGCAGGTCGTGTGCAAAGTGTTGCTGTGAGGTTGGTTGTTGAACGTGAAAGGGAGATCAATACTTTTGCAACAGAAAGCAGTTATAAGATTGAGGTGCTATTTTCTGCCAACGACATCAACGGCAAACAGGTAACTTTTAAAGCTGAAGGACCTGGACGAATTTTACAACAGGAAACTGCTCAACAGTTTTTAGAAAGCTGTAGAGAGGCCATTTATAAGGTAACAGACATAACAGTAAAACCGGCTAAACGTACACCCGCCGCCCCTTTCACCACCTCCACCCTGCAACAGGAAGCCAGCCGTAAATTAGGGTACGGCGTTAGTAAAACAATGCTAATCGCACAAAGATTGTATGAGAGCGGGAAGATTACCTATATGCGTACCGACAGCATTAACCTGAGTGAAACTGCCATGCAGGCAATACAGGCAGAAATCAAGAGCAGTTACGGCGACAAATATTACCAGCCTCGTGAATACAAAAACAAGAATTCGAGCGCCCAGGAAGCCCATGAAGCTATTCGTCCCACATACATGGAAAATCATTCTGCAGATGACGAAGAAGGCCGCAGGCTTTATGAATTAATCTGGAGAAGAACTATCGCATCGCAAATGAGTGATGCTGCATTTGAGAAGACTACCGCAAAAATCGATATTTCGACAAATAAAGAAGTACTGACCGCAACCGGTGAGGTAATGAAGTTTGATGGCTTTCTAAAAGTGTACAATGAAGGTAGAGACGATGAGGATGGAGAAGAAGATGGTGAAGGTGTCCTCCCTCCCCTCAGAGTTGCACAGGTACTTGACTTTAGAGAGATGAGGGCAACACAGCGCTTCACTCGCCCCGCTCCAAGATACACTGAGGCATCTTTGGTGAAGAAGCTGGAAGAATTAGGTATTGGTCGTCCATCTACATACGCACCTACCATTACCACCATTATGAAGCGTAATTACGTGGAGAAGCGGGATAAGGAAGGGGTGAAAAGAGACGTAAATGTAATAAGTCTGAAAAAAGACAATACCCTAAAAAAAGAAATTATTACAGAAAATACGGGTGCCGAAAAGTCGAAGTTATTTCCTACAGATTTAGGAATGGTTGTAACAGACTTTTTAAAGCAACATTTTAAAAGTGTGATGGATTATGGATTTACAGCCAAGATAGAAGAAGAGTTTGATGAAATAGCTGAGGGCAAAATGAAGTGGAGTAATATGATTGATGGCTTCTACAAACCTTTCCACAACAATATTGAATTAACACTTGAAAAAGCAGAGAGAGCAAAGGGTGAAAGGGTTTTAGGTACAGAACCGGAAACAGGAAAAAAAGTAATTGCCAGAATGGGACGTTTCGGCCCGATGGTTCAAATCGGAGATTCTAATATTCCCGAAGAAAAACCTCGTTTCGCCAAATTAAAAGCAGATCAAAGTATTGAGACAATAACAATGGATGAGGGAATGGAACTTTTCAAGCTTCCATTGGTATTGGGCGAATATGAGGGTAAAGAAGTAGCTGTAAATGTCGGAAGGTTTGGACCTTATGTACGTTGGGGTGAAGAATTTATATCGCTTCCACGGGGTGAAGATCCACTAACCGTTGATATGGACCGTGCGATAGAAGTAATTGGCGGAAAGCAAGTGGCAGATGCTCCAATTGCGGTATATGATGATAAACCGGTAACCAAAGGCAAAGGCCGGTTTGGGCCTTTTATTAAGTGGGACGACCTTTTTATAAATGTTCCTAAAGCATACAACTTTGATCACCTCACTCAGAAAGATTGCGAAGAACTAATAGAAAAAAAGCTGGAGAAAGAAGCCAACAGGTACATACAACAATGGCCTGCAGAAAAAATATCTATAGAAAATGGTCGTTGGGGCCCTTTCATCAGGTTTGGCAAAAAAATGCTGAAAGTGATTGGCAAAGGTGAAAAAGGAAAATATACTGCAGAAGAACTAGCCACGATTTCGCTGGAAGAAGTAAAGAAAATGATTGAGACACAGGTGCCGAATGCTTTTACTAAAAAAGCTGCAGCGAAGAAAACGGCAGGGAAGAAAACAGCAGCAAAAAAAACTTCGTCTAAAAAAATTGCTTCTTAATATTAGGTAAAACTTTATTTCGTACTATAGACAAAGCGGAAGTTGCGACTTCCGTTTTTTGATGTTTCTATCTAATTCGCCATATTTTATTTAAACTTACCTACGGCAAGTGCAAAAATCACCAAAAGCAATACAAGTAGCCACTAATAACCAGATCTTAAAGCTTAACCATGCAGAGGTTCTAAAATTTCTGTTCTTAGAAACAAGATAAGCAGCTAACAGACCAAATGGCCCATACGCTAAACCCATTAAAAAACCCCATATCTTAAAATTTGATGGCCCACATGGAGTAAGGAACTCATGAACGACGAGTTTTTTTTTCAATTGCAAAAAAAATCGCTGCCAAAAATTCAACTTTTTACGTGACCTCGTCGTAGTCTTCTACTGTCACATTTTCCATGGCCTGCATAGCCACTTTTTCTTTGCGATCGCCAGGCTTAGATACTGCACTTACTCCCGGCTCTGATACTGGGAAAGCGGCAAGGGAACGGTGACGTTATAAAATAGTAAGGCTAATGTTATTAGAAGTTTTTTCATTTACATAAATATTGCTAAAATATAAACAAACAGATTAAAAGATAGAGGTATAGTTTGTTTTTTTTTAATCAACATAGTCTAACAACTTCTCTTTGGAGAATTACAGAAAAATTCCGTAGTTTGATGTCGGGATAAAGAATAGAAAAGTAGCCAAAATTAATTATACTATCAATGTAGATTATGAATGAAACCCGGGAAATTTCAGCGTTGTTTTCCCTGATTGATGATCCTGACCAGGAGGTATTTTCAACAGTATCTAACCGCATTGTTGATTATGGCCGCAGCATAATTCCAAATCTTGAAAATCTGTGGGAAAATACGTTAAGCGAAGAAGTACAGGAGCGCATTGAATTACTTATTCACAAGCTTCATTTTATTGATTTAAACAAAGATTTTTCCGACTGGAAAAACAATCCTTATCACGATTTGCTTTTTGGCTCGCTGCTAGTCGCAAAATTTCAATACCCTGAACTCGCAACAGCCCCCGTTTTGCAGGAACTTGAAAGAATACGTCGTAATGTTTGGCTAGAGTTAAATAGCTTTTTAACCTCACTAGAGCAGGCTAACGTAATCTCAAGCATAGTTTACAATTATTACAACCTCAAAGGTGTAGAAATGGGTTACAATAACCCTGATGATTTTTTTATACATAAGGTTATAGAAAGCAAAAAAGGAAATGCACTCAGCAATGGTATATTGTACTTGCTTTTATGTGAGTTGCTCGATATAAATGTGAAAGTAATCAACATACCACGTCAATTTATTCTTGCTTACTTTCACAATGATTACGACCTGTTAATTGACGCAAACCCACAACAGAAAATTCATTTTTATATTGATGCTATCAACGGTCAGATTTTCTCTCATAAGGACATGGAAGCCTATTTCAAGCGTATTTCTGTACCTATCACCCCGTTTTATTTTAAACCGCTATCGCACAAGCGTATTATTCAAATTCAATTGGAAGAGTTGGCTAAATGCTTTAAAAGCCCGAAATATGACTACAAGTATAAAGAGCTGATAAGCCTGAGTAATTTGTTAGAAGATTAAAACAAGTGAAAAGTAGAAAGTCGAAACTAGAAAGCATTGGCAAGTCTGCATGACCTGAATTGCATAAGATTAAAATGATGCAAACGAACAACGACAACCTTATCAAAAAATCTAAAACAAAAGCCGTTGAAATAACTCAGCGGCTTTTGTTTGTATTAATATTATTAGTTCATTACTTATACTTGAAATAAATGTATCCGAAGATCGAACTGATTTAATCAAGCTTAGCTTCCATTGAAATATTCAAAGCACTATATGCTTTGCTTACCGGGCAGTTTTCTTTTGCGTTTTGGGCACATTTCTGAAATTCATCCTCGCTGATACCGGGAATGGTAGCGGTAACTTTTAATTCAGAAGTGGTAATAGCTCCGTTTTCGAGAGCAATCGCACAAGTTGTCTCAATTTTCTCCGGAGTAAAGCCTGCTTCACCCAGCACAAAGCTCAACTTCATTGTAAAACAACCTGCATGAGCGGCAGCCATTAACTCTTCAGGATTCGTTCCAACGCCGTCTTCGAAACGTGACTTATATGAATATTGTGTGTTGTTAAGAACAGTACTTTGGGTACTTAGAGTTCCTTTTCCATCCTTACCGGAACCGTTCCAAACGGCAGTTGCATTTCTTTTCATACTTTTTGTTGTTTAGATTTGATTTTTAAAAAATTGTTTCAATGATTTCCTGGGAAGACTTCGAAAAGATTAACATTCAAACAGGAACAATTGTTGAAGTTAACGATTTTCCTAAAGCCCGAAAGCCGGCTTATCAATTGAAAATTGATTTTGGTGCATCGGGAATAAAACAGTCTTCGGCACAAATTACAAAGCATTATTCGAAAGAGCAATTGCTGGGCCAGCAGGTAGTAGCAGTAATGAACTTTCCACCGAAGCAAATTGCAAACATGTATAGCGAATGCCTGGTGCTTGGAGTATATGATGCAAATAATGAGGTAATATTATTGAAACCGGAACGACCTGTAGAAAACGGTCGGAGAATAGGATAAAATGAATGATAATACTTGTACATATTACCAATCTCCGCTGGGGCTTTTAAAAGTTGGCGGAACAGAAGATCATATTAATGAAGTCGCATTTGTTGCCAATGAAATTCATATCGAAAAGACACTTGGGTCTAATGCACTGCTATATCGGTGTATAGAGGAACTGATTGAATATTTTAACGGCAAAAGGACCATGTTTGACGTTCCTGTTTTTCAGAA